>NZ_JBFBBN010000041.1:0-9089 GCF_040682715.1 Amycolatopsis sp. NPDC051128 | reverse complement strand
CTCACGACGAAGGGGAAGAAGGCCGTTGAGGGCGGTTGCGGCATAGAGTCCCTCAATGAGCCATTCACGGCCTTCCGTTGACCGCTTGCGCGGCACGCGGCACGCTTCAGACGGCGACCCGGGGACCGGCGAGACGCTCGGTCATCGTGCGCAGGAGGACGTCCTGGTGCCGGGTCAGGAAGAAGTGCCCACCCGGCAACGCCACCAGCTCGAACCCGCCGGTCGTGTGCTCGGCCCAGGCGTCCACTTCGGCCACCGAAGCCACCGGGTCCTCGGTCCCGGTGAACGCCACCACCGGCGTCGACAGCCGGAAGCCCGGGGTGTGCCGGTAGGTCTCGACGGCGCGGTAGTCGTTGCGCAGCACCGGGAGGATCATCCGCACCACCTCCTCGTCGCCGAGCAGGTCCGTGTCCGTGCCGCTCAGCCGCCGCACTTCGGCCAGCACCCCTTCGTCGGACCGGGTGTGGACGCGGTCGTCGCGGTAGCGGTCGGGCGCGCGGCGGCCGGAGACGAACAGCGTCACCGGCGCCGGGCCCGACGACTCCAGCCGCCGGGTCACCTCGTAGGCGACCATCGCGCCCATGCTGTGCCCGAACAGCGCCAGCGGCAGGTCCGGCTCCTCCCGCAGCAGCGCCGCGATCGCGTCGGCGAGGGCGCCGATCGTGGGGACGAACGGCTCCTGCCGCCGGTCCTGGCGCCCCGGGTACTGCACGGCCAGGACTTCGACGTCCGGGGCGAGCGCCTTCGACACGGGGAAGAAGAACGACGCCGAACCGCCCGCGTGCGGCAGGCACACGAGCCGCGTCTTCGCCGCCGGCGCCGGGTGGAAGCGGCGGAACCAGCGGTCCGCGGTCACCACGTGACCGGGAGCTCCGCGACGCGGTAGACGCCCAGCCCGCCCGGCGGCACCTCCTCGGCGGGCACGGCCAGCCGCAGGCCCGGGAGCCGCGCGAACAGCGTCGAGAAGACGACCTCCAGCGCGGCCGTCGCGAAGTTCATCGCGACGCACTGGTGGGGGCCGTGGCCGAAGGTGAGGTGCGTCTTGTGGTCGCGGCGCAGGTCCAGCTCGTCCGGCTCCGGGAACGCCGCCGGGTCGCGGTTGACCGCCGGCGTCGCCAGGATGACGCCCTCGCCCGCGTGGATCGTCTGCCCGCCGACCTCGATGTCCTCGGTGGCGAGCCGCGAGATGATGTCCCCCGCCGAGATGTAGCGCAGCAGCTCCTCCACCGCGCGCGGCGCCGCGCCGGCCGGGTCGGCGCGCAGGATGTCGGCCTGCGCGGGGTTGTTCAGCACCGCGAACGCGCCCAGCGAGATCATCGTCATCGTGGACTCGTTGCCCGACACCGTCACCAGCATCGCCGAGTTGAGCAGCTGCTGGAAGCCGATCTCGCCGGGCCGCTCGTCGAAGCTGGTCACCATGTGCGTGGCCAGGTCCTCGCCCGGCTCGGTGCGCTTGCGCTCGAACAGCCTGGTGTAGAAGTCGGACAGCGTGTAGATCGCCGGCACCATCATGTCCGGCCGCGTCGCGAGGTACCGGACGTGCTCGGTGTAGACCGCGCGCTCCTCCTCCGGCACGCCGAACAGCTCGGCCATCATCATCGACGGGAACGGCACGGCGAACGCCGAGACGAGGTCCGCGCCCGGGCCGTCGGCCAGCATGCCGTCGATCAGCTCGTCGACGATCCGCTGGATCTTCGGCCGCGTCGCCTTGGCCTGGCGCAGGGTGAAGCTGGGGATGACCAGCTTGCGCTGGGTGTTGTGCTCCGGGTCGTCGAGCTGCGCGAACGTCAGCGCGTCGCCCTCGGGCACCGGCTGCGGCATCCCCGTGCCGGGCATGATCTTCGCGTTGTTCGGGAAGTCGGGGTGCGAGCGCGCGGCCGAGAGCCGCGGGTCCGACAGCAGCGCGCGGGCCTCGGCGTAGCCGGTGACGACCCAGGCCTGCTTGCCGTCGACCAGCTTCACCTTGGACAGCGGCGCCGCGCGGTGCAGCTCCGCGTACCCGGCGGGCGGGTGGTAGGGGCACTTGCCGCGCGGCAGCGGGAACGACGGCGCCTCGGTGGCGGTGTCGAGGGTCTCGGTCATGCGGGATCTCTCCGATCGGTGGGGGTGGTGCTGACGACCAGCGGGACCCGCTTCGGTGCGAACAGCAGATGGGATTCCTGGTACTCGACGACGCCGTCGACCGTCCACTGGGGAACGCGGTCGAACAGCGCGTTCAGCGCGCCGGCCAGCTCGACGCGGGCGAGCATGGCGCCGAGGCAGAAGTGGATGCCGTGGCCGAACGTCAGGTGGCGGTTCGGACGGCGGCGGATGTTGAAGACGTCCGGTTCGGCGAACACGGCGTCGTCGTGGTTCGCCGAGAGCATCCACGGCACGACGATCGCGCGCGCCGGGATCGGGTGCCCGGCGACCACGGTGTCCGCCGTGGTGTAGCGCTGCAGCCGGGTGGACGGCGGGCGGCACCGCAGGACCTCTTCGACGGCGCCCGGGATCAGCGAGCGGTCCGCCCGCAGCGCTTCCTGCGCTTCCGGGTGCTCGGCGAGCAACACGAGCGCGTGGCCGAGCACCGCCGCAGTGGTGAGGTGCCCGGCCTGCAGGATCTGCACGGCCAGGCTCGCCACCTCCGGATCGGCGAGGCGTTCGCCGTCCAGCTCCGCGCGCACCAGGTCGGAGATCAGCCCGGGCGCCGGTTCGGCGCGCCGGCGCGCGCACAGCTGCAGCAGGTAGCCCATCAGCTCGAGGAACGGCCCGCCCAGCGCGTTCTCCGCCGTCGCCCGCACGGCCGCCTCGTCGGTGAGGTTCGGCGGCTCGATCGCCATGATCTGCTCGACCAGCGTCCGGAACGCGCCCGCGTCGGCGGCCGGGATGCCGAACAGCTCGGCGATCATCGTCGCGGGCAGGTCGACGGTGAAGTGCTCGACCGCGTCGAAGCCGCCCGAGGGGGCCCGGTCCAGCAGGCCGGTGGCGATCTCGGCCACCCGCGGGCCGAGGTCGCGCATCTTCTTCGGGGTGAACGCCTGCGCCGCCAGCCGCCGCAGCTTGCCGTGCTGCGGCGGGTCGGCGACGAGCATCATCCCCTCGGTCAGGTTCGGCACGCCCTCGGGCAGCACCCGGGCGGGGTTGCTGGAGAACGTCGCGGGGTCCTTCGTGACCCACTCGACGTCGGCGTGCGAGAAGACGTGGTGGTGGCCGAACGCGTCGACGTGCACCCCGCCGGCCTCGCGCCGGTCCCGCAGCCAGGCGAGCTGGTCACCGAGGCCGAACCGGGCCGACGGCACGTCCTCTGTGGACAGTGCGCTGGTCACGCCCGCCGCACCCGGACCCGGACGCTCTTCGGCGTGAACAGCTCGCTCTCGTAGAACTCGACCGGCTCGCCGGCCAGCACCTCGATCGAGGCGAACCGGCGCAGCAACGCGCCCAGCCCGACCTTCGCCTCGGTCTTGGCCAGCGCCGCGCCGAAGCAGTAGTGGATGCCGTGGCCGAAGGTGAGGTTGCGGCCGGGGGCGCGGTCGATGGTGAAGGCGTCCGGGTCGACGAACACCTTCTCGTCGTGGTTGGCCGAGAGCAGCGACAGGAAGACCATGCTCTTCGCCGGGATGCTCACGCCGCCGAGCTCGGTGTCGGTGGTGGTGAACCGCTGCAGGCGCGGCACCGGCGGGATGAACCGCAGGACCTCGTCGACGGCGGCCGGGATCAGCGCGGGGTCGTTACGCAGCCGGGCTTCGATCTCCGGGTGCTCCGCCAGCTTCAGGACGGAGTTCGCCAGCAGCGACGCCGACGTGATGTGCCCTGCCTGCAGCAGCTGGATGGCGAGGTTGACGGCTTCGTGGTCGGCGAGCCGCTCACCGTCCACTTCGGCCTGGAGCAGGTCGCTGATGAAGCCGTCGCGCGGGTTCGCGCGCAGTTCGGCGCAGAGGCCGGCCATGTACTGCTGCATCTGGACGAGCGGGCCGAACATGGCCGCCTGCATGGCGGCGTCCATCTCGGCGGCGTCGTTGGGGTTGGGCACGGTGACCTGGAGGAGCTGCTCGGTCCAGGCGAGGAACTGCGGCAGGTCGGTCCGCGGGATGCCGAGCAGCTCGGACACCACGACCAGCGGCAGGTACTGCGAGAACGCGGTGACGAAGTCGAACTCGTCGCCCGGCGCCGCGTCGAGCAGCTCCTCGGCGATCGATTCGATGCGGTCGTTGAGGTCCTTGACGCGCTTTGGCGTGAAGGCCGCGCTCGCGATCCGGCGGACCTTGGTGTGCGCCGGCGGGTCCATCACCGCGAGCATGCCGGCGGACAGCTCCGCGGCGGCCTGCGGCATCACGTGCGAGGGGTCGCTGGAGAACGTGCCGGGATCGGCCAGCGCCTGCTGGACCTCGGCGTAGGTGAACACGTGGTGCATGCCGAACGGGTCGCGCAGCACCGGGTTCGCGGCGCGCATCCGGCCGAGCCACGGCAGCGTGTCCGCCAGTCCGAACCGGACGGACGGCGGCAGCAGCGCCGGGTCGATCTGCGGCATGACGAAGTCGGTCATCTTGTTCCTTTTCGTTGGTTTCAGAGGTCTTCGAGCCAGGTGCGGACGGCGTCGGCGGTCGTGGCGGCGTGGTTTTCCATCATCGACCAGTGGTTGCCGGGGACGTCGGCGCCGACGTGGTCGGGGGTCCAGATCGGGCGCCAGGCGTCGCCTTCGGTTCCTTCCCCGCCGACCGACTGGAGGGACTCGGTGGCGCGGACGAACAACGTCGGCACCGCCGTGTCTTCCGGCGTCCAGTCGGCGAACACGCGGAAGTAGCAGCCCATGCCGGTCAGCCGCAGGTCGTCGATGCCGCCGACGGCTTCTTCGCGGTCCTGCGCGCTGGTCACGAAGGTGCTCTTGAACCGGTCGATCTGCCCGCTCTGCGGCACGTAGGTGTCCATCAGCACGATGCCCTCCGGCGGCGAGCCGAGGCCCTCCAGGTAGGTGGCGGCCGCGTGGGCCAGCCAGCCGCCGGACGAGTGGCCGAGCAGCACGAACGGCGTGCCGCCGGCGGCCTTCCAGACCAGCTCCGCCTGCAGTTCGACGGTCGCTTCGACCGACGACGGCAGCCGCTCGCCGGGCCGGAACCCGGGTGCGGGGATCATGGTCAGCTCGCGTTCGCCGCGGAAGCCGGCGGCGAACCGCGCGTACTGCTGGGCGCCGGTGATCGCGACCGGCGCGGCGAAGCAGAGCAGCCCCGGCGTCGCGTCACCCCGGGCGAGCCGGACCGGTTCGGGCAGCTTCTTCAGCTCGGCGACGCCGGCGAAGGACGGCCGCAGCCGGGACGCCGCCTTGATGAACTCGACGGCTTCGGCGATCTTGCCTTCGTCGCAGGCCTTCCGGTAGAGGAGCTGGATGGAGCCGGTTTCTTCTTCGGCCACCGAGTCCTCTGTGGACTCTTCGGTTTTCGTGACCGGGACGAGCTCGCCGCTCAGGTACTCGACGAGCGCGTCCGGGGTGGGGTGGTCGAACACCAGCGTCGCGGACAGCCGCAGGCCGGTCAGCCCGATCAGGCGGTTGCGCAGTTCGACGGCGGTGAGCGAGTCGAAGCCCATCTCCGGGAAGCCGACCCCGGCCGGGATCGCGTCCGGCCCGGTGAAGCCGAGCACGCCCGCCACCTGCGTCAGGACCACTTCCCGCAAGGTGTCCCCGGTGATCGCCACGGCTTCCCCGGCGGCCGCCCGCTTGGCGGCGGGCCGGACGAGCCCCCGCAGCAGCGGCGGCACCCCGCCGGTGCCGAACTGCCGCCGGAGCGCGGCGACGTCGAGGTGCATCGGGACCAGGACCGGCTCCGGCGTCGTCCGGGCGGTGTCGAAGAGCCGCAGGCCCTCTTCGGTGGAGAGCGGCCGCAGCCCGGCCCGGCTCACCTTCTCGCGGCCTTCGGCGCCCAGCTGGCGGGTCAAGTCGCTGGCTTCGTCCCAGAGGCCCCAGGCGAGGGACTTCGCCGGGAGGCCCTGGGCGTGCCGGTGGGTGGCGAGGGCGTCGAGGTAGGCGTTGGCCGCGGCGTAACCGGCCTGGCCCGCGTTGCCGAGGATGCCGGCGGCCGAGGAGAAGAGGACGAAGTCGGTCAGGTCGTGGTCGCGGGTGAGCTCGTGGAGGTTCGCCGCGGCGTCGGCCTTGGGCTTCAGGACGGTGGCGAGCCGGTCGGGGGTGAGGCCGGCGAGCATGCCGTCGTCGAGGACGCCGGCGGCGTGGATCACCGCTCGCAGGGGGAATTCGGCCGGGATGGCGGTCAGGACGGCGGCGAGGGCTTCGCGGTCGGCGGCGTCACACTCGGCGACGGTGACGCGGGCGCCGGTCGCGGTCAGGTCGGCGACGAGGTCGTCGGCGCCTTCGGCCGAGCGGCCGCTGCGGCTGGTCAGGACGATGTGGCCGGCGCCGGCGCGGGCCGCGTGGCGGGCGATGAGGCCGCCGAGAAGGCCGGTGCCGCCGGTGATGAGGACGGTGGCGGCCGGGTCGAAGGAGGGGGCTGCCGAACCAGCCGGTGCGGCCTCAGCGGAGACCACCCCTTCCGCTTCGGAAGACTCCAGCACCAGGCGGGCCAGACGCGGTGCGAAGACCTGCCCGTCCCGCACCGCGACCTGGGGCTCCTCACCCGCGGCGAGCCGCTCGAGCAGCTCCCCGTCGGTCCCCGGCTGGGCGTCGATCAGCACGAACCGGCCTGGCTGCTCCGTCTGGGCGGACCGGACCAGGCCCCACACCGCGGCCGCCGCCAGGTCCGGGACGTCCTCGTCCGGGCGGGCCGCCACCGCTCCGTACGTGATGATCGCCAGGCGGGACGCGTCCCCCTGCAAGCGGGCGAGGACCGAAGCCGTCACCTCGCCGACCTCGCCCGCCCGGACCTCGAACAGCTCCGCGGTCCCCGACGAGGCAGGCGCCCCGACCGGTGTCCACTGCACGTGGAACAGCGGGTCGCGGGCGGGCGTCACCGCCGAGACCGGGCGTGTTGCCAGCGCACCGATCGTCGCCACCGGGGCTCCGGTCGTGTCGGCGATGTCGAGCCTCGGCCCGGCCAGCCGGACGCGGATCGCCGAGGCGCCGACCGCGTGCAGAGCCACGTCGGTCCACGCGAACGGCATCCGCGCGCCACCCTCGGCGTCGCCCGCCACCATGCCCGCGTGCAGGGCCGCGTCGAGCAACGCCGGGTGCAGGCCGAAGCGGTCCGCGTCGGCCGCGTCGACGGCGACCTCCGCGAAGATCTCCTCACCGCGGCGCCAGACCGCGCGCAGGCCCTGGAACGCCGGGCCGTAGCCGAATCCGCGTTCGGCCAGTGCCGCGTACGCGCCGTCCAGCTCGATGGCGGTCGCACCGGCAGGTGGCCACTCGGTCAGCGACATCCCGGTTTCCCCGGACGTCCCGAGCGCGCCGGAAGCGTTGCGGATCCACGGTTCTTCGGAACCCGAGGGACGCGAGTGGATGGTGACCGCGCCCGACGCGTCGAGCATGACCTGGACCTGCACCCCGCCCTGTGCGGGCAGCACGATCGGCGCTTCCAGCGTCAGCTCGTCGAGCACTGGCCGGTCCACGTGCGCCCCGGCCCGCAGGGCGAGCTCGACGAGCGCGGTGCCAGGCACCAGGACGGTGCCGAGCAGCGCGTGGTCGCCCAGCCACGGGTGGGTGCGCAGCGACAGCGCCCCCGTGCAGACCAGCCCGCCGGACTCCGGCAGCGGGACGACCGCGCCGAGCAGCGGGTGGTCCGCCGCCGCCAGGCCGGCCGAGCCGACGTCCCCGGCGCCCGCCGGGGATTCGAGCCAGTAGCGGTCGCGCTGGAAGGCGTAGGTCGGCAGGTCGACGCGCCGGCCGCCGGGGAGGGCCTCGGTCCAGTCGATCCGCACCCCCCGGACGTACGCCTCGGCCAGCGAGGCCAGCAGCCGCGCGGGGCCGCCGTCGTCGCGCCGGAGCGTGCCGACGGCGACGACCGCCTGCTCGGCCGTCTCTTCGACGGCCATGGTGAGCACCGGGTGCGGGCTGCATTCGACGAAGACGCCGTGGCCCGTGGCCAGCAGTTTCGCCGTGGCGCCCGCGAAGCCGACGGTCTCCCGCAGGTTCCGGGCCCAGTAGGCCGCGTCCAGCTCGGTGGTGTCGAGGAAGTCCCCGGTCACCGTCGAGCAGAACGGGATGTCCGCCGCCCGCGGGGTGACCGGCGCCAGCACCTCCAGGAGCCGGTCGTGGATGCGGTCGACGTGCGCGGAGTGCGAGGCGTAGTCGACCGGGATCAGCTTGGCGCGGACGCCGTCGGCCGCACAGCCGGCCACGAACTCGGCCAGCAGGCCGGCGTCGCCGGACACGACGACCGACGACGGCCCGTTGACCGCGGCGAGCGACAGTTCCCCGCCCCGGTCCGCCAGCCGCTTGCCCGCGGCCTCGGCGGACAGGGCCACGGAAGCCATTCCGCCGTCGCCGCCCAGTGACAGAATCTCCTTGCTGCGCAACGCGACCACCCGAGCACCGTCCTCAAGGGACAATGCGCCCGCGACGACCGCCGCGGCGATCTCGCCCTGGCTGTGCCCGACGACGGCCGTCGGCTCGACCCCGTGGGCGCGCCAGACGGCGGCCAGCGAGACGAGCACCGCGAACAGCACCGGCTGGACGACGTCGACGCGGTCGAGGTCACGGCCTTCGCGCAGCACCTCCACCACGGAGAAGTCCACAAAGGACGACAGGGCGGCGGCGCACTCGGCCAGCCGTCCGGCGAAGACCGGGGAGGATTCCAGGAGGTCCACCGCCATCCCGGGCCACTGCGAACCCTGGCCGGGGAAGACGAAGACGACCTTGCCGGGCCGGGTCGCGGTGCCGCGCACCAGCCGCGCGTGCGGCACGTCCTTCGCGAGCGCGTCGAGCCCGGCGGCGAAGTCGGGACCGATCACGACGGCCCGGTGGTCGAACGTCGCCCGCGTCGTGGCCAGCGACCAGCCGGCGTCCACCGGATCCGCGGACACGGACGCGAGCGCCTCGGCCTGCCCCCGCAACGCGGCCGAACTCCGCGCCGAGAGCACCCACGGCACGACCGGCCCCGAGCGCCCCAATGTGGCGTTGGTTGCGTCCAACGCACCCAATGTGGCGTTGGGGGGGGGTGTAGCACCGC
>NZ_JBFBBN010000040.1:0-99670 GCF_040682715.1 Amycolatopsis sp. NPDC051128 | reverse complement strand
CGCTTCGTGTTCGGTGAAGCGATGAGTCCTGGACGTCGGCCACCAAGACGCGGCGGTGCAGGGTGACGGATATGCAGATGCCCGCCGTCCCAGCTCGTCCGAGCGCGGCCCGCGTGCGCGCCCTGGCCCGGAGTCACTATGTTGATGGCCCGTGACCATGCTGGTGATGACGGGGACCGGGACCGGGGTCGGCAAGACGATCACCACGGCGGCGATCGCGGCCGTGGCGGTGGCCGGGGGGCAGCGGGTGGCCGTGCTGAAGCCGGCCCAGACCGGGGTGCGCCCCGACGAGCCCGGCGACCTCCAGGACGTCGTCCGCCTCGCCGGGCCCGACGTCACCACCCGTGAGCTGCGCCGCTACCCGGACCCGTTGTCGCCGGAGGCCGCGGCCCGCCGCAGCGGCCTTCCGGCGCTCGACCCCGGGGAAATCGCCCAGGCGGCGGCAGACCTGGACACCGGGCACGACCTCACCCTGATCGAAGGCGCGGGCGGGCTGCTGGTGCGCTTCGACGGCGCCGGCGCCAGCCTCGCCGACGTCGCCTGGTCGCTCGGCTCGCTGGTGATCATCGTGGCCGAGGCGGGCCTCGGCACGCTCAACACGACCGCGCTCACCGCCGAGGTCGCCTTGAAACGCGGGCTCACGGTCGCCGGGGTGATCATCGGCGCCTGGCCGGCCGAGCCGGACCTCGCGGCGCTGTCCAACCTCGAAGACCTGCCGGTCGCGGCGGGCGCGCCGCTGCTCGGCGTGCTGCCCGCCGGGCTCGGCACGGCGTCCCGCGAGGAGTTCCTGGCCGCGGCGCGGGCGGGGCTCTCGCCGTGGTTCGGCGGCGAATTCGACCCCGAGCATTTCGCCGGGTGCGCTTCCGCGGAGAAGTGACCTGCGTCGCTGTCGCCCCGAGGTGCCTTCGTGCACGATGAGGGACGCTTCCCCCACGACCAAGGAGACACCTTGACCGCAGCCCCGGACACCGATGTGCTCGCCTTCGCGCGCGAGCAGGTCCTCGAAAACGGCGTCGGCCTCGGTGAACAGCAGGTCCTCGACGTGCTCCGGCTGCCGGACGACCGGCAGCCCGACCTCCTCGCCCTGGCGCACGAGGTGCGGATGCGCTGGTGCGGGCCCGAGGTCGAGGTCGAGGGCATCATCAGCCTCAAGACCGGCGGCTGCCCGGAGGACTGCCACTTCTGCTCCCAGTCCGGCCGCTTCCCGACTCCGGTGCGGTCGGCGTGGCTCGACATCCCGAACCTGGTCAAGGCCGCCCGGCAGACCGCCGAGACCGGCGCGACGGAGTTCTGCATCGTCGCCGCCGTCCGCGGCCCGGACCAGCGGCTCCTCACGCAGGTCCGCGAAGGTGTTCGCGCCATCCGCGAGGACGGCAACGACATCCAGATCGCGTGTTCCCTCGGCATGCTGACGCAGGAGCAGGTCGACGAGCTGGTCGACATGGGCGTGCACCGCTACAACCACAACCTCGAGACGGCGCGCTCGCACTTCCCGTCGGTCGTCACGACGCACACCTGGGAAGAGCGCTGGGACACGCTGCGAATGGTCGCCGAGGCGGGCATGGAGGTCTGCTGCGGCGGCATCATCGGCATGGGGGAGACGGTCGAGCAGCGCGCGGAGTTCGCGGTGCAGCTGGCCGAGCTGAACCCGCACGAGGTGCCGATGAACTTCCTCATCCCGCAGCCGGGCACGCCGTACGAGCACTACGAGATCGTCGAAGGCCGCGACGCCCTGCGGACGGTCGCCGCGTTCCGGCTCGCGATGCCGCGCACGATGCTGCGCTTCGCCGGCGGCCGCGAGCTGACCCTCGGCGACCTCGGCGCGGAGCAGGGCATGCTGGGCGGGATCAACGCGATCATCGTCGGCAACTACCTGACCAACCTGGGCCGCCCGGCTTCGGCGGACCTGGAGATGCTGGACGAGCTCAAGATGCCCATCAAGGCCCTCAGTGACAGCCTCTGACGCTTCGGTTTCCGCGTCGTACTGCGTCCACTGTGGACAGGCGTCGCCGGGTGGCGCGGACCACCCGGCGTGCCACAACGCGCGGACGGCGCTGGAACCACCGCGGTACTGCGCGTTCTGCGCGCGCCGGCTGGTGGTCCAGGTCAGCCCGCTCGGCTGGACGGCCCGCTGCAGCCGCCACGGCGAGACGGCGAGCGGCTGACGGTTCACCGCCGCGGCGAAGTCCCTCGGCTTGGGGTCGCAGCCGCCCCTCGCCAGGACCGCCGATCCGGCCGGGCTTCCGCGCTCGACACGACCGTCGGCTGACGGCGTTCGCCGACCGACCGGTTACCCTCGGTCGCAACGTGTCCCAGGAGGGAGTCCGGGTGAGTGAGTCGTCGGGGCCCGCGCACCGGCCGTCGGCCGTGGCCGGGCCGTGGTCGGTGCCCGTGCTGTTCCGGGAACGGCGGCCCCGGGTGGTCGTCAAGGCCGACCTGCTGCCCGCCGTGAGCGTGCTCGGCACCCTCAGCCTGCTGAGCTTCCCGCTCGCCTTCGCGTGGTCGCGGCTCGCGCCACCGGAGCGGGTGCGCGTCATCGCCGCCGACGGCACCCAGGGCGCCCTGGAGCTGGAGAGCTGGCACCGCTTCGACGACCTGGCGATCTTCGGCTTCCTCACCCTCGGGCTCGGGATCGTCGTCGGCGTCGTCGTCTGGCTGCTGCGCGAACGGCGCGGACCGGTCGTGTTCCTCGCCGCGGTGCTCGGCGTCGCGCTCGCGAGCACGCTGGCCATGCTGCTCGGCGTCGGCTGGGCGAACAGCCACTACGCCATCTCCAGCCCACCCGCGCTCGGTTCGGTGATCGAGCTGGCGCCGCGCCTGGAGTCGTGGTGGGTGCTGCTCACCGGCCCGCTGGGCGTGTCGGTCGCCTACAGCCTGCTGGCCACCTGGAGCGGGCGCGACGACCTGGGCCGCCGCCTCGGCTAAGCGACTTCCCCTAGGCTGGTGACCTCGACCACAGGGGTCGGCTACAGGGGGGTTTCACGAGTGACCGAGGACATCGAGGTCTCGCGGCACAACGCCGTCCGCTTTCCCGGCATCAGCCCGCGCGCCTACGAGCACCCGGTGGACCGCGGCGCGCTCGCCACCCTGCGCGCGGTGCCCGGCTTCGCCCAGGTCGTCAAGGCCGTTTCGGGGTTCTACAACGAGCGCGGCGAGCGGCTGATGGCCCTCGCGTCGTCGATCCGCGTCGGTCCCAAGCAGTACCCGGAGCTCGACCGGCTCCGCCACGAATGCGCCGAGACGCTGGACCTGCCGGCGGTGCCGAACCTGTTCGTCTACCAGGATCCGCGGATCCAGGCGGAGGCGGTCGGCATGGACGAGCCGTTCCTCCGGGTCAGCACCGGGCTCGTCGAGCTGATGAGCCTCGATTCGCTGCGGTTCGTGCTCGGGCACGAGATGGGGCACGTGCTGTCCGGGCACGCGGTCTACCGCACGATCATGGTGCGCCTGATCGGCCTGCAGCTGGCGATGTCGTGGACGCCGGTCAGCGCGCTCGGCATCCGCGCGATCGTCGCGGCGCTGCGCGAGTGGATCCGCAAGGCCGAGCTGTCGTGCGACCGGGCCGGGCTGTTGTGCAGCCAGGACCCGACTGCGGCGCTGCGCGCCCAGATCCAGGTCGCGGGCGGGATCGACCCGGCGCGCATCGACGTCCCGTCGTTCCTGCAGCAGGCCGCCGAGTACGAATCGGTCGAGGACGTCCGCGACAGCTTGCTCAAGCTCAAGTTCGTCGAGACCGAGTCGCACCCGTTCGCGGTGGTCCGCGCGGCGCAGCTGCAGCGGTGGGCGGCGTCGGAGGAGTACCGCGCGATCCTGGCGGGCGACTACCCCCGCCGCGACGACGACGCGCCGACGTCGGACTGGAAGGACGACCTGAAGTCGGCGGCCAAGTCGTACAAGGACTCGTGGAACACGTCGGCGGACCCGCTGACGAAGGTGTTCAGCGACGTCGGCGAAGCGGTCTCCGGCGCGGCGGGCAAGGTGTGGAACAAGTTCGGCGGCAACGGCAACGGGGAACGCGCCTGAGCCGCGTCAGTTCAGGCTGGCCGGGCGGCTCAGATCGGTGAGCTCGCCCGGCGGCAGCGGCACCGCCCCGAGCTTGTCCAGGAACCCCGCTTCCCGCGTCAGCAGGCGGCAGGCGATGCGGAGCCGGCGCAGCGGGTTGCGTTCCTCCAGCAGCCGCTGGCGGTCTTCCAGGGGCAGCAGGCAGTCCGCGGCCAGTGCGTACGCCAGTTCGCCGATGTCGGTCGCGGCGTCCGGGGTGTTCCAGTCGTCGCTGCGCCACGCCGTCTCGCAGTACCGCTGGTGTGCCGAGCGCGCGACCGTCGCCAGGCGCTCCACCATGTCGCCCGACGGGGCGACCGGGTCGTCGTCGACCCACTCCACCGACGCGATCAGGTACGGCGCGGACACACAGTCGAGGTCGCGCAGCCGGAAGCGGCGCAGGGCCTGCGTCACGACGTCGAAACGGCCGTCCGGCAGGCGTTTCGCCTCGCGCAGCACCGTGCTGCAGCCGATCTCGTACAATTGGTCCAGACCACGGACCTCGCGGGTCAGTGACGAGCGCAGCGCGACCACGCCGAATTCGCGGCCTGGCACGGTGCCGCTGACCAGATCCGCCGTCAGCTGCCGGTACCGCGGTTCGAAGATGTGCAGCGGGAGCCGGGTGCCGGGCAGCAGCACGGTCTGGAGCGGGAACAACGGCAGGATCGTCGTTGTCGCGTCACTTTCCGATTCCGGCTCGGTCACGCGTCAACGGTAAGGGGAGAACGGCCTTTCCGCAGCACGGTGATACTGGGGCCCCGCCACCCGAACCCCCGGAAACAGCGGTGATCACCGGTTCGGCGGCCGGAACACGGCGAACGGATCGGTGATCTGCATGCCCTTGCCGGCGAACGAGAACAACGCCGCGGGACGGCCGCCCGCGCGGCCCGGCGGCGCCGTGCGTCCCGTCGGGACCAGCAGGCCGCGCCGGGACAGCACCCGCTGCAGGTTCGTCGCCGACACCTTGTAGCCCAGCGCGGCCGAGTACAGCCCGCGCAGCGCCGAGACCGTGAACTCCTCCGGCGCGAGGGCGAACCCGAGGTTCGTGTAGCAGAGCTTCGACCGCAGCCGGTCGCGGGCGCGCAGCACGATCGCCTCGTGGTCGAACGCCGTGCGCGGCAGCTTCGCGACGTCGTGCCACTCGGTGTCCTCGGGCACCTCGGGGTCGACGTCGGAGGGGACCAGGCCGAGGAACGCCGTCGCGACGACGCGCGGCCCCGGCACCCGGTGCGGGTCGCTGAACACCGCGAGCTGCTCGACGTGCTTGAGCTGCCGGACGTCCACCTTCTCGGCGAGCTGGCGCCGGATCGACGTCTCGACGTCCTCGTCCGGGCGTAGCCGGCCGCCGGGCAAGGACCAGCGGCCGAGGTGCGGGTCGAGCGCGCGCCGCCACAACAGCACCCGGAGTGTGTCCGAGCGCACTTGCAGGACCGCTCCCAAAACCTCGTGGGCCAGGGGGGTCTGGGTGTTAAGATGACTTCGCACGGTTTTCGATTATAAGGCGAAAACCGGAGACAGGTCCAGGAGGGCCCGATGACCAGCACGTTGGTTCCGGAAGGTCTCACCCCGTTCGGCGGGGTCGAGGCGAACGCGGCCTGGGCGGAGGAGGTGCGGCGCCTGGCGAAGCAACGCGACGCGGTGCTGCTCGCGCACAACTACCAGGTCCCGGAGATCCAGGACATCGCCGACCACACCGGCGACTCGCTCGCGCTCAGCCGCATCGCGGCGAGCAGCGACGCGTCCACCATCGTCTTCTGCGGCGTGCACTTCATGGCCGAGACCGCGAAGATCCTCGCGCCGGAGAAGACCGTCCTGATCCCGGACGCGCGGGCCGGCTGCTCGCTCGCCGACTCCATCACCGGCGAGCAGCTGCGTGCCTGGAAGGCCGAGCACCCGGGCGCGGTGGTCGTCTCCTACGTCAACACCACGGCCGAGGTGAAGGCCGAGACCGACATCTGCTGCACATCGTCGAACGCGGTCGACGTCGTCGCCTCCATCCCCGCTGACCAGGAAGTTCTCTTCCTGCCGGACCAGTTCCTGGGCGCGCACGTCAAGCGCGTCACCGGCCGGGAGAACATCCACATCTGGGCCGGGGAGTGCCACGTCCACGCCGGGATCAACGGCGCCGAGCTGGCCGAGCGCGCGGCCGAGAACCCGGACGCCGACCTGTTCATCCACCCCGAGTGCGGCTGTGCGACGTCGGCGCTCTACCTGGCGGGCGAAGGCGCCGTGGCGCCGGAGCGGGTCAAGATCCTCTCGACCGGCGACATGGTCCACGAGGCCCGCGACACCAAGGCCAAGACCGTCCTGGTGGCCACCGAGATCGGCATGATCCACCAGCTGCGCAAGGCCGCGCCGGACATCGACTTCCGCGCGGTGAACGACCGCGCGTCCTGCCGGTACATGAAGATGATCACGCCCGCCGCCCTGCTGCGGTGCCTGCGCGAGGGTCTCGACGAGGTCCACGTCGACGTCGAAACGGCCGCCCGTGCCCGCGCCTCGGTGCGGCGGATGATCGAGATCGGGCAGCCTGGCGGCGGCGAATGACCGCGCCGGTTAATGACCCACAGGCGAAAACCCCGGTTTGGGAAGCCCGCGCGGACCTGGTCGTGATCGGCAGCGGCGTCGCGGGCCTGACCGCGGCGCTGCGGGCGCAGGCCCTCGGGCTGCACGTCCTGGTGGTCACCAAGGCGGCCGTCGCGGACGGCAACACCCGCTGGGCCCAGGGCGGCGTCGCCGTGGTCCTGGAAAACGAGCACGACCTCGACGACTCGGTGGCCAAGCACGCGGAGGACACCATCACCGCGGGCGCCGGGCTGTGCGACGAGGTCGCGGCGCGATCGATCCTCGACGGCGGGCCCGCCGCGGTCGCCCGGCTCCGCGCGGACGGGGCGACGTTCGACTCTTCCGGGGACGGTGTGCTCGCGCGGACCCGCGAGGGCGGGCACAGCGCGTTCCGCGTCATCCACGCGGGCGGCGACGCGACCGGCGCCGAGGTCGAGCGCGCCCTGGTCGCGCAGGCCGGGCAGGCACGGGTGCCGGTGCTGGAGCACCACCTCGCCGTCGACGCGCTGCGCACGCCCGGCGGCCGCGTCGCCGGAGTCACGGTGCTCGACCGCCACGGCGTGCCCGGCGTCGTCCGGGCCTCGGCCGTGCTGCTGGCCAGCGGCGGGATCGGGCAGCTCTACCAGGCGACGTCGAACCCGGAGATCGCCACCGGCGACGGGCTCGCGCTCGCGCTGCGCGCCGGGGCGACCGTCGCGGACATCGAGTTCGTCCAGTTCCACCCGACCGTGCTCTACACGCCGGGGGCGCGCGGCCGCTGCCCGCTGGTCACCGAGGCGGTGCGCGGCGAGGGCGCGACCCTGGTCGACGGCGCCGGCCTGCCGGTGATGCGCGGCGTGCACCCGCTCGGCGACCTCGCCCCGCGTGACGTCGTCTCGGCGGCGATCACCCGCCGGATGGCGACGGCGCCGGGTGGCGTCGACGACCACGTCTTCCTCGACGCGACCGGGATCGCCGGGTTCGCCCAGCGGTTCCCGACGGTGTTCGCCGCCTGCGGGGTGCTGGGCCTCGACCCCGCGTCGGACCCGATCCCGGTGACCCCGGCGGCGCACTTCTCCTGCGGTGGCGTGGTGACCACTGTGGACGGACGCTCGTCGGTGCCGGGACTGTACGCCGCCGGCGAGGTCGCGCGGACCGGCCTGCACGGCGCGAACCGGCTGGCCTCCAACAGCTTGCTCGAAGGGCTGGTCGTCGGGCAGCGCGTCGCGGAGGCCGTCGCGGCGGATCTGGCGGCGGGGCTGCTGGCCGACCCGGCACGCGGGAGGCTGCCGTCGTGGACCACCGCGCGCGCCGCCGAGCGTGACTCGCTGCAGCGGGTGATGAGCCGGTACGCGGCGATCGGCCGCGACGCCGACGGGCTCGCGGCGGCCGGTTCGGCGCTCGACCTGTCCGTCGAGGACAGTACTTTGTGGACACACGCGGCGGTGGAGGACGCGGCGCTGACCGTGGTGGCGCAGGCGTTGCTCGCCGCGGCCGTCCGGCGCACCGAGTCGCGCGGGTGCCACGTGCGGACCGACTTCCCGTCGCCGTCCGAAAGCTGGCGGCGCAGCCAGCACATCCGGCTCAGCCCGTCCGGTCAGCCGGTGCTGGCCGACCCGATCCCCCTGGAGGGCGTGGCATGACGTTCCCGATCTCCGAGCCGGTCCGCCGCCTGATCGCGGCTTCGGGCCTCGACGTCGACGACGTCACGCGCGTGGTCACGACGGCGCTGGGCGAGGACCTGCGGTACGGGCCCGACGCGACGACGGCGTCGACCGTGCCTGCTTCCGCCGTCGCGGTCGCCGAGCTGACCCCGCGCGTCGGCGGCGTGGTCGCCGGGCTGCCGGTGGCGCTCGCGGTGTTCGACATGGTGCTGGGCCAGGAATACGAAGTCCTGGCCGGGCGCGAGGACGGCGACCGGCTCGTCGCGGGGGAGCCCGCGCTGGTGCTGCGCGGCCCGGTCCGCGGGCTGCTCACCGCCGAGCGCACGGCGCTGAACCTGCTCTGCCACCTCTCCGGCGTCGCCACCGCGACCGCCGCCTGGGTGTCCGAAGTGGACGGTACCGGCTGCGCGATCCGGGACTCCCGCAAGACGTTGCCGGGCCTGCGGCTGCTCCAGAAGTACGCCGTCCGCTGCGGCGGCGGGACCAACCACCGGCTCGGGCTGGGCGACGCGGTGCTGATCAAGGACAACCACGTCGTCGCCGCGGGTTCGGTCACCGCGGCGCTGGCCGCGGCCCGGGCGCACGCGCCGGAACTGCCCTGCGAAGTGGAGGTCGACTCGCTGGCGCAGCTGGAGGAGGCGCTGGCCGCCGCGGCCGACGAGGTGCTGCTGGACAACTTCACGCCGGAGGAGTGCCGCCGCGCGGTCGCGCGCCGCGACGAGGTTTCCCCGAAGACGCGGCTGGAATCCTCTGGTGGGCTCACCCTCGACCGTGGTAGGGCCTACGCCGAGTCCGGTGTGGACTATCTGTCGGTCGGCGGGCTGACTCACTCTTCGCCCGCGCTGGATCTCGGCATGGACCTTCGCTGAACGGCCGTTCCCGGCTAGACTGACGGTGGCGGAAGTCCTTTTCCGCCACCGGCTTTCGGGTTTCGGCGTTCGGGAGGATCGGGTGCGGTTTCCGGCGGCGCTCGCGGTCGCGGGCCTGGTGGCGCTCGGCCTGCCTGTGTCCGCTGCCGCCGCCCCGCAGGCGCAGTGCGCGAACCCGTCCGGCACCTACAGCGGCGCCGTCCCGTGGGGGCAGCGGCTGGTCGACCCGGCGCGGCTCTGGCCGCTGACCAGGGGCGACGGCCAGCTGGTGGCCGTGCTCGGCACCGGCGTCGACGGGCGGAACAGCCAGTTCGCGCCCGGGCAGCTCGAAGGCGGCGCCGGCACCGAGCGGACCGACTGCGACGGCCGCGGCACGATCGCGGCCGGGATTGTCGGCGCGCAACCGGATCCGTCGACGACGTTCGCCGGCGTCGCGCCCGGCGCGCACCTGCTGCCGATCCGCTACCTGAACGGCTCGTCGTCCGACGGCGGCGATCCCGGCGCGCTGGCCGGGGCGATCGACACGGCGGTGAACCGGCACGCGGGCGTCATCCTCGTCGCCGTCCCCGCGGCGTTCGACAGCCCGGCGCTGTCCGAAGCGGTGACGCGGGCGCGTTCGGCGGGCGCGGTCGTCGTCTCGGCGGCGTCGGCGACCCAGCAGGGCGCGCGGACGTATCCGACGGCGACGTCCGGCGTCCTGGCCGTCGGCTCGGTGAACCCCGCGGGCGAGCCGGTGCAGACCGAAGCGGGGGACCACGTCGGCGTCGCCGCTCCGGGTGCGGAGCTGGTCAGCACGTCGGCCGGGGCGAACGGCGCGGTCGCGCACCGCTGGCCGGTCACCGACCCCGGGCTCGCGGCGGCGTACGTCGCCGGGGTCGCGGCGCTGGTCCGCGCGTACCACCCGGGGCTGACCGGCGACCAGGTCGTCACCCGGCTGACGCTCACCGCGCACCGCCCGCCCTCCGGCGGCCACGACCCGCGGCTGGGCTGGGGAGTCCTGGACGCCTACGCGGCGGTGTCCTCGACCCTGCCGGCGGACGTCTCGCCACCGGGCGCCGTTCCTGCCGCGGTCCCGGTGCCCGCGGTGGTCCCGGCGGCGGCCCCGGCCCGCCGTCCGTCCGACGTCACGGCCGGCACGATCGCCCTGGCCGGCGTCGCCCTGGCGGCGGCCGCCGGCGTGACGGTCGCCGCGGTCCGCCGGGCCCGCCGCCGTCACTGGCGCCCCTCCCGCTTCACCGCCTAAGCCGTGATGCCCCTTCAATCACGTGAGTTACGCGCCCAATCACGCGAGTTACGGGCCTGATCACGCGAGTTCGGCGTACCGGAACGGCGAACTCGCGTACCTGGACGGACGACTCGCGTACCCAGACGGACGACTCGCGTACCTGGAGGGTCGGTTCACGTGATCAGAGCCGTGACTCGCGTGATCAGAGCCGTGACTCGCGTGATTGGAGCCGGATCTCGTGTGATTGAACGCGGATCTCGCGTGATTGGCGGGGACGCGGTCAGGCGGGGAGGGGGCGGGTGGAGCCGATGATCGCCACCGCCTGGCCTGACCGGGCCACGTGGACCGTGAAGTCCGCGCCCTCCCGGGTGAAGCGGGTGATCTGTTCGCGGGAGGTGCTGCGGTCGTGGGGCTGCCAGCCCTGGCCGGTCAGGGCCGGCAGGATCTCGGTCAGGCGGCGGTCCGGCTCGTCCGGGTGCTCCAGGCGGACGCCGTACTGGTGGCACCGCAGGTGGCCGGGCCGGGTGGGGTCGCAGTCGAGCTCGCCGTTCACCGTCCGGTCCGCCGGCACGCCGAACGCCGCCGCGACGGTGTCGATCACGTCCGTCAGCTCGCCCGCCAGGCGATCCAGCTCGGGGCTCATCGCAGCACACCCCCGTCCGTGAGCACGCGGTAGATGTTCGTCCAGGACTCCGAACCCGGCTTCAGCACGTCATTGTGCGACGACAAGCCCCACTGGAGATCCCCGGAAGCGTCCCGGCCGGTCGGCAGCTCGGCGACGCCCGGGAAGGTGTCCGGGTCCGCGCCGTGCCCGATGCCGGTCCACTCCAGGCCCCACGCGTTGCCCTGCGCGACGACGATCGGGTCGAGCGGCGCCGTCATCGAGAACCGCTGGACGCCGGCCTGGCTGGCCGGCAGGTCGGCCGGCGACCACACGCCGTGGCCCATGCCGGCCGACTCGACGTGCAGGACGCGGTCGACGTCGAGGCCGTGCGCCTCGGCGAGCCCGACCGTCGCGCCGCCGTAGCTGTGCCCGACCGCGGTGAGCGTGACGTCCGGGCCCGCGTGGCTCGCGATCTCGCCGCGCAGGTCGTCGGCGAAGGTCTTCAGGTCCGGCGCCATCGCCCGCGCGTAGCTCGCGTCCGGCCCCTGCGCCACCGGGTTCTGCGGGAAGACGCCGTCGGCCCAGACGACCATCGCGGTGCGCCCGGCCGGGTCCGCGGCGACTAGGCTGCGCCCGAGACCGGCGTAGGCGTCGAAGTTCGCCATCTGCGTGTTGACGCCGGGCACGAACAGCCCGACGTTCCGCGTCCCCGGCTCGATGTGCCCGACCAGCTCGGCGATCCGGCCGTTGCCCGCCGGGTCGAACCGCAGGATCTGCCGGTCGTTCGCGAGGATGTCTTCGTACAGCTTGATCCGCGCGTGCGATCGCGCGATCTCGTCGGCGTCGGTCAACGCAGCCAGCCGTAAACGCTCGGCGGTCAGCGCGTCGGCGACCTTCACGCGGTTGTCCGCGATCGCGTGCGCCCACGCGCCGGTGTCGGCCGCGCCGCCGACACCGGCCGGGTTTCCCGCGCGGGGCAAGGGATCCTCGGGCAGCAACGCCCGGTACATCGCGGCAACCTGCGCGTCGGCCCGGCGATAGCCCGCCGCCGACGCGGTCAGACCGTTTTGGATCGTCCGCAGCCGGGACACGTGCGACTCGAGCTTCGCACCCAGCTCCGTCATGGTCTTCTCGAACGTCTTCGCCGCGGCGGCGGACTCACTCACCTGGCCGAAAGCCGCGGCCGGCACCTTCTCGCCCGCCACCGCGGACCGCGCGGCGCCCAACGCATCGGCCCGGGAGCCGGATTCCCCGGCCACCGCGTCGAGGCGGGCCGGGGCCACGCGATATCCGGCAGCCGTCACGGCCCGCCTCCGTTCCTCGAGTTGATCAGTAGGCGTCCGGCTCTTCGCCGATCACCGGGGGCGCGACCGGCGCCGACTGGCCCCAGACGTTCTCCGTCTCCACCAGCCATGCCGGGATCCGCCGCCCCGAGCCCATGTCGCCACCGCCGCCCATGCCCATCGGCATCATGGGCATCATCGGCATCGCGCCCTTGGCCGCCGCCGCGCCCGCGGCTCCGGCCGCACCGCCGGCGAGCCCGCTCAGCGCGTTGCCCGCGCCGCCGTCGCCGGCCAGGCCGGAGTGCGCCGCCGGGACCTCGCCGGGACCGGTCAGGCCGCCGCCTATCGGGACACCGCCACCGCCACCGCCGAGCGAAGGGGCGTCACCGCCGCCGATCGGGATGCCGCCCCCGGCCCCGCCTTCGACGCCGGCGCCGCCACCGCCGAGCTTCGTGCCCGGCGGCTCTTCCTTCTTCTCCTTGGGGTCCTTGCCGGTGGCCCACGACGGCACCTTCGGCATGATCGAGCCGAACCGGCCGAACGCGGCGGCCGAGGCCGCGGCGAGCCCGGCGGTGAACATGTCGCCGAACAGCGGGTTCGACGTCGGCACGGTCGTCCCCGGCTGCTGCGTCGAGCCGCCACCGGGAAGCGGGTGCCCGTCGACCGGGGTGACGACCACGCCGGGCTCGGTCAGGCCGTTGCCGACCAGCCCGGGCGAGCCCGAGCTTCCCGCGCCGCCGCCACCGCCGGCGGGCGGGGCCGGCGGCGGCTGGACGGCGTTGGGCGACGCCGGGATCGACTCTTCCGCGGTGGTGTACTCGCCCGCCAGCTCGGTCATCACCACGATCGCCCGCCCGTGCGCGGACCCGGCGGCGTTCGCGGCGGACTGCTGCGCCTCGACGTTCGCGATGGCCTGCTGACGCTGCTGCGCCGCGGCCTGGACGACGGCGGGCGAAGCGTCCGGCGGCAGCAGCGGCGGGTTCACCGCGAGCGCGACGTCGGCGGGGGAGACGTCCGGCACCGAGACGGGCGGCGGCATCTCCTTCTTGGCCTTCACCAGCGCGTCGGCGGCGTCGCCGAGCAGCACGTTCATCGCCTCGGCGGTCTGCGCCACCTTCGAGATGCCGTTCGCCAGGTCGATGATCATCCGCTGGTACATGTCGGCCGCGCCGCCGGTCCACTCGTCCTTGAACTCGATCAGCTCCGCGTTCAGGTCGTGGGCCTGGTCGTGCAGGTGCAGCGCGGCGGACTTCCACTTGTCGGCGGCGTGCCGCGCGCTGTTCGGGTCGCCCGCCTGAAGCATCGCGTACAGCTGCGGGTGGCTGTACGCGGCGAAGTTCGTGTGCGCGGTGTTGGTCATCCCTTGCGGCTCCCGTTCGTGTCACCGGGCCCCAGCAGGCCGAGCACCGGGTCGAGCAGGCCGGTGAGGGCCCCCGAGCTGTGCAGGTCACCGGCCACCGACTGGTCGGCGTTCTGGTAGCCGTCGGCGACCGTGGTGGTGACGTCCTGCGCGAACCCGATCGCGCCGCGGACCTGGTCGAGCAGGCCCTGCATCTCCGAGACGGCGGCGCGGTGGGCGTCCGCCAGCGACCCGGCCTCGCCGAACTCGCCGAACAACAGCGGCTCCTCGCCGAGGGTGAGCAGGAAGTCGTTCGGTTTCGACATCGCGTGGATCTGGGTCTCCAGCTCCCGCACGAAGTCCTTCAGCGATTCCAGGTGGACGTAGTACGACTGGTCGTGCATCGGGTCCCGGCTCTCTGGTCGCGAGGCGGACGGGGGAAAGCCGGTCGGCCGGTGCGAGCGGGGGGTTCCCGCACCGGCCGACCGACGTCTTGACGCGGATCAGCCCGCGAACAGCCCCTGGTTGCGGTTTTCCAGCGACTGCTGGAGGTCGTGGGCCTCGCCGACCTTGCCGCCGAACTGCGCGATGATCGCGACGATGTCCGCGGTGGCCTGGCGGAGCCGAGTCTCGGCCTGGCGGGCCGCGTCACCGGCGGAGCTGCCGGAGGCGTACCAGGTCGCGGTGATGGGCTGCAGGTTCTGGTGCAGCTGCTCCAGCTGCGAGGTGAGCGCCTTGGCCTTCGCGGCCAGGGATGCCGAGCTGTGCTGCAGCGCGGCGAAGTTGATTTCGACGACGTCGGCCATGGTGGGCGTCCTCTCGGGTCAGGGGTTGAGGCGGGGGAGCACGCCCGAGCCCTCGAGGGTGTTGCCGACCCCCTGGAAGCTCTGGTGGACGTCGGCGTCGCCGCGGCCGTAGTTCGCGTGGCTGGTGTGCACGAGCTGCGACATGGTGTCGAGCTCCTTGACCGCCGCGGTCATCTTCTCCTGGAGCCGCCGCTGGAGGTCCCAGAACGCCACGGCCTGGTCACCCTTGTAGTTGCGCAGCGCCTCGGTCAGCTCGGACTCCAAGCTGGCCATCGTGGACTTGGCGTTCGTCGCGGTTTCCTCGAAACCCTGGACGGCGCGCGTCATGGCAGCGGAATCTGCCTGGAATCCCGGACTGGACATCGACGGGCCACCTCCTTCCTGAAGCGAAATTCCCCTGGCGCGGTGGTCCGCGCGTGTGAAAGTCACGCTAGGAAAGAGGCCTGTTCGGTCAAACGGCACAACTGCCGGTCGCACTGACGGCACTATTACCCACAGTGGATCGGTAGGGACCGCCCCACCTCCGGACGGGGGCGTGCTCCAGTGCCGGCGCACGGCTCCCGCGCCAGGCTGTATGCCATGGCAGACAAGGGAAATCCGCTGGTCGCGCTCCGCGCGTGGCACCGCCCGCTGGTGGTGCTCGCCGGGGTGATGGGGCTGCTGTGCGCGGCGTCGCTGCTCGGGCTCGTCCTCGATGATCGCACGCTCGTCAACGCGCCGATCTGGCTCAAGCCGTTCAAGTTCTCGGTTTCGGTCGGCACCTACGCGCTGACGCTGGCCTGGCTGCTGACGCTCGTGCGCCGCGGCCGCCGGGCGGGCTGGTGGTTCGGGACGGCCTTCGCCGCCGGCATCGGCGTCGACGTCGCGCTGATCGTGGCGCAGATGATCTTCCGCGGCCACACCCTGCACTTCAACAAGGCGACGCCGGCGGACGTCGCGATCAACAACGTCGTCGCCGGTGGCGCGTACGCGGCGTGGCTGATGACTGCCGCGGTGGTGGTTTTGCTGCTGTTCCAGCGCCTGCCGGACCGCGCGCTGAACTCGGCGTTGCGCTGGGGCACGACGCTGGCGCTCGCCGGGATGGCCGTCGCGATGCTGATGTTCTCACCGAGCCCGGCGCAGCAGGCGGTGCGCGACGCGGGTGGCAAGCCGCCGACGTTCGGCGCGCACTCCGTCGGCGTCGAGGATGGCGGTCCCGGGCTGCCGGTGCTCGGCTGGAGCACCGTCGGCGGGGACCTGCGGATCCCGCACTTCGCCGGCATCCACGGCCTGCAGGTGCTCCCGCTGGTCGCGTTCGGGCTCCTCCTGCTCGCCCGCCGGTACCCGGTGCTCGGCTCCGACGTCGTCCGCCGCCGGCTGGTCCGGACCACGGGCGCGGGCTACGCCGGGCTGATCGTGCTGCTCACCTGGCAGGCCCAGCGTGGTCAGCCGCTCGTGCACCCGGACTTCTGGACGCTGACGGCCGCCGCCGCGCTGGTCGCGGCGGTCGTGGTCGCGGGCACCCTGTCCGTGCGGCCGGTGGCTTCTGCCGAAATTCTGAGATCCGCCCGGTAGACCGGGAGGCCCCGGGCGAAAGGCGGTCGAGAGATGGTCTACCCGCAGGCACTGCTGGAAGAGCTGGAACGCGCCCCGGGCGTGCCCGCCTTCGAGCACGGTTCGCGGCGCACCACCCGCGGCGAGCTGGCGGAACTGATCGGCCGGTTCGTCGCCGGCCTGCGGGCGGCCGGGCTGGGGCCGGGCGACGGCGTCGCGGTCGCCACCGGCGTCACGCCGGAAGGGTTCGCCGCGATCATCGCCGCGCAGGTGCTCGGCTGCCGGGTCGTCGGGGTGCGGCCGGGGCTGCCGGTGCCGCAGCTGCGGCACGTCGTCGGCGACGTCGCCGCGCTGGTCGTCGACGAGGCGTCCGAATCACCGGAGCTGCTCGGCACGGTCGCCGGCTCGCCGATCCTGCGGATCGGGCCGGAACTGCTGGCCAGGTACGAAGAACCGGTCCCGTGCGGACGCCCCGGCGACATCGCGACGGTCGTGTTCACCAGCGGCAGCACCGGCGTCCCGAAGGGCGTCGCCTTCAGCTACCGCGCCCTGACCGAGGGCCGGGTGTGGCGGCCGCCGGTCCCCGGCTCGGCCCACGAGCGGCTCGGCGCGGGGTTCGGGCGGTTCCTGCTGTTCGGCACGCTCGCCAGCGCGGTGATGCTCGAAGAACTGGCGCTGTGCCTGTTCGCGGGCGGCACCGCGGTGATCCCGGAAGAACTGCCGGACTTCCCGTGGGTGCTGCCGAAGCTGCGGATCACCGCGGCGCTGATGACGGTGCCCCGGCTGCACCAGGTCCTGGACGTGCTGCGCACCGAGGACGTCGACCTGAGCGGGCTGCGGACGCTGATCGTGGCCGGCTCGCCGGTCCCGCCGCACAAGCTGGCCGAGGCGTTCGAGCGGATCGGGCCGGCGATGCACCACGCGTACGGGCAGACCGAGACCGGGATGCTGACGGTGTGCGGCGCGGGCGAGGGCATCGGATCCGTCGGAAAGGCCTGCGACACGGTCGAAATCGAGGTCCGTGACCCCTCGGGCGCGCCGCTGCCGGCCGGCTCGGAAGGCGAGATCTGGGTCCGCACGCCGTCGGCGCTGGCCGGGTACTGGCGCGACGAATCCACTACGGCGGCTGTCCTGCGCGACGGCTGGGTGCGCACGCAGGACCTCGGGCACCTCGACGACGCCGGGTACCTGCACCTGTCCGGGCGCGCGCGTGACGTCGTGATCGTCAACGCGATCATCCACTACACCGGCCCGATCGAGCGGGCCATCGCGGCCTGCGCGGACGTCGACCAGGCGTACGTCGTGGCGGTGCCGGACGAGCGGACGGGCGAGGCGGCGCACGCCTTCGTCGTCCCGGTGCCGGGACGCGAACCGGACCTCGCCGCGGTGCGCAAGGCGGTGGCGGCGGAGCTGGGGGAGACGGCGGTGCCGGCGCGGTTCAGCTTCGTGGGCGCGGTCCCCGTCGCCCCTTCGGGAAAGCCGGACAAGGCGGCGCTGCGGAAGTCCATTGTGGACCAGGAGCGGGGTCGTGAGTGAGCTGACCCTGTTTCTCACTCACGACCCCGGCACCGCGGTTCAGACGCCGGTGGTGGTGCGGATCCAGCTGCGGCTCGACGCGATGCTCGCGTAGTTCTGCGTGCCCTGCGGGTTCGAACCGGAGTTGCTCCCCGTCGAGCACACCCCGACCTGGACGCCGTTGTAGAGCTGCGGACCGCCCGAGTCGCCGTGCCACGCGGAGCCGTCGACACCCCGGCTGGCGATCGCCGTGCCGCCGTAGGCGTCCGAGCTGAGGCCCGTCACGCGCACGTTGGCGGTCTTGAGGGTGCTCGACGGCGGGCTGGTGCCCTGCGTGCGGCCCCAGCCGTAGATCTGGTTGGTCGACCCGGTGGGCGGGTTGCCGGTGCCGAGCTTCATGTACGTCGTGTTCACCGCCGTCGTCAGGTGCAGCAGCGCGATGTCGCCGTTGGGCGACGCCTTCTGCTGGTCGACGTTGGCGTTCGTGCCCTGCTGCAGCGTCACGTTGCCGACCTTGACGTGCATGCCCGGCGAGTTCAGGCAGTGCCGGGCGGTGAGCACCCACTGCGGGGCGATGATCGTCCCCGAGCACTCGAAGCCGCCGTATGTGGTCACGTTGTTCCAGTAGATCTGGGCGCCCCACGGCGCGGACGAGACGGTGGTCCCGCCGATGATGTCCTGCTGAGCGTCCGCGACTCCCGCTGAGACCATGCTCAGCGCCGCGGCGACGCCCACCGCGGCCACAGCCCTCGACATTCGCATGAAAATGCCCTTCGGCCAAGGTGATCCGGATATCCGTCCCAAACGGGACGACGAGCCCACGCTAGGAGCCGTGAAGGATTTTCGGAACCTACCGAAGTCGGTAACCCTCAGCTGCAGACCTGGGCGGCGCGCGGGTCGTGGTCGTAGCGGAGCCCGGTCCGGCCGACGGCGTGGACGAGGTTGTGCCAGAACCGCTCGACGGTCAGTGGTGCTCGGACCGATTCGAGCATTTCCCGGTTGTGCGGGCACGCCAAGGTGCGGCGGATCGCGTCGAGGCTCCCGACCGTGAAGTCGCCCTGCGCGATCAGCTCGGCCGACGAACCCCGGGCGAATTGGGCCGCTTCCCAGACGGCGCCCGCGTACTTGGTGTGGCCGGTCCGGCGGCCTGGGTACGGAGTGGAGTGCGCGGCGACCGGGTTGGCCAGGCCGATCGGGTCGTGGACCCACATGTCGAGGGGCAGGAGCATGCCTGGGCCACCGATGTTGAAGAACGTGGCGATGGTGTGGCCGTTGGTTGTGGGGTAGCGGTGCCAGTCGCCTTGTTTGTTCTGGTGGAGGATCGCGGGTTCCCGGTCGGTGGCGAGCATGGCGTTGATCGGGTCGGCGATGGCGGTGAATTCGTCGAAGTCCTCGGCGAGGATCGGGTGTTCGTGGTGGCTGGCGGCGACGTAGGCGGCTCGTTCGTCGGCGATGATCACGGTGTCGTCGACGGGCTTGCCCGAGGTCGCGAAGTCGGTGCGCAGCCACCCCGCGGCGACGATCGCCCAGACGCCGAGGGCGATGACGGGTATCGCGGTGGCCCGGGTCAGCCGGATCGCCAGGACCGGCAGCATGAGGCTGAACAGGGCGGGCAACAGCATCCGGCCGTGCATGAAGTCACCGCCGACGCGGATCACATAGAGCGCCAACGCGATCCCGCCGAGCAGGGGCACGGCCACGACGATCGCCACCGCCCGGTCGATGCGAGTCCGCCACAGGCACAACCCGCCGAGGATGGCGCACAGGACGAGGGGTATCCACAGGAAGTAGGGGCCGGTGAAGTCGGCCAGGTAGTCCCACCCGCGGTCCCACAGGGCGTCCGAAGCTTCCTTGACCAGCGCGGTGTTGGGGGTGAGCAGGCCGTAGTAGCCCATGCGGAAGATCTGGTAGGCGACCGGCAGGCCCGTCGCGGCGGCGACCCACAGCAGAGCCCGCCGCCAGCCTCGCCATTCCAGTACCAGTAGGCCGATGCCGGCGAACACGCTGAACAGCGCCAGGTCCGGCCGGACGAGCACGCCCAAGCCGATCACCAGCGCAGTGACCGCCACCGGGCAGGCAGGCGTGCGCCGCGCGTGCCGCACGAGCAGCCACCAGGTCGTGCCCAGCCACAGGGTGACCAGGCCGGTCTCGAGGCCGGAGGTGGCGAAATCCCGGAACGGGGACAGGGCGACGAGCACGAGCGCGCCGGCGGGAGCTATGAGCGTGGGACGTGGTGAGCTGACGAGTCGCCGGGTGCCGTCAAGGGCGAGCAGCAGTCCGCCGGTGGCGCAGAGCAGACCCAGGACGACCGCGAGCCATTCGAGGCGCAGGCCGGGGATCCAGCCGAACGCGACCAGCAGATAGGTCCACAGCGTGCTGGTGTTGGACTCGACCCGTTCGCCGACGTTGAACACCGGTCCGTTGCCCGCAAGGATCTGGCGGACCGTCCGCAGGACGATCAGCCCGTCGTCGCTCATCCAGCGCCGGTTCCAGGCGAGCACGGCGAATACCGCCACGGTGAGTCCCAGCGGGAACCAGGTTCCGAGCAACGCGCGGCGCCCGGACGTGGGCTGTTCGACGGGCTGGGTGGGTGATGTGTCGGTGACGACCGTGCTCATCTGCGGAGGCTCCTCGTGCCGACGGGGAGCGGAGTCCCTGGCATGTCGTGGGATTCGCGGCTCCGGGATGATCATGCGCCGCTCGGCAGAGCTTACCAACGGGCGAAACGGGCCCGGCCGAGAGTCCCGGCCGGGCCCGTTTCGCCGTTGTGATCAGAGGACTGTGATCGCCCTCGGGGCTGGGACTTCGTTGTTGTAGTCGAAGTTGTCGTGCCACTTGATGCTGTCCCCGACGAATTTGGTGCCGTCGGAGGTGGCGGCGTAGACGTCGCCGGTGGTGCCGCGGGTGAAGGTGGCGATGTCGTCTTTGCCGTCGCCGGTGAAGTCGCCGACCGCGGGGATTTCGCTGCCCGCCGCGAAGTGGTCGTGCCACTTGGTGCTGGTGCCGACGAACTTGGTCCCGTCGGAGGTGGCGACGAAGACGTCGGAGGTGCTGCCGCGGGTGAAGACGGCGAGGTCGTCTTTGCCGTCCCCGTTGAAGTCCCCGATCGCCGGGGTCTCGCTGTTGAAGGCGAAGTTGTCGTGCCACTTCACACCGCTGCCAGCGAACTTGGTGCCGTCGGACAGCGCGACGTAGACGTCGCCGGCAGTGCCGCGGGTGAAGACGGAGATGTCGTCCTTGCCGTCCCCGTTGAAGTCCCCGACGTAGGGCAGCTCGGTGTTGTACCCGAAGTCGCCGTGCCACACCGCGCTCGCCCCGAACTTGGTGCCGTCGGAAAGTGCGACGTAGACGTCGCCGGTCGTGCCCAGGGTGAAGGTGGCGATGTCGTCTTTGCCGTCGCCGTTGAAGTCCCCGACCGCGGGGATCTCGTTGTTGGCGGCGAAGTAGTCGTCCCACAGCACGCCGTTGCCGGCGAACTTCGTCCCGTCGGACAGGGCCACGTAGACGTCGGCGGCGCTGCCGCGGCTGAAGGTCGCCACGTCGGCTTTGCCGTCGCCGTTGAAGTCGCCGGACAGCGGGATTTCAGTGCCGATGGAGAACCGGTCGTGCCACAGCGCGCTGTCGCCGGTGAACTTCGTCCCGTCCGAGTTCGCGACGTAGACGTCGCCGGCGGTGCCGCGGGTGAAGGTCGCGATGTCGGCTTTGCCGTCGCCGGTGAAGTCGGTCAGCGAACGGGCGCCGGTGGTGGCGGTGAACTGCGGGCTGGCGGCGCCGGTCGAGGCGATCACGAGGTACGACCACGTCTTGCGGGAGGTGGCCGAATGGACGAATGTGCTCGCCTTCGTGGTGCCGATCAGCTGTGTCGCGCTGTTGGTCGCCGGGCCGGCGGAGCTGGCGTAGATGGAGTAGGTCGCGTCGTCGGAAGCGGCCAGCGGGGTCCAGGACAGCGTGACGCCGTGGCCGACCGCTTTCGCCGTGCCGATGATCGCCTGGCCGCGGATCCAGTTGCTCAGGTCGTCGACCCTGGCGCCGGTCGTGCCTTGCCGGGTTTCGGTCTCGGCGAGGCAGCCGTGCTGCCACGACGTGCTGGACACGGCCGCGATGCTCAGGTTGCCTGCGCTGTCGGTGCGCATGATCGGCGCCCCGGCGTCGCCTTTACAGGCGTCGGCGCCGTCCGCGCCGGTCAGCGACAGGGTCGTCGCGGTGTTCGCGGTCGTGGTGAACTGGGCGCGGCGGACCTTGTCCGGTACCCATTCGTCGCCGGTGCGGCCCCAGCCGATGAGGTTCACGGTTTCCGCGGAGCCCGGCACGCCCGGCGCGGCGGCCAGTGGCAGCGGGGTTGTGCCCGTGGCGATGGTGTCGATCCTGGCCAGGGCGACGTCGCGGTCGGTACGGACGTAGAGTTGAGTGACCTTCGCGACCGTCCCGGTGGTGGTCGTCAGGTCCGGGCGGCCGAGGATGACGGTGGTCGCTTTCGCTGGGACACCGCCTTGTGGGTTTTCGGGGAAGCAGCTCGCCGCGGTGAGCACGAGCGTGGGTTCGACGAGCGCGCCGCTGCAGGCCCGCCCGTCCATGGAGATCTTCGCGGCGAAGCCGTAGTTTGTGACGGTTCCCCCGGAAACGGCCGCCGCAGGTACGACAGCTATAAGGCTGCCGGTGAGGAGGACCGCGGCTAGGGTGGGAACGCGATGAGGACGTAAGAACATTGTGTGGTTCCCCGCTCGTTGATCGGTCGCCTGGTGATGATGCTACGGATTTCGTGCCGCACGATACAATCGCCGACACTTTCCGCATCGGTGCCGCACGCTGCTCAAACCGAGCAGCAAGGCCGGAACTGCGGATTCCGGGCTTCCTGTTGATTGTGACGTGATTGCCGCTATTTCTCCACAATGCCGAATATCATGGCGCGGACTTCGCCATGAATTCAGCGCGACGGGATCACTGGCCAGACTTTGGGTCAGGAGGAAGTGATGAGTTCGATCAGGATCGTGGGGTCCGCGCCGGGGTCGGCGCCGACCCCGGCCTGCGTCGTGCCGTAGCCCGGCATGTCGACGCTCGAGCGGACCCCAGCCATCGTCGTCAGATTCGACAGGCCGTGTACAGGATGTGACCGTCGCCGCTGATTCAACAGCTGCGCCTCGTCGTCCGGACAACGGCCGGGCTGGTGGGCGGGCTCAGGGAGTGGCGACGAGGGTGACCAGGGTGCTGCCCTTGTCTCCAGGGATGGGCGTCCACTCGTTCTTCGAGATGTCGATCTCGGTGCTCTGGCCCGCAAGCGTCGCCTTCACGGTGTGGTCGTCGCCCTTGACGAAGGTCACCTCGGGGATCTCCATGGTCAGCCTGCCGGACTGGCCGGCCGGGACCTTGAAGCAGGCAATCGGCTTGAGGTTGCGGCGCACCCGGATGAACCCGTCGTTGCCGGGCGTCGACGGGCAGTCGGCCAGCAGCATGTGGCCGTCACCGGTGATCAGTTTGAAGCCCTGCTCGGCCAGGATCTTGTCCGCGCCGGGGTAGCTGTAGTCCTCGACGAGCGGCGGTTGTTCGTCGGCGGCCTGCGTGGCCTGCGTGGTCTGTGCGGTCCCGGCGACCGCCGAGCCGGTCGCCAGAAGGGTCGCGATGAGTACACCGGTGGCAGCAGCCAGCACGAGGAACGGCTTGGCCATTCGAATCTCCCCTTTGTGAAACCCCCAGGGCAGGCTGACGGCCTGCGGATCGCACAATAAACGTCGGGGTCGTCGCCGTCAACGAGTGATCGCCCGGACCAAGGGGCAGACCGGTGAATGGGAACGTGCCATAGGCGACACCTCTTCCGTGCCGCACGTGTTTGCCGCTACGGTGCGAACAGTCTTTCTTGGCATGCGGCTTACATCAGTTGAGCTTCTAGGGGGAATTGGCCAATGAGGGTCTGGGGGAAGCGGCGACTTTCGCGCGCGCTCGGAACACCCGTCGCAGCAACACTTGCCGTGGCTCTGGTCGCTGGGCTGGCCCCGGGGCTGGCAGCGTCGCCGGCGGCGGCCGCACCGGCGGCAGCGGCCGCGGACCAGCCCAGCGAGCGCGCCCGGGCGGTGCAGCTGTGGAAGACCGGCGGAGCGGGCGTGGAGGCAGCGGCCGAGGCCGCGCTCACCGGGACCGATGAGGACGTTCACCGGTTCCTCACCACCGACTTGGCCGCCGTACAGGACAACGATCTCTGGAACGAGATCGGCCGGTTTATGTTGCTGGGCGGCGCGAACACGCGCACCGCGGCGACTGCGACGCTGGACGGCAACACCGACGCCAAACGGCAGTTCCTCGCCAGTGGCTGGCAGGCGCCGTGGAAGGAAGACATCCGCGGCAAGGTCGGCCAGGTGATGGCCGCGGCCCCGGTCGGCAGCAACGTCCGGACCGAGGGCAGTAAGGCGCTCGACAGCGACAACGTCGACACCATGCTGAAGTTCCTCAGCACCGGCAAGGACGAGGCGCAGGACGCCGACGACACCATCCAGGTCGGCAGGCTGATGTCCGCCGCCGGCCGGGGCACCCGGGTGTGGGAGGCCGCCCAGCGCGCGCTCGACGGCACCATCGAGGACATCCACGAGTTCCTCCGGCAGGGCTACCAGGTCGCGGTCCAGCGCGACCAGGAGGTGTTGTCGGTCAAGTCGCTGGCCGAGCTGGCCAAGCAGGCCGGTGACCAAGCCGCGCTGCAGATGCAGGCCGCCAAGGACGCCGCCGATGCCGCCGTCGCGGCCGCCGCCAAGGCCAAGGAGGCGGCGGAGCGTGCCAAACGGGAAACCGATGCGGCACAAGGCGATGCCGACCGCGCCGCGCAGGCGGCCGAACGGGCCGCCGCGGGCGCGCGCCGGGCCGCGGAGGCCGCGCAGGCCGCGATCAGCGCGGCCGCCACGGCCAACGAGGCGGCCCGCATCGCGGCCAACGCGGCGAGCAAGGCCGCGGCCGCGGCAGTCGCCGCCGGGCAGGCCGCCGCGCGGGCCCGGGACGCCGCTGTCCAGGCGGGCCTGGATCACGGCAAGGCGGATGCCGCGCGGGACGCGGCCCGCACCGCGCGCCAGGTCGCAGAAGCGGCGGATACGGCTGCGAAGGCCTCCGAGGCGGCCGGCAACGCCGCGACCGCCGCCGGGAACGCGGCGACGGCGGCCGGCAGCGCCGGTGCGAACGCCGATGCCGCCGCTTTCGCCGCCGGGCAGGCGTACCAGGCCGCGCTCGCGGCCGGTGCGAACGTGGCCGAGGCCAAGGCTGCCGCGGACCGCGCTCGTCGGGCCGCCGCCGAGGCCAACAGGGCCTCGGCCGCGGCGAGGAACATCGCCGCCGGGGCGGCCCAGGCCGCCCGCGAAGCCCATGACGCCGCCACATCCGCCGCCGCACACGCGAGGGCCGCCGCCGACGCCGCCGACGAGGCCGCGAACGCCGCGTGGCAGGCCGACCAGGCCGCGGGCGAGGCGGAGGCCGCCGCCAAAGCGGCCGACCAGTCGGCCAAGGAGGCTCAGGACGCGGTCGACACGGCGACCAGGATTGCCGACACCGCGCGCAACGCCGACGCCGAACGGCTCGCCCAGGAGAAGGCGGCCGCGATCGCCGAGGCCCAGGACGCCAAGTCCGAGGAGGACGAGGCCAAGGCCAAGGCCGAGTGGAAGGCAGGCCAGGCGGTCGACTTGGACGCCGAGGCGCAGCGGCTGCTGACCGAGGCCCGCGACCCGGCCACCCCGTCGGCCAAGGTGATCGAGAACGGCCGCAAGGCCGCCGCCCGGCTGGGCAAGTCCGGTGGCCCGTGGACCCGTGCCGCCGCCGAGGCGGCACTGTCCGGTGGCGAACCGGACGTCGAGATCTTCGTCGCGACCGGCCAGCGGCTCGCGGCCGCGAACGACGACCGGGCCAGCGTCGGCGCCATCGCGGACACCACCGCGAAGATCCCGCAGCGGCAGGCCGCGATCACCGCACTGGGTGGTGACGACGCGCTCGTCAAGGAGTTCCTGCGCACCCGCGCCTACCCAGGCCAGTTCGACGACCTGCTGGGCGAGGTCCGCCAGATCATGCTGGCGGCCAAGGAGGGCTCGAACGTCCGCACCCAGGCCAGCCGGGCCATCGACACCAACCAGGTGGACGCGTTGCGCGCGTTCCTGGACACCGGCCAGTACGTGGCCCGTGACGAGGACAACCGTAACGAGTTCCGCGCGGTGATGGCCTGCGGCGACAAGTGTCCCGAGGTCAACGCGGTCGCGCAGGCCGCGCTGGAGGGCCCGGCGTCCAGGTTCCGGCGCATCCTCGACGTGGAGATCCCGCGGGCCCGTCAGCGTGACGCGGACACCGCGGTGCATGTCGCGGAGATCGACGGCTACCTGTGGAACGCCAAGCAGTCGGCGGCGACTGCCCGGTCCAACGCGGCCACGGCGCACGAGTTCGCCGCACGGGCCCGGTCCGCGGCCGACGAGGCGCAGCGGTACGCCGACGAGGCCGGGAGGCAAGCCACCAAGGCCGGCGAGTTCGCCCAGCAGGCCGAGGACTCGGCGGACGCGGCGCAGCGGTCGGCCGACCAGGCGGCCGAGTCGGCCCGTCAGGCCGCGGCCGCCGCGGCGCAGGCCAACCAGGCCGCCAACTCGGCCGCGAAGTCGGTCGCGCAGGCGCAGGTCTCGGCCAGCAAGGCCAACGACTACGCCGCGGACGCGGCCGCGTCCGCGGAGAAGGCCAGGTCCGAGGCGCTGGCCGCGAACAAGTCGGCGGGCGAGGCGGCTGACGAGGCAGCCAAGGCGCAGAAGATCGCCGCGGACAAGAAGCTGGCCGAGGACCAGCAGAAACGCACCGCGGACGAGCAGCGCAGGCAGGACCAGGCCAACAACCCGAACGTCGGCCAGCCGGGCTCGGCGACCGACGACGACAACGAGGTTCTCTCCGGCAGCGACGAGGACGTGCTGCGGCTCGAGGGCGGCCAGGCGGCGGTCGACGAGTACCGCAAGGCGATGAGCGACGCCGACAAGGGGGTCCTGGACTGGATCCTGGAGAACGGCGGCAAGGTCATCCTCGACATCGTCGGCTGGGAGGACGCCCGCAAGTGCTTCACCGAGGGTGACATCGGCGGCTGCATCTTCACGGCGCTCAACGCGATCGGCCCGATCCGCGCGCTGAAGGTCGCGTTCAAGCTGCCTGAGGCGTTCTCCGCCGGTGTCAAGCTGGTCACCGGGTTCCACCGGTTCCGCGAGGCGGTCGCGGCCGGGCGCGCAGTGGTCGACAGGCTCGGCGGCAAGCTGCGGGACGTCTACCAGTGGCTGAAGAACCCGTGTGGCCCCAACAGTTTCACACCGGACACGCCAGTGCTGCTGGCCGACGGCTCGGTCAAGGCGATCAAGGCCATCCGCCTCGGCGACGTGGTACTGGCGACCAACCCGGTGACCGGGCAGACCGCGGGCCGGCCGGTGACCCAGCTCATCCCCGGTTCGGGTGAGAAGAACCTGGTCGACGTCACGGTCACCGGCGGCGGCACGGTTACGGCCACCGAAGGCCACCCGTTCTGGGTGGACGGCAACGTGTGGCGTGAGGCCAAGGACCTCGGGGTCGGCGACAAGCTGCGGCAACCCGACGGCCATTGGGTCACGGTCACCGCGACCCACCACTGGACCGCGCAGCAGGACGTCAACAACCTCACTGTCGACGACATCCACACGTTCTACGTGCTGGTCGGCGGTATCCCGGTGCTGGTGCACAACTCCGGCGCCAAGGTCTGTGCCATCGGCGCGGCAGGTGAGGCGAAGATCGCCGCGATCACGGGGCTGCCCAAGAACACAAAGACAATCACGATCAACACACGGCGCCGGATCCCGGACTTCCTGACCCTCGACCGGGCCGGCATGGCGACTTACCTCGGCGAGTCCAAGAACGTCGCCTACCAGTACCTGTCGACGCAGCTGAAGGACTACCTGGCCGAGGCCGCGAGGAGCGGGGTCAAACTGCAGCTGTTCGTTCGTCAGCGAGTGAACGGCAAGCCGGGTACCGTTCTGTCCGGTCCGCTGGAAAAACTGGTCAACCAGGGCGATATCATCCTGCACGAAGTCATCTGACGCGGGGAGGCAAGTCGGTGTGTCCGTCTCGGGATGAGGTCGCCCGGGCGATCCTGGACTACTACGAGCTGCCCGCGGATCCTCCGGCGCCGTTCGAGGGCTTTCCCGGCGCCGCGGGGCTGTCCCACAGCGAGGTGGTCGACCGCATCGCCGCCGACCCGGGGTTCCAGGCCGAGCGGATCGCCGAGCTCAAGAACGACCCGGCCCTGCCGCAGTACCGTGAGGAGGCGAGCGGCCTGCTCGCCTCCCTCGCGGAGGCCGGGTTGCCCGTCCTGGTGGTCGAGCACCTGCACGAGCTGCAGGTCAACGGGGAGAAGCTCGACTACAAGGCCCAGGTGCCGCTGCTGGTGGAGTGGCTGGACCGAACGGACTACTTCCCGCTGATGGGTGAGCTGGTGCGGACGTTGTCCTTCGCCTTCGCCAAGAAGCAGGCCCGGCCGGTGTTCCTCAGACTGTTCCGCGATCTGCCCGAGCTGCGCACTGCGGCTGGGCATGAGGTCACCGAGTACGACCGGGAAAATCTGCGTTGGACGATCGGCCTGGGCCTGGCCAAATTCGCCGAGCCCGCGGTCGCCGATGAGTACCTGGATCTCATTACGGACCCGAAGTACGGCTTCGCCCGGATGGAACTGGTCAGCGCGTTGCCGAAGCTGAAGGACGACCGTGCGGCGGAGGTGGCCATGGGCCTGTTGGACGATCCTTCGGTCGCGCACATGGCCGTCCGGGCCCTGGCCAAACTGAACCACACCGAGGCGAAGCCCCGGATCCAGGCCCTGCTGGACGATCCTCCGTCCACTTGGGACGACAATGACGTCTACAACGTCAGGACCGAGGCCCGCAAGGCGCTCAAGAAGCTAGGCTGAACTCCCGCCACGTGATCCAGAAGCCGCGTTCCTCGGTGCGGACCGCTCCGCGGCAGCGCCGAGCTGCCTGACCCGCCGCCCTCTTCGCGGCAGCCTCGAGCATGAAACCCCGAATACGGAGACGACGGCGGCCTTGTCATGTCCGACCTGACCGACGGGGTCATGAAGATGACCATCGAGAAGGGGCCGTTGTCGCCGAGCCGACTCAGCCATGTTCGCCCAGGTTATGAGGCACTTCGGCCCGGAGTATGTCCGAGTGTTCCGTGGGAAGTGGGAGTTTTCGCGCCTGTAGGAGAACGCCATGCCGAGTGAAGAGTCCGAACTACGTGCCATGGTCGTCGCGGGTACTCGTTTCCTCGACTTCCTCGAACACCTGAAGAGATGCGCCCGGAGGAAAGCTCTCACCCGGCCGGTTCCTGCTGATCCTGCAGGAGGAAGCCGGGATCTCCTTCACCAAGACCCAGGACATCCTCGAGTACTTCGACCCCGACTTGAATCCGATCGCGGAGCGTGAGGTGATCAACGAACGGTGGAGCGCGCTGCTGGCCGGCTGGGAGCTGGACGGGCGGTGACCCGGGAAGCCGGTTACTGCGGCGCCGGTTCGGCATGCGTCGCTTCAGGCGGGAGCGAGTGGTGCAGCGTGGTGCTGTTGAAGCTCTGGAGCGGCGTTCCGCTCGAATAGACACTGGTGACCGTGGTCGCTTTGGCAGGGACGCCGCCTTGCGGGTTCTCGGGGAAGCAGCTGGCGGCGGTCAGGACCAGTGCGGGCTCGACGAGCGCGCCGCTGCAGGCGCGGCCGTCAGCGGAGATCTGCCATCGTTTTCGTGGCCGCGAGGGAGCATCTGTGTCGAGTAAAGGATCCGAGCTGCGCGCACTCGTGGCGAGGAAGACTCCGTTTCTGGAACTCCTTGACCACCTGAAGGTGATAAAGCGACATCTTTGTCGCCGCTGCGCGGCGTGGTCGGCGCCCGGGTTGTTGGTTGTTCGCTACCTCCGGCCCAGGACTCGATTCCGCGCGGAAGGCTAGAGTTGCCGCGGGCCGATGCCACGAGGGGGAACCATGTCAGCACCACAGCACGATCCTGAACTCTTCGACGAGCTGATGCGCGCGGAAATCCGCCGTCAGCCGATCAGTCGCTACGCGATCGCGACCCTCGTGACGGGCTTGCTCGGCGGGCTGATCGCTCCGGTGTTCGCCGCCGTCGCCGTGGTGCGGATCAGGAAGCACCGGCAGCGGGGATGGATCCTGGTGATCGCCGGCCTGGTGGCCTTCGCCGGGTGGATGGGCGTCATCGGGTACAAGATCGGCACCGGGACGGCGTGGTGGCAGCAGCAAGCACGTCAGGAACAGCTACCCGAAGGGATGGCCCACGGGCTCGACCTCGCCGCGGGCGAGTGCTTCTGGTCCCCGGCGGCTTCGGGTAACACCGACGTGCTGCGGGCGTCGTGCACCACGTCGCACAACGCCGAGGCGTTCGAGGTGCTCCCGCTGGGCGGGGGCCCGGTGCCCGACATCATCGAGGTGTACCAACGCACGCTGGCCCGGTGCGAGGCCGACGCCCGCCGGATCCCCGGTGTTCGCGTCCAGGTCGTGACGCCGACGGAGCCGAGCTGGAACGAAGGCAAGCACCGTGCGGTCTGCTACTACCGCTTCGCCGAAGAGAGGACCGAGCCCGCGCGGTGAATTCTCTGGTGACAGATCGCCGTCGACCTCGACGAGCTTTTGAACAGTTTCGGGCGGCTGCCACCCATCGGTCAGGTCATATGTCGCAAGCGGACCTCCGGCGCCGAGCAACCTCGAGCGGGAGCCGGGGGACGCCGCTCGCGTCAGCGCGATGCCGAGAGGACGGCAGCCTTGTCGTGATGGCGGACATTGTCGAAGAGGTGGAGATCTCGCACGCTGTTCTCAGCGACGGGCAGCCGGTCCACGCGGCCGGCGAGGCGATCATCGCGGACTCGGCCGAAACCGGGTATTTCGGCATCGAGATCTCCAGTCGTGGCGGGCATTTCGTCGGTGACAACCAGGAACTCCGGGAGCCGATCCGGCGGCTGGGGATCCCTTTCTGATGGTCGTCGAAGACGTCGCGGATCTGGACCCGTTGTCGTTGCGGGAACGCTTCGGCTGGTGGGAGGCCGGCGGCCGGTTGCCCGACGGCGCTGGGGAGAGCGCGTGGCTGGGCGTGGTGCAGGCGCTGACCATGTCATTGGCACGGGAGCTCCGGTATCCGGAAGAGGCCGTGGAGGATCTGTCCACCGCCGAATTCGACCGGTTTCTCCGGCTGGCCGACGAAGTGCTCTCGTTCCTCGGCGAACGGGAGCTGATGGGCGGGCACGAAGTGCTGACTCGCCGGCTCGGCCTGACCTTCGCGCTGGCCGCGTCCGCCCTGCAGTTGCCGGAGTCCCCGCTCGCCGCCGACCGGGTCGTGCGGCAGGTGATCGCCGTGGTCACCCCGGAACGGCTGGCGGAGGCAGAACGGCTGAGCCCTGGCTGGACGAGGCTGGACCGGGCCGAGATCCTGCGTCTGCGCCACCTGAAACACCTCATCCGGCTCGCGCTCGACCTGCGTGGGCACCTCACCGATCGGGACGCCGCGGCCATCGTGTCGAGTTGGCACTCGATCTTGTCCCTGCTGCCTTGAGCGGTCCGCCGGACTGTTCGCATCTGCCGGCATCCGTTTTCCGGAAAGGCGGAAACAAGAGGCACGTTCGGTGGGCCCGGAGCTCGCCGCGTACCGTGATGCTCCGATCGGGTTGCGGATCTGGAGTCCTCATAGTGAGCTATGTGTTCGACGTCGACGGCGAGGTCGTCTGGAGCCCGGCGCTCCGGATCGGCCAGTTGTTCATGAGCATGGCCGGGACGCTGGCGGACAACGCCGGTGTCGACCTCCCGGCGGCCGGGTTCACGATGATGGCGAGTGACTACTACTACGTGGATCCGCCGGCGCTGGCCGGGTTCGTCCGGACGCTGCTTGCGGGTTCGGTGGTCACCCACTCGGTGTACAAGGAACTGGCCCGCGGGTTCGTCGTGGCCTGCCTGGTGCTCCTCGAACGGGCGGGCGTTTCGATGGAGCCGTCGGACGAGGCCCAGCGGGACCTGTTCGACGCCCGGGCCGCGCTCGCGGCGTCGATGTCGATGTAGTGATCGACTCGTTCATGTCGCCGGACCGGTCGCCGCGACCCGGTTGACGTCGTCGGTGCTTTCGGTGCGGTGGGCTGGCTGCAAGCTTCGCGTGAACGATGCCATTATCGCCGCGACGGAAGGGGAGCGGTGTCGGGCGTCTACTACTGGGTCGTTGACTACCTGGCCGGGGCACCTTCGACCTCGGCGACCTGACCGCGGCCCAGCGGCAGGAGGTGCTGGACCTGATCCGAGGACCCCTGGTGCCGGCCGTGGCGGCGCGGTTCCCGGGTCCGGACGGTGAGACGGTCCGCAAGTTCGTCGGTGAGCTCAGGAACATCGCGGAGTCCTGGGCCTAATTAGGACTCCGCAGGTTTCGTCCACGCCACCTGAACGAGACCCGTCCCGTGCCGTCGTGAGACCAGGGTTCCCCGGCCCGGCGGCTGCGGGGACGGCTTCACGTCCGCCAGCAGCGCCCCTTCGTCCTTGGTCCCCGACATGACCAACCCCGGCGACCCGAGCTCCCGCAGCCGCTGCAGCACCGGCTCGAACAACGCCCGCCCGGCACCACCGGACCCGCGGACGATGATCACGTGCAGGCCGATGTCCCGCGCCTGAGGCAGGAACTCCAGCAGCGGCTGCAGCGGGTTGCGGCCGACCGTCGCCACCAGTTCGTAGTCGTCGACCAGGACGAACAGCTCTGGCCCGCGCCACCACGAGCGGTTGCGCAACTGCTCCGGCGTCACCGACGGTCCCGGCAGGCGATTTCGCATGGCGGTAGCGCATTCGCCGATCAAATCCGTCAGCTTGCCCTCCGCCCCGGCGTAGCCCAGCAGGTGCGGCTCCGGCACCGCGCCGAGCAGGCCGCGGCGGTAGTCCGCGACGATGATCGCCGCTTCTTCCGGCGTGTACGCCGATGTAATGCCATGGGCCAGCGCACGCAGCAGCGATGACTTGCCGGACTCGACGTCGCCGAAGGCCACGAAGTGCGGGTCGGCCGCGAAGTCCAGGTGCACCGGGCGCAACGTCGATTCGGCGATCCCCAAAGTCACCTGACGAGAAGGCGCCGCGGGCAACCCATCCAGGGGCACCTCGGGCGGCAGCAGCCGGACCTGCGGTGCGCGCGGTCCCTTCCACGCCTCCGAGATCCGGCGGGTCAGGTCGACGCCGCCCGCGCCGATCGTCTCCGGGCGCTGGTCGCCGTCGACGCGCGGGAGCGCCGCCAGGAAATGGAGCTTCTCCGCGGTGATGCCGCGGCCGGGCCGGTCGGCGGGGACGTTCACCGCGACCTTGCGGTCGATCGACGAGTCCATCGGGTCGCCCAGCCGCAGCTCGAACCTCGTCCCGATGGCGTCGCGCAGCTGCGCGCGGACGCCGATCCACTGGTTCAGCGAGACGATCACGTGGATGCCGAAGCCGAGCCCGCGCGCGGCCAGCCCGGTGATCTGCTCCTCCAGCTGCTCATATTCCTGGCGGATCGTGGTCCAGTTGTCGACGAACAGGAACACGTCGCCGAACTCGCGTTCATCGGTGCTTTCCCGCAACGAGGAACGCCGGGCACGGAACGAGGCCATCGACTCGATCCCATGCGCGGCGAAGAACTCCTCGCGCTGTTCGAGCAGCGTCGTCAGCTCGGCGACGACCCGGCGGCAGCGCTGGGCGTCGCGGCGGGTGGCGTAGCCCGACACGTGCGGCAGCCCGGCGATCGGGGCCAGCGCGCCGCCGCCCATGTCCAGCACGAACAGCTGGACTTCCGCCGGGGTGTGCGTCAACGCGAGCATCCCCGCGATGTCCTTCATCAGCGTCGACTTGCCGCTCTGCGGGGCCCCGACGATCAGCGCGTGCCCGCCCGCGCCGGAGAAGTCGGCCCACAGCAGGTCACGCCGTTGCTCGAACGGCTTGTCCACCAGCGCCACCGGGATCGTGAGCTTGCCGTTGCCGCCCCAGCCGAGCGGGCACAGGCCGCGCGCGGCGTCCTCGCCGAGCGGCGGCAGCAGCTGGTCCAGCGTCGGCGGTTCGGCCAGCGGCGGCAGCCAGATCTGGTGTGCGGCCGGGCCCTGGCCCTCCAGGCGCGACAGCATCGCGCCGATGATCGTCTCGCCGGTGCCCTCGGCCGAAGGAGCTTCCGAAACTTCGGTGGTCACCGGGATCTCCACTGGCGCCAGGGAAAACGGCAGCACGCCGAGCTTCTGCCCGTCTTCGCGCACGACCGTGCTGCGCGGCGGCAGCTCGCCGGAGACGTAGGCCGCCTTGAGCCGGATCAGTGTTTCGGTGTCGGACTTCAGGTACGCCGACCCCGGCACCGGCGGCAGGTGGTAGGCGTCGGCGACCCCCAGCACGGCCCGGCTCTCCGCGGCGGAGAACGTCCGCAGCCCGATCCGGTACGACAGGTGGGAATCCAGCCCGCGCAGCCGGCCCTCCTCCAGCCGCTGTGACGCCAGCAGCAGGTGGATCCCGAGCGACCGCCCGAGCCGGCCGATCGCGACGAACAGGTCGATGAACTCGGGACGCGAAGACAGCAGCTCGCTGAACTCGTCGATGATCACCAGCAGTGACGGCAGCGGTTCGAGTGGCACACCGTCCGCGCGGGCCTTTTCGTAGTCTCGCACCGACGCGTAGTTCCCGGCCGCGTGCAGCAGTTCCTGCCGCCGCAGCAGCTCGCCGTTGAGCGCGTCGGCCATCCGGTCGACCAGCGCGAGGTCGTCGGACAGGTTCGTGATCACCGCGCACGTGTGCGGCAGCCCGGTCATCCCGGCGAAGGTGGCGCCGCCCTTGAAGTCGATCAGCGCCAGGTTGAGCGTCTCCGACGAGTGCGTCACGGCCAGCGCCGTCACCAGCGTCCGCAGCAGCTCGCTCTTGCCGGACCCGGTCGCGCCGATGACCAGGCCGTGCGGGCCCATGCCGCCCTCGGCGGACTCCTTGAGGTCCAGCTCCACCGGACGGCCCTCCGGGTTGACGCCCAGCGGGATCCGCAGCCGGTCCCGTGCCGCGCGCGGCGCCCACGTGAGGGCGGTGTCGGTGTCGCGCGGGTCGCCGATGCCGAGCAGCCCGGCCAGCCCGAAGGTCGCCGACATCGGCTTCTCGCCGACGACCGCCGCGGACGTGTGCAACGGCGTCAGCATCCTGGCCAGCGCTTCGGCGGCGCCGCGGTCGAGGGTGTCCGGGCGGCCGAGGAACCCGAGCCGCTGCTCGGAGGCGTCGCCGACGACCATGCCGAGCGAGTCCGGCGCGGTGTGCAGGCTCAGCAGCTTCTCGGTCGAGTACGTCCGCGGGTGCTCCTGCCCGATTTCGAGCACCGTGACGCCGAGGCGGCCGTCCTCGCCGATCAGCCGGGGCTCGCCGTGGGCGTTGCCGCCGTCGACGACCACGACGAGGTGCGGGAGGTCGAGCTCGCCCGCCGCGCGGCGGCTGAACACGGGCCGTTCGCCGAGGTCCGCGCCGAGCAGCTCGGCCAGCGGGCCCGCCGCTTCGGCGGCCAGGCGCCGGGCGCCCACGGCGTCGCCGGCGCCGGCCGCGGTCGCGTGCGGCAGCCACTTCGCCCATTCCCAGTCGTGCTGCCGGTCCGGCGGCAGGCACAGCGCGATCCGGAGGTCCGTGGGGGAGTGGAAGGTGACCAGCTGGCACAGCAGCGCCCGCACCAGGCCGAGCACGTCGGGCCGCCGCCCGGCGACGGTGACCGCGGCGAACGACCGCAGCGACAACGCCACTGGCAGGCCGTCCACGGTCGAATACGTGCGGATGAAGTGCTTGAGGCTGGTGGAGGACACCGGATCCAGGTCCTCCAGTGGCACGGTCTGCGGCGCCTTCAGCGGCGTCGCCAGCCGCTGCGGCCCGGTGCCCGCGCGCACCTGCGCGAACTGCGAACCGGTGCGCCGCCGGTCCCACAGCTTCCCGGTTTCGACGTAGGCCCACAGGTCGGCGGGGTCGGGCTGGACGGCGATCATCGCCGCGCGCTGGCCGTCGGCGATGTCACGGACCTGGGCGCGCAGCCCGGAAAGGTACCGCTGGTAGTCCCGGCGTTCGTCGTTGATCTGCGCCTTCTTCGCCATCCCGCCGCGGCCCAGCGACATCACCACCATGCCGCCCATGGCGCAGACGAACAACGCCCCGAAGATCCAGGTCATCACGCCGCCGTCGCGTCCGATGTAGACGAACGACATCGCGCCCATGCCGAGCATCATCGGCAGGAACATCATCAGCTGCATCATCCCGCCGGACGAGCTCTTCGGGAGCATCGGCGGCGACTGCAGCACGATCTCGGCGGGGCGCTCGGGCGTGAGACTCATGCGGCAAGGCTCCAGCAGATCGGGGTGGGTCTGACCGGTATTTTGGCCACTCACCGCCTCGCCGCGGTGGGTACTTTTGCCGTCCGCCCGCTTCCGGGGACGAACTTACGCTCTGCCGAGCAAGCCACCCCGGAAGGAGAGCCATGGCTGGCGAGTACCGGGCTGAGCCCGAGGCGATGCGCTCCGCCGTGGGCAACGTCGGGGGCATCATCGCCCACGGCATCAACGCCGTTGCCGACCTCGAACGGCTCGTCGTGCAGCCGATGTCGTTCGCGGGCTTCGGCAGCGCGGTCGCCGCCGCGAACGCCGCACTGCACTCCGGCCAGGTCGCCGCCGTCCGCACGCTCCTGCAGCTGCTGCAGCAGATCAACGGGCTCGTCAAGGCCAGCGCCGACGCCTACCAGGCGGCGGACTCCGACGCCGCGGCCGGCTACGGCGGCGGCCACTCCGGCGGCGCGCCGTCCGCGTCGTCGATCTGGGGGAGTTCGCACGCTTCCGAGCTCGCCACCTTGGCGGTCAACGACAGCGCGGGCGCCCACGGCGAGCCGTCGTCGGTCGGGAACGTGCTGCGCTACCTCGGCGACGCGCGGCTCGGCAGGCTCGGCGACCACCCGATCACCGACGCCCGCTTCCACGGCGTCGCCGACTTCAACGACTGGCTCGCCGGTGACACAGACAACCAGGCGCGGGTCGGGCTGATCGAGGTCTACGCGGGCACCGCGCGCACCTTCTCCGACGTGCCCGGCGGCGTGCACAGCGGTGACGTCGTGGTCGTCGAGCCGCTGCTGTTCTCCGACCGCCAGCCGGTCATCGGCGTCGCCGGTGACGGCGGCCGCCTCTACAACCACGGGTTGCTCGACGCCCGCATCAGCGGGCTGGCGAAGGTCAGCGTGTACCGGCCCGCCTCCGTCGTCTGATGCTGCCTGATTCCGCCTGCTCCGCCGTGCCAATCGAAATCTGTGAGGTCAGATGCTGACTTTCCCGAACTCCAGCGCGATGGACGCGACCGCGTCCTCGGGCGGGCCGATCACCATCCTGCCGCAGATCGTCACCGGGCAGCCGGAGCAGATCGCGCGGCACGTGCTCGACCTGGTCAAGAAGGCCGAGCAGTTCCTGAGCATGTACACCGAGCTGACCAAGGCCGCCGACCAGCTCGGCAAGATCTGGTCGGGCGCGGCGAGCGAGTCCGCGCTGAAGAAGATCAACGACTCGCTCGGCCAGCTCACGAAGATCATCGACGTCGTGCAGAAGGGCGCCGAGCTGCTCGGCGTCTCCGGCACCCTGATCAAGACCGCGCAGGAGGCCTACCGCGCGGTGGTTTCCGCGGTGAACCCGACGGTCGCCGCGCTGATGTCGAACTGGTGGACCTACGGCGCGGCGGTCGCTTTGTCGACCGCGACCAGCGCGTCGCTGCGGGCCTTCATCACCGCGATCGGCGCGCTGCTCAAGGCGCTCGGCGCGGTCGACCTCGCGCAGCAGGTCACCACGCTCGCGCAGGTCATCGGCGAGATCGAGAAGCTCTTTCACCACGGCTCCGGCAGCTCGGGCGCGACGACGCCGTCGATCGGGAACACCCCGGTCACGGCGCCGCAGACCCCGCCGCCGGTGGCGAGCCCGTCGGGGCAGCAGGCGGTGGCGGGCGGGAGCGGCGGGGGGATCCCGCAGCAACCTTCGTTCACCGACTACACCCCGCCCGCGCTCGCCACTGGCGGCGGTTCCAGCGGTTCCGGCGGCGCCGCGAACCCGGCGAACAGCTGGATCCCGGTCGACCACCCGGTGACGCCGCCTTCGGTGCCCGCGCCCGCGCCCGCGCCCGCGCCCGCGCCCGCGCCCGCGCCTTCGGTGCCCGCCCCGGCGACCGGGCACGCCGACGAGGTCGTCATCCACACCAACCTCACCACGGGTGAGTCCACTGTGGAGGCTCCGGGCGGCCAGGACTTCGACATCGACATCGCCATGGACTACAACGGCAAGCACTTCAGCCAGCACGTCGGCTACGACGCGGCCGGGAACTAGCCGATGGCGGGCTCGGGGGTGGTCGACGCGTCCGGGGTGGTCAGCTCGGTGCTGTCCGGCTACCGGCGCGTCCTCGTCGAGTGCCGGCGGCGCGTCACCGGGGACCCGGGCGCGCTGGTGGCCGCGTCCCGGCGAGTCGCGACCCAGGCCTCGGCGGTTTCGGGCAAGGCGAAGGAGATCGACGAGTCCGCGAAGACCCTGCACGCGGACTGGGACGGCGACGCCTACACCGCGTTCGCCGCGGCGGCGGGCGAACTCGGCAAGGAACTCGCCGACGCGGCCGCGAAACTCGGCGACCAGGCGAACCGGCTCTCGACCGCGGCCCAGCTGGTCCGGTCGGCGCAGGCCGCCGTCGACTCGGTGCTCGCGCAGTTCGACCAGTACGCCGCCCAGCTGACCGCGCAGGCCCGCGCGGTGAGCTCCGGCTCGGTCGGCGCCTTCATCCAGGCCGCGCGGCAGCTCGGCGAGCAGAGCGTCGCAGCCGCCCGTCAGGTCGTCGACGAGTTCGCCGACGCCCTCGCCGCGCTGTTCCCGCCCGAGGGCGTCGGACGGCTCGAACACGAGCTGGGCAAGTGGGCCCGCGGTCCGCTGCACTGGCTCAACGGCGAGCCCCTCGACGGCCGGAAGCGGCCGCGGACCGTGCCGTCGTGGTTCGGCAACTCCGGCTGGAAGAAGCTCACCTGGGACGGCCTCGAAGGCACCCGGGCGCCGAAGAAGGCGGACACGCCGTTCGGGCGGCCGGAGGCCGAGGGCCTGAAGGACAAGATCGGCCGCAACACCGAGATCACGTACTACAAGTTCCAGCACGAGCAGGACGGGTTCTCCCCGGAGTACGACGGCAAGATCACGTCGAAGGGCTGGGACGCCGGCGCGTCCGGGCACGCCGAACTCGCGGCGGTGCACGGGGAGCTCGAAGGCAAGAGGGAGTGGGGCGTCGCCGAAGCCCACGCCAAGGGCACGGTGTTCGCCGGCGGCGAGGTCAGCGCGTCCGGCACCATCGGCGCGCACGGCGTCGGCGCGCACGCCAACGTGTTCGCGGGCGGGAAGGTCGAGGGCGAGGTCGCCGCGGACGTCGCGGGCATCGGCGTCGGCGCGAACGGCACCCTGCAGTACGGCCTCGGCGCGCAGCTCGACGCCCAGGCCGTCTACGACGCCGGGCACCTCAAGGTCAACTTCAAGGTGGGCGCGGCGCTCGGCCTCGGCGCGGGCGTCGGCGCGAAGATCGACATCGACCTGCCGAAGCTCGGGCACACGATCAGCGAGTACGGCGGCGCGGCGGTCGACGCGGTCAGCCACGCCGCCAGTGACGCCGCCGACGCCGTCGGATCCGCTTGGGACGACGCCGTTTCGTATGTGGGGCTGTGATGACGCTTCCCTTGGACTTCGTCATCCCGGACGGCTGGACCGCCGTCGACCCCGGCGACTCGGGCGCGGTGTTCGTCGCCGTGCACCCGGTGCCGGGGGAGGAGTTCACGCCGAACATCACCGTGAGCGTGCGGCAGCGGCCCGATCCCGCCTCGATCGACGCCATCGCCGACGAAGCCGTCGAACGGCTTTCGCGGACGCTGGCCGGGCTCGACGTGCTGAGCCGCCGTGACGTCGGCGAACCGGCCGCGCCCGGCGTCATGCAGCTGCTGCGGCTGCGCACCGGCGAAGGCGCCGAGCTGATCCAGACCCAGGTGCACCTGACGGTCCCCGGCGCCACGCCGGAAGACCGGCTGGTGCTCGAGCTCGCCTGCACGGCCGCGCCCGCGGCCGCCCGGCGGCTCGCACCCGGTTTCCAGCGGTTCGTGGGCAGCCTCCACGTCCGCCAGCACGAAGGGACACCACAGTGACCGATCCGTACGCGATGCCGGACATGGACGAACTCCTGTCGCAGGTGCGCAGGCAGACCGAAGAGGTCCAGCGGATCCAGCGCACGGTCGAGGCGATGGAGGTCAAGGCGCACTCGCGGCAGAACGAGGTCACCGTCACCCTCCGCGGCGACGGCCGGTTCACCGCGATCGACATCGACCCCCGCGCGATCCGCGAGTTCGACGCTCGCAACCTCTCGGAGATCGTCCTGGAGGCGGTGAACGCGGGGCTGCAGAAGCTCGCCGAGGCTTCGAGCGCCAAGTTCGCGCCGGTGATCGCGGCCGCGAAAGACGTGTGATGACGACCGCGTCTCTCACGGGGACGACGCGGCGGGTCACGGTGGTCACGCCGCGGGCCCGCGTCGACGTCGCCCTGCCGCAGCAGTCGACGTTCGCCGAGCTGGTGCCCCAGCTCGTCCGGCTGGCCGGCGCGTCCGGGCAGGCGTCGGCCGAGCACCCCGGCTGGGTGCTCTCCCGGCTCGGCGGCGCGCCACTCGCACTGGGCCTGAGCGTCGCGGCGGCCCAGATCCGCGACGGCGAAGTGCTGCACCTGACCCCGCGGGAGCGCCCGCGGGGTCCGCTGCTGTTCGACGACGTCGTCGACTCGATCGCCGGCGTCGCCGGCACGACCGGCGGCTGGGGGCCGTCGGTCGCCCGGCGGTCCGGGCTGGTGGCCGCGGTCGTGCTGCTGCTCGCCGGGGGCCTTTTGGTGCAGGCGGCGGCGTCCGGCAGTGTGCTCGCCCCGGTCGGGACGGGGTTGCTGGCCCTGGTGCTGCTGCTCGGCGGCGGCGCGCTGAGCCGCGCTTACGGAGACGCCGAGGCGGGCGCGGCCGGTGCTCTGGCCGGCGTCGGCGTCGCGCTGCTGGCGGGGATGTCGGTGCTGCCGCCGCACCCGTTGTTCTCCCTGTCGGCGGGTCCGCTCGCCGCCGGGTTCGCCGCGGTGACGGTGTACGGCGTGCTCGCGGCGGTGACGGTGGCCGACCGGCTGCCGTGGTTCGTGGCGATCACCGGCGCGGCCGGGTTCGGCGCGGTCACGACGGGCGTGGTGCTGCTGGCCGGGGTGTCCGCGCTGTCGGCCGCGGCGGTCGTCGCGGTGCTGGGCACGGCGCTGGCGGCGGTGGCGCCGATGCTGGCGCTGCGCCTGGCCCGGCTGCCGCTGCCGCGGGTGCCGGACGACATGGCGGCCTTCCGCGCGGACGAACAGCCGTCGCTGGGCCACGAGATGATCGGCCGGACGTCCCGGGCCCAGGCGGTGCTGACGGGGCTGCTGGTGGCACTGGGCCTGGTGGTCTTTTTCGCCTCCGCCGTGCTTTCTTCGGGCGGGCCGTGGGAAGCGGGCCTGGTGGGCCTGCTGGGCGTGGCGTGGATCCTGCGATCCCGTTCGTACGCGGGGAAAGCGCAGCGGCTGGTACTGGTCGGGTTCGGTGTTCTCGGCCTGGTGTGGGCCGGAGTGTGGCTGGTGGCCTCGGGCGACCGGACGCTGCTGTTCGCGGCGGGCTGCGTGGTCGTCCTGGCGGCGGTGGTGTGCCTGGTGTACGCGACGCGGGTGGCGCGCGGGCTGCGTTCGCCTTACTGGTCACGGCTTCTGGACGTTTCGGAGTTCCTGGTGCTGTTGTCACTGGTGCCGTTCGTGGCGATGATCGCCGGGGTGTACGAAGCCGTCCGGGGTTGACTGCGACACGCGCGCACTGTTAAGACTGTTTTGGGAGCGCTCCCAGGATGTTCGTCCGCAGTCGACATCAGGGAGATGCCATGACACCACGTCGAGACCGGTCCGAGATCGCGGGTTGGCCGCTCCTGCGCCGGCGGACAGTGCTGGCGGCGGGCGCCGCACTGCCGGTGCTGGCGGCCGGGACACCGGCCGCGGCGGCCACCGCGGTGGTCGTGGAGCCGTCGAACGTACAGCAGACGATCCTGGGCTTCGGCGGGATGAACCACACCGTCTGGATCAGCGATCTCACCGCCGCCCAGCGCGAGACGGCGTTCGGCAACGAGACCGGCCAGCTGGGATTCACCGTGCTGCGCATTCCCGTCCACGAGGACCGCAACAACTGGAGCCGCGAGGTCGCCACGGCCAAGCGGGCGAGCCAGCTCGGGGCCAAGGTCATCGCCTCGCCGTGGAACCCGCCGGCGTCGATGACTGAAAGTTTCTCCGGCGGCAAGCGGCTGCGGTACAACTCCTACGGCGCCTATGCGCAGCACCTGAACGACTTCACGCGTTCATGGCGAACAACGGCGTGAACCTCTACGGGATCTCGGTCCAGAACGAGCCGGACTACGCGCAGCAATGGACGGCGTGGACCGCGAGCGAGATCGTCCGGTTCCTGCGCGAGAACGCCGGCGTGATCAACACCAAGGTCATCGCGCCCGAGTCGTTCCAGTACCGCAAGAACATGTCCGACCCGATCCTCAACGATGCCACCGCGCTGGCGAACGTGGACATCATCGGTGCGCACCTCTACGGCACCCGGCCCGCGGACCTGCCCTACCCGCTCTTCCAGCAGAAGGGCGGCGGTAAAGAGCTGTGGATGACCGAGGTCTACCACCCCAACAGCACCGACTCGGCCGACCTGTGGCCGCAGGCGCTCGACGTGGGCGAACACATCCATCGCGCGCTGGTGGACGGCCGGTTCCAGACCTATGTGTGGTGGTACATCCGCCGCTCGTACGGTCCGATGCGCGAGGACGGGCAGATCAGCAAGCGCGGCGCCACCATGGCGCACTTCGCGAAGTGGGTCCGCCCCGGCTACTCGCGGATCACCGCGACCGCGAACCCGCAGCCGAACGTCTACGTCTCGGCGTTCAAGAGCGGCGCCAGGATCGTCGTCGTCACCGTCAACAAGAACGCCTCGGCGGTCGACCTCGCGTTCACCATCCGGGACACCGGTTCCGTGACCGCCCCGACCTGGCTGACGAGCCAAAGCGCGACCCTCGCGCGCGCTACCGACGTCACCATCTCGAACGGAGCGTTCAACGCTCAGTTGCCTGCCCGCAGCATCAGGACATTCGTCGTGAACTGAGCCGTATTCAGCTGTCCAGCGCGAGGGGGAGGGTACGGCGCACGCCGGCGCCGTGCCGGCCGTGCAGCGGAACCACCGGAAGGCCCGGCGCCGGCACCGCAGCACCCGGCCGCGCCCCGACCCGGACCGTCACCTCGGCCTTCTCGCGCCCACCCGGCGTGCGGGTCAGCGTGTACGACGTCGCCGTGAACGCCGCCTCCGGCACCGAGACGTCCAGCACCCGCGGCGACCGCGGCGTGAAGCACGTCTGGGCCGCGCCGCCCCATGCCCACGAGCGCCAGCGGTCGGGCGGAGCGTCGGGAGCGCCCTGCACGCCCAGCGCCACCCGCAGCTCCTTCGCCAGCTCGCCCGCCTCCAGCACCGTGCTCTGGTACCCGGCTTCGGCCAACGACCCCATCAGGCTCAGCGCGGCCGACGCCGTGCTCCGCAACGCCCCCAGATCACCCCCGCCGCGGGCCAGCGCCGCGATCGGCGCCAGGTCCGGCCGGTAGCGCACCGCCAGCCAGTGCACCCGCAGCACCTGCTCGCCGCGCGGGATCGCCCACGTCAGCAGCTGCGCCGAGGCCAGCGGGACGTCGGTGCGGCGGTAGGCCGCGCCCAGGATGTCCACCAGGGCCGCGGGCGAAGGCGAACCCGCGCCGGGCGTAAGGCGCACCAGGGCGCTCCACCCGCCGTCGACCTCGGCGACGCCGAAGCGGTTGCCCGCGCGGTCGACGTGCTGGCGCACCTTCACCGGCCCGGCCACGCACAGCAGCGGGTCCGGGCTGTCGCGGCGCGTGTCGTGGCGCCGCAGCCGGAACGCCGTCCAGGTCAGCGCCCAGCCCGCGAGGTGCCGCCCGGCGAACCGCACCGACGTCAGCAGCACGACCAGCCCGGCGAAAACGCTTACGCCGACGCGCACGGGCTGCGTGACGCCGTCGACCAGCCAGGCGAGCAGGACGGCGATCGCGGCGAGCTCCCACCCCGCGGCCTGCAGCGGCCGGATCGGCAGCAGCCAGGGCAGCGGCGTGGCGGCGGGCCGGGACGGTGCCGGGCGGACGGCGCCGGCGGTTTCGACGGACACGGGTTCCCCTTTCCCCGGCCTGCGACGCTACTGCCTCCCCGGATGTGGCGTGGGCGTAAAAATTACCCTCGCCACCCCCGACCCCGGTGCCTAGCATCAGGCGCTCGGGAGGACGACGCACACAGCCGGGGGCACAGGAGCGTGTGGACGCAGCGGGACCAGATCCAGGCGTACCAGTTCCTCCGCCGCAGGCTCGTCTCCGCGCTCGTCGCCGCCGACGCGAACCACCCCGTCTCGCCCAGCCGCCGCCTCGTGCTGGCCACCGTGCTGGGGCTCGTGGCCGCCCTGCTCGTCACGGCCGTCTTCGGCATCATCGGCCTGCTGAACCCCTCCGGCGGCAAGGACTGGCTGGCCGGCGGCAAGGTGATCGTAGAGGAGGGCACCGGCGCGCGGTTCGTCCTCGGCGCCGACGGCGTGCTGCACCCGGTGCTCAACTACGCGTCCGCGCGGCTGCTGGCCGGCGGCAACGGCGACGCGACGGTGTCCGTGTCGCCGGAGAACCTCGGCAAGGCGGGCCGCGGCACCCAGATCGGCATCCCCGGCGCGCCCGACTCCCTGCCCGCGTCGAGCGCTCTCGTGAACACCCCCTGGACGAGCTGCAGCCGCACCACCCAGGACGCGCCCGCGTCCGAAGAGCCGCGCACCGCCGTCCTGCTGGCCGCGCCCGCGTCCGGTGTCGAGCTGCCCCGCGACCAGGGGGTGATCGTCCGGCTGCCGGAGGGCGGGAAGTTCCTGCTGGCCGGCGGGCGGCGCTACAAGCTGAGCGACGAAGCCGCGACCGCGCTGCAGTTCGACAGCTACCCGACGATCGCGGTGTCCGCGCGCTGGATCGACACCGTCCCGGCCGGGCGCGACCTCACCGCGCTGCCGATCGACGGCGCCGGTGACCGGGGTCCCGAGGTGGGCGGCCGCGCCACCCGCGTCGGGGAGGTTCTCGCCGTGGTGGACGCGATGGCCGCGCCCGGCGCCGCGACGTCGTACTACCTGGTTCGCCGGGACGGCCTCGAGCCCGTCGGCCAGACCGAAGCGAGCCTGCTGGTGACGACCGGGGCCAACGCCGTCGCGTACTCCGGGCCGCCGGCGCCGGTCGAGGTCCGCGCGGCCGACGTCGCCGCCGTGCCGAAGGCCGGCGCGCCCCGCGCCGGCGGCGCCGACCCGGCCGCCTACCCCGACCGCATCCCCGGCAAGGCGCCGATCACCGGGAACTCGGTGGCGTTGTGCGTTCAGGGCAGCCGGTTGCTCGTTTCGGCGGAATTCCCGCTTCCCGTTGGCGCCAAGGCAATCCAGGTCGCCACCCGGACCGAAGCAAGGGTGGCGGACGAGGTGTTCGTCCCCCCGTCGGGGGGAGCCGTCGTCGTCGAAGCCGGTTCGGTCACCACCTACCTGGTGACCGACACGGGCCGGAAGTACCCGGTGGTGCATGCGCAGGCTTTGGCCTCGCTCGGCTACGGAGGAGTCGCCAAGCCCCCGGTCGCAGGTAGTTTGCTGGCATTGGTGCCGACGGGCCCCGCGCTGGACCCGGCCACGGCCGGGCAGCCGGCCCCGTCGGGTGGAACGGGGTGAAAGTCGTGCAAATGACAGAAGAGCGTTCGACCGACGACGAAGTGGGCCAGGGGCGGATCCGGGTCGCCGTCGTCGAGGACCACCCGCTGTACCGCGTGTCCGTGGAGCGCGTGCTGGCCGAAGCCGACTTCGTCGAGCTGGGCGCGGTGGTCGATTCGGTCGCCCGGTTCCACGTCCACCGGCAGCCGCCGGGCAGCGTGGTCCTCCTCGACCTCGGCCTTCCGGGTGTCGCGGGCGCGGCGGCGGTCCTGGAGGTCTGCGAGCTGGGGCATCACGTGCTGGTCGTGTCGGCCCAGGCGGAGCCGGAGGTCGTGCTCGGCGCGATCGCGGCCGGGGCGCGCGGGTTCCTGTCCAAGGACGTCGACGCCGACGAGCTGCTGATCGCGATCAAGACGGTCGCCGACGGCGGCGCGTACGTCTCCGCGGTGGTCGCCGGGATGATCATGAAGGACAACGCCGACCGGCCGGCCACCGCGGCCGAGGTCGAGCTGTCCCCGCGCGAAGAACAGGTGCTGCGGCTGGTGGCGGCGGGCGAGCGCGACGTCGACATCGCGCTGATCCTCGGCATCGGCGTCCGGACGGTGCGCGGCTACCTCGACCGCATCCGCGACAAGACGGGCGAACGGCGGCGGCCCGGCCTGGTCAAGGAGGCCATCCGGCGCGGCCTGATCGGCGGCGCGGGCCTCCGGCGCGGCGGCCGCAAATGAGCGGCGAAGCGCCGTCTTCGCGGCGGATCCACGTCGGCGTGATCGAGGACCACCCGCTCTACCGGTACGCGCTGACCCGCGTGCTCACCGAAGCCGCCGACATCGAGCTCGGCGCGGTCGCCGACTCGGTGGCCCGGTTCGCGGTCCAGGACCAGCCGGCGGGCAGCGTCGTCGTCCTCGACCTCAAGCTGCGCGGCGTCCAGGACGCGGCCGCGGTCCTCGAGGTGGGGCACATGGGGCACAAGGTGCTGGTGGTGTCCGCGCACGCGGAACAGCCGGAGGTGCTCGGCGCGATGCAGGCGGGCGCGAAGGGCTTTCTGTCCAAGGACGTCGACGGCGACGAGCTGCTGCGCGCGATCCGCACGATCGCCGACGACAACGCGTACGTGTCGCCGACGCTGGCCGGGATGATCATCCAGGACAGCGAAGAGCGGCACGCGGGGCCGAAGATCGTGCTGTCCGAGCGGGAGAAACAGGTGCTCCGGCTGGTGGCGGCGGGGGAGCGCGACGTCGACGTCGCGGAGATCCTCAACATCAGCGTCCGGACGGTCCGGTCCTACCTGGACCGGATCCGCGACAAGACGGGTGAGCGCCGCCGGGCCGGCTTCGTCCGCGTCGCGATCCGCGAAGGCCTGCTCCGCTGACCCCTGAAGCGTCACTTTCGCTAGGAAAGATGCGTCCGAGGGGCCCGTGACGCATCTTTCCTAGCGAAAGCTCGGCTTTGCGGTTCAAAGTCGGCGGTTGGCGAGAGCGCCGGTGGCCGCGCGGGCCTGGGCCGACACCGCCGGGTCCACCTCCACCAGCAGCGTCTCCGGCGCCGCCCCGGCCTGGGCCACCACCCGGCCGAAGCCGTCCGCCACCGTCGAGAACCCGATCCCCGTCGGCGCCTTCGGGTTCACCGGGACGCCGGTCGCCGCCGGGTCCGCCTGGCCGCAGCCCAGCACCCAGCAGCCCGAATCCAGCGCGCGCGCCCGCACCAGCACCTCCCACTGGTCGCGCTTGCCCTCGCCGGCGCCCCAGGACGTCGGCAGCAGCACGACGTCGGCGCCGTCGTCGGCCAGCGCGCGGAACAGCTCCGGGAACCGCACGTCGTAGCACGTCGCCACGCCGAATACGACGCCGTCGAGCTCGAAGGTCACCGGGGTGGTGCCGGGTGCCACCGTGTCGGACTCGGCGAAGCCGAACGCGTCGTAGAGGTGGATCTTGTCGTAGCCGCGGTGGTGCCCGCCGCCGGTGATCAGCAGCGTGTTGCGCACCCGCCCGTCGCCGGCCGGGGTGAACATCCCGGCCACGACGACGACGTCGTGCTCGGCCGCGAGCGCCGCCACCGCGGACGCCCACGGCCCGTCCAGGGGTTCCGCGACCGGCTCCAGCGGACGGCCGAAGCGCGCCATCGTCGCCTCGGGGAACACCACGATCCGCGCGCCGTCCGCGACCGCCGCCTCGACTCGCGTGCGAACCAGCTTCAGGTTCGCTTCCGGATCGTCACCCGAGTTGACCTGGCACAACGCGATTCGCGCCACCATTGCCTCCTGCATGCTGGGATCGGCCGTCATTACGCCGCACCAGGGAGTATCGCTGAATACCCGCTCGACGTGACCTCGTACCCTGGGGGACATGTTGAACCGCACCGACCTGCGGACGCAGGTCCCGACCGCCGCCGAACTGCGCGCCACGCTGCCCCGCGCCGAATACGACGTGGACGCGGCGCTGCATCAGGTGCGCCCGGTGGTCGAGGCGGTCCGTGACCGCGGTGTGGAGGCCGTCCTCGAGTACACCGAGAAGTTCGACGGGGTCCGGCCCGCGTCGGTGCGGGTGCCCCGGGCGAAGCTCACCGAAGCGCTGGAGCAGCTCGACCCGCAGGTGCGCGCCGCGCTCGAAGAGTCGATCGCCCGCGCCCGGAAGGTGCACGCCGAGCAGCGACGCACCGACGTCACGACCACCGTCGTCGAGGGCGGCACGGTCACCGAGAAGTGGGTGCCGGTCGAGCGCGTCGGGCTGTACGCCCCGGGCGGGCTGGCCGTGTACCCGTCGACCGTGGTGATGAACGTCGTCCCGGCGCAGATCGCCGGCGTCGGCTCCCTCGTCGTGTGCTCGCCGCCGCAGACCGCGTTCGGCGGGCTGCCGCACCCGACCATCCTCGCCGCGGCCGAACTGCTCGGCGTCGGCGAGGTGTGGGCGGCCGGCGGCGCACAGGCCGTCGCACTGCTCGCTTACGGCGGCACGGACACCGACGGCACCGAGCTCACCCCGGTCGACACCGTCACCGGGCCGGGCAACATCTACCTCACCGCGGCCAAGCGGATGCTCCGCGGCCTGATCGGGATCGACGCCGAGGCCGGGCCGACCGAGATCGCCATCCTCGCCGACGAGACGGCCGACCCGGTGCACGTCGCCGCCGACCTGATCAGCCAGGCCGAGCACGACCCCCTGGCCGCGAGCGTCCTGGTGACGACCTCGGAACAGCTCGCCGACGCCGTCGACAAGGAGCTGGTGAACCGCGTCGCGGCGACGAAGCACACCGAGCGGGTCGCCGAAGCGCTGGCCGGCAAGCAGTCCGGCGTCATCCTGGTGTCCACTGTGGATGACGGCCTGCGCGTCGTCGACGCCTACGCCGCCGAGCACCTGGAGATCCAGACGGCCGACGCGCGCGAGGTCGCCGCCCGGGTCCGCAACGCGGGCGCGATCTTCGTCGGCGCGTACGCCCCGGTTTCGCTCGGCGACTACTGCGCCGGGTCCAACCACGTGCTGCCCACCGGCGGGTTCGCCCGCCACTCTTCGGGCCTGTCCGTGCAGAGCTTCCTCAAGGGCATCCACGTCGTGGACTACACCGAGGACGCGCTGCGCGAGGTCGCCGGCCGCGTCGTCGCGCTGGCGAACGCCGAAGACCTGCCCGCCCACGGTGAAGCCGTCGCCGCGCGGTTCGGAGGAGAGACCCGATGACCATCGGCGAAGAGGTCACGCTGGACGCGCTGCCGCTGCGCGACGACCTGCGCGGCAAGTCCCCGTACGGCGCGCCGCAGCTGGACGTCCCGATCCGGCTCAACACCAACGAGAACCCGTACCCGCCGCCGCCCGAACTGGTCGCGGACGTGGCCGAGGCGGTCCGCGCGGAGGCCGCCGAGCTGCACCGCTACCCGGACCGCGACGCGCTGGCGCTGCGCCAGGACCTGGCCGACTACCTGAGCGTGTCGACGCGGGTCGTGCTGTCCGAGGCGAACGTCTGGGCCGCCAACGGGTCCAACGAGGTGCTGCAGCAGATCCTGCAGGCGTTCGGCGGTCCCGGGCGCAGCGCGCTCGGCTTCGAGCCGTCGTACTCGATGCACCCGATCATCGCCTCCGGCACCCGCACCGAGTGGGTCCCGGCGCCGCGCCGCGCCGACTTCACGCTCGACACGGCCGCGGCGGCTTCGGTCATTCGCGACCGGCGTCCCGACGTCGTGTTCCTCACCAGCCCGAACAACCCGACGGGCGGCTCGATCCCGCTCGACGAGCTGCGTGCGGTGCTCGACGCGGCTACCGGGATCGTGGTGGTCGACGAGGCGTATGTGGAGTTTTCGTCGCAGCCGAGCGCGGTGGAGCTGCTCGCGGACTACCCGGCCCGGCTGATCGTCTCGCGCACGATGAGCAAGGCGTTCGCCTTCGCGGGCGGCCGGCTCGGCTACCTGGCCGCGGCGCCGGCGATGGTCGACGCGCTGCAGCTGGTCCGGCTGCCGTACCACCTCTCGCGGCTGACGCAGGCGGCCGCGCGGGCGGCACTGCGGCACGCGGACGCGACTTTGGACAGTGTGCACAAGCTGGCCGCGGAGCGCGATCGGGTCGTGGAAGCGTTGGCGGGACTGGGTTACGACCCGGTGCCGAGTGACTCGAACTTCGTCCTCTTCGGACGGTTTTCGGATCCCGCCGCGGCTTGGCAGTCCTATTTGGAGCGCGGGGTGCTGATCCGCGACCCCGGCATCGAAGGGCACCTGCGCGTCAGCATCGGCACCCCGGAAGAGAACGACGCCTTCCTCGAGGCGAGTAAGGAAGTGGCCCGATGAGCCGCATCGGCAAGGTCGAACGGACCACCAAGGAGTCCTCGATCTTCGTGCAGCTGGACCTCGACGGCACGGGCGAGGTCGAGATCTCGACCGGCGTGCCGTTCTACGACCACATGCTGACGGCGTTCGGCGTGCACGGCTCGCTGGACCTCAAGGTCGAGGCCACCGGCGACGTCCACATCGACGCGCACCACACGGTGGAGGACACGGCGATCGTGCTGGGCCAGGCGATCCGCCAGGCGCTGGGCGACAAGAGCGGCATCCGCCGCTTCGGCGACGCGTGGATCCCGATGGACGAGACGCTCGCCCATGCGGCGATCGACGTCTCGGGGCGGCCGTACTGCGTGCACGTCGGGGAGCCCGAGCAGTTCAACACGTTCACGATCGGCGGCAACTACCCGTTCGTCCTGACGCGGCACGTGTTCGACTCGCTGGCGTTCCACGCGCAGATCGCGCTGCACGTGCGGGTGATCCACGGCCGCGACCCGCACCACATCGCGGAGGCGGAGTACAAGGCGGTGGCACGCGCGCTGCGCGCGGCGACGGAGCCGGACCCGCGCGCGGGTGGCATCCCCTCCACGAAGGGCGTGCTCTAGCCGGCGGTCGCGCGGACACTTCGCGCGATGAAGTCAGGGCTCGGGTTCCCGGGTAGCGAACCGGCGCGCATTCCCGCTACACCTCGAACACACTGCCCGCTCTCGCGACCTCGACCTGTCCCTTGTGGACGGCCGAGGCTCGATCGGCGGCTTCTTCCCGCGTCAGGAACGGGCCGAGGTGGGTCAGCACCAGCCGTCCGGCGGCGTGCGCGGCGTGGGCCGCGTCCTCCGGGGTGAGGTGCACCGGCGACGGCTCGGGCCCGTCCGCCTCGCAGAGGAACAGGTCCGCGCCGGTGGCCAGCTCGGTGAGCGCCGCACACGGGCCCGTGTCGCCGGAGTAGGCCAGCACCCGATCGCCGTCGGTGACGCGGACGCCGAACGCCGGGAAGCCGTGCGCCACCGCCGTCGTCGCCAGCGTGAGGCCGCCCACCTCGGCGAGGTGGCCGTCGTGGAGCTCGTGCACCGCGAACGCCTCGCCGATCGGCGCCGCCGCGGTGTTGGTGAGGAACGCGCTGAGCCGCGCCGCGATGCCCGGCGGGCCGTACAGCGGGATCGGTCGCGCCGGGCGGAGATCGGCGAACAGCAGCGCATACACCGCCGGCAGCAGGTCGGCGACGTGGTCGGCGTGCAGGTGCGAGACCCAGATCGCGTCGACGCCGGTCAGCGCGGTGTGCTCCTGCAGCGCGGCGAGGGTGCCGGGGCCCGCGTCCAGCCAGACCGTCGCCCCGGCGCTGCGCACAAGGTATCCCGAGCACGGCTCGCCGGGACGCGGGTAAGGGCTGGCGCTGCCCAGCACGATCAACTCGAACGGCATGTGGCACCCTAACCAGCGTGAGCAAGGAAGTGGTCGCCATCCTGCTGCTGGCCCTCGGCGGGTTCCTCGTCGGCGGGGTCTATTCGACCTGGAAGACGGCCAAGTTCATGGCCGTGGTGCTGGGCGTCGCCGCCCTGCTGGCCCTGGGCGGCGCCGCCTTCTGGCTCCTGAGCTGATCAGACTCGCGCGAGCTCGCGGGGCTCGTCGTCCAGGTGCTTGGTGAGCTTCTCGCCCTCGACGTCGACGTCCGGCAGGATCCGGTCGAGCCACTTCGGCAGCCACCACGCGCCGCGGCCGAGCAGCGACATCGCCGCCGGCACCAGCGTCATCCGCACCACGAACGCGTCCACCAGCACGCCGAACGCGAGCGCGAACCCGATCGACTGGATCAGCGCCGACTCGGCGAGCACGAACCCGGCGAACACGCTGATCATGATCAGCGCCGCCGCGACGACGACCCGCGCCCCGTGCCGGAAGCCGGTGACCATGGCTTCCTGGGGTTCGGCGCCGTGCACGTGCTCCTCGCGCATCCGCGTCACCAGGAACACCTGGTAGTCCATCGCCAGCCCGAACAGCACGCCGATCAGCAGGATCGGGAGCATGCTCATGATCGGCCCGGTCGAGTCGACGCCGAGCAGATCGGTCAGCCAGCCCCACTGGAACACCGCGACCACGGCGCCGAACGTCGCCGCGACCGAGCCGAGGAAGCCGATCGTCGCCTTCAGCGGCACCACGACCGAGCGGAACACCAGCATCAGCAACACGAACGCGAGCCCGACGATCAGCGCGAGGTAGGGCAGCATCGCGTCCGACAGCTTCTCGGAGACGTCGATGTTCGCCGCGGTCTGCCCGGTGACGGCCAGCTTCGCGCCGGTCGCGTTGGCCAGCACGCCGGATTCGACGCGGATCGCGGCCACCAGGTCTTCGGTCTGGGTGCTGCTCGGCCCGCTCTTCGGGATCACCGAGAGCAACGCCGTGTCGCCGTTCTGGTTGACCTTCGGCGGCGTCACGGCGGCGACGTCGGGGAGCTTCGCGATGCCGGCCGCGGCCTGGTCGAGCGCGGCCTTCCGGTCGGTGCTCGCGCCGGTGTCGACGACGACCAGCAGCGGCCCGTTCGCGCCCTCGCCGAAGCTGCGGCTGACGATCTCGTACGCCTTGTGCTGGGTCGACTCCGGCGCGGCGGTGCTGTCGTTGGGCAGGCCGAGCTGCATGCCCAGCGCGGGCAGCGCGACGACGGCCATCCCGGCCAGGGCGACGAGCAGCACCGGGATCCGGTGACGGGCGACGAACCGTGCCCAGCGTTCGCCGTGCGTCGTTTCGACCGGCTTGCGCCGCAGCCGGATGCGGCCGCCGGCGACCCGGCGGCCGGCGAAGCCGAGGATCGCGGGCAGCAGCGTCAGGGCGATGAGCACGGAGATGGCGACGGTCAGAGCCGCGGCGACGCCCATCTGGCCGAGGAACGGGATGCCGACGACAGTGAGGCCGGCCAGCGCGATGATGACGGTGAGCCCGGCGAACACGACGGCCGAGCCGGCGGTGCCCGCCGCGCGTCCAGCGGCTTCTTCGGGGTCACGGCCGATGCTCAGCTCGTGGCGGTAGCGCGAGACGATGAACAGCGCGTAGTCGATGCCGACGGCCAGGCCGATCATCAGCGCCAGGACCGGCGTGTTGGTGTTCAGCTCCAGGAACCCGGAGGCGAGCAGGATGCCCGCCATCCCGGTGCCGACCCCGATCAGGGCGGTGAGCAGCGGGATCCCCGCCGCGAGCAGCGAGCCGAAGGTGATGACCAGCACGACGGCGGCGACCGCGACACCGAGGCCTTCGGTGGCGCCGGTGGCGGGCGCGCCCTGCACGGCGTCGCCGCCGAACTCGACGGTGAACCCGGCCTGGCGGCTCGCGTTCGCCGTGTCGAGCAGCGCCTGACGGTCCTCGTCGGTGAGCTCGTACGCCTTCGCTCCGTAACTGACCTGGGCGAGCGCGACGCGCTGATCGGGTGAGATCGACCGCATCTGGAACGGGTCGAGCACGGTGGTGACCTTCGGCGCCGTCTTCAGCTGCGCGACCAGGGACTCGACGGCGGCTTTGCCCTTCGCGTCGGTCACCGTGGTTCCGGCCGGGGCTTCGATCACCACGCGAGCGGTGGCGCCACCGGCGTTGGCCTGCGGGAACTTCTCCGTCAGCTGGTCGATCGCCCGTTGTGACTCGGTGCCGGGGATGGACACCGAGTTCGACAGCGGGCTCGACAGCGTCAGCGCGCCCAGCCCGAGCGCCACCAGGATGACAGCCCAGACGGCCGCGACCAACGCCCGTCGTCGGAAGGACAACCGGCCGAGCCGGTACAGGAAGGTCGCCACGAGTCAGCTCCGTTTCGCCCGAACGGGGTCGGTTCACTCCATCAGGTAGGAGTCACGCTAGCCGATCGGCAAGGGGACTCCAAGCCGATCGGCAAGTATGTGACTTGTCGAACAGCTAGTAGCTGGCTTGCCGATCGGCAGGTGGCCCGTTTGCCGATCGACAGGGCGTGACGTACGCTCCGACGGCTGCTGAGGAGGAAGAATGACCGCCGGCCCGGCCGAGGACACCCGGACCCGACTGCTGCAGACCGCGCTGCGCCTGTTCACCGAACACGGGGTGGAGGGGACGTCGCTGCAGATGATCGCCGACGCGCTGGGGATCACGAAGGCCGCCGTCTACTACCACTTCAAGACGAAGGCGGAGATCACCGAGGCGGTGGCCGAACCTGGCATCCGCGACCTGGGCGAACTGGTGCGGCGCGCGGCCGCGCAGAAGCGCCGGGGCGCGCAGGTGGACCTGCTGCTGGAAGGCTTCGTCGACCTGGTGATCCGGCACCGCACGCTGGTGGCGCTGTTCTCGAGCGACCCGGGCATCGCCCGCGCGATCGAGAAGTCGGCGCACGGCGGCGCGGAAGGATTCGGCCAGGCGGTGCTCGGCATCCTGTCCGGGCCCGACCCGGACACGGCGGCCCGGGTCAACGCCCTGGTGGCACTGACCGGCATCGCCATGGCCGGCGGCTCCCCGGACCTGGCCGGCGTCGACGACGAAAAGCTCCGCGCGGAACTCCTGGACGTCGGCCGCCGTCTGCTGGGCCGCCCCCGCCGCCGATCCCTCACCCCCGTGCCGACCCTCTGACCGCCCGTGATGCCCCTCCAGTCACACGAGATGCCCGCCTGATCACGCGAGATCGCCGCTCAGTCACGCGAGTTCCGGCGCTGATCACGCCAGTTCCGGGCCCAATCACGCGAGTCACGTACTTTTCGGACGGTCGGCTCGTGTACTTGGAGGGTCGGATCGCGGTGCTTGGAGCCGGATCTGCCGTGACGGCGGGCGGAACTCGCGTGATTGGGGCCGGAACTCGCGTGATTGGCCGGGCATCTCGCGTGATTGGCGGGGAATCTCAGATCCCGTCACGGGCAAGCGATTTAGATGCCGCCCTCCACCGCGGGACGCAGTTTGCCCGCCCCCGGCCCGAACCGGGCCAGCGAGTCGTCGTTGTTGTAGAGCGCGCAGCTGCGCAGTGAGAGACACCCGCAGCCGACGCAGCCGGTGAGCCGGTCGCGAAGCCGTTGCAGGGCGTCGATCCGCGCGTCGAGCTCGTGCTGCCAGTCGCGGGACAGGCGCGCCCAGTCGGCCTTCGTCGGCGCGTGGTCCTCCGGCAGCGTCGCCAAAGCCGAACTGATGTCCTCCAGCGAGAGGCCGACCCGCTGCGCGGCGCGGATGAACGCGATCCGCCGAAGCACCGAACGTGGGTAGCGGCGCTGGTTGCCCGCCGACCGCTCCGAGCTGATCAGCCCCTTCTCCTCGTAGAACCGCAGTGCCGTGTGCGGAACCCCGCTGCGTTCCGCCACCTGTCCGATGCTGAGATGTTCAGCGAGCCTGGTCACCAGGTCAGGCTATCCTTGACTTCGAGTTTAGTCGAGGTTGCATCGTCGGGGCATGACCACTGCGACCGAACCGGGTTACGCCGAGCTGCCTCGACTGATCTCGCTGATGACTGGCGACGACAAGCACCGCGCCGCCGCCGAGTCCACTGTGGACGTCCTGTGGGTGCTCTACGACCGCGTGCTCGACATCACCACCGAAAACTTCCGCGAGCCCGGCCGCGACCGCTTCCTGCTGTCCAAAGGACACGGTCCGATGGCGTACTACGCCGTGTTGACCGCGAAGGGCTTCATCGACGAAGCGGAACTGGCGACGTGGTCCGGTCCGGCGTCGCGGCTCGGCCACCACCCCGACCGGCGGCGGATCCCCGGCGTCGAGATCTCCAGCGGGTCTCTCGGCCACGGCCTCCCGATCGCGCTCGGCACCGCGCTCGGCCTGCGCGCCCGCGGCCTGACCCGGCCGAAGGTGGTGACGCTCGTCGGCGACGCCGAGCTGGACGAGGGCTCGAACCACGAAGCGATCGTCGTCGCGGCGCGGGCCGGTCTCGAAAACCTCACCACGGTGGTGATCGACAACCAGTCGTCGACGCGCGGGTGGCCGGGCGGGATCGCCCGCCGCTTCGACGTCGAAGGCTGGGAGACGCGCACGGTGTCCGGCCGCGACCACGACGCGCTGGACGACGCCTTCACCACCGCCCACCCGGGCCGGCCGCTGGCCGTCGTCGCCGTCGTCGAACCGAAAGGCTGAACCGATGCTCTCGATGCGGGAAACGTTCCTCGCCACCACCGAACAGATCCTCGACGCCGACCCGGACGTCGCGATCGTGCTCGCCGACATCTCCGCCGCGCAGCTGGCCGGCGCCGCGCGGCGGCACCCGGACCGGGTGATCAACGTCGGGATCCGCGAGCAGCTGCTGGTCAGCACGGGCGCCGGGCTGGCGCTCGCGGGGCTGCGCCCGATCGTGCACACTTTTCCGTCGTTCCTGGTGGAGCGTGGTTTCGAGCAGATCAAACTGGACTTCTCGCACCAGGAGCTCGGCGGAGTACTGGTGTCGTACGGCGCGTCCTACGACATGCCGACGGCGGGACGAACGCACCAGGCCCCGGGTGACGTCGCGCTGATCGACTCGCTGCCGGCCTGGACGGTCCACGTGCCGGGTCACCCGGAGGAGGCCCGCCGGTTGCTGCTGGAGTCCGTCCCCGGCGACGACCGCGTCTACCTGCGCCTTTCGGCCCAGGAGAACGCGGAACCGCACCTGGGCGTCGGCTTCACGCGGCTGAGGTCGGGCCGCGGCGGAGTGGTGGTGGCGGTCGGGCCGGTGCTGGACCGGGTCCTGCGGGCGACGGCGGGACTGGACGTCACGGTGCTGTACGCGTCGACCATCCGCCCCTTCGACGCGGCCGGCCTGCGGGCCGCGGCGCTCGACGCCGGCACGGCCGACGTGGTGCTGGTGGAGCCGTACCTGGCCGGGACTTCGGCGCACTGGGTGGCCGAGGCGCTTTCGGACGTGCCGCACCGGCTGAAGTCGCTCGGGGTCCGGCGGGACACGGAGATCCGGACATACGGCGACATCGCGGACCACGACCTGGCGCACGGGCTGGACGCGGGTTCGCTCAAGTTGTCGATCAAAGACTTCCTGGCGACGTGAACGCCCGCTAGCGTGGGTGCCATGGGGCTCACCATCCGGCCGATCACGCTCGGGATCATCCGCCGCGGGGACGCGCTGCTCGTCTTCGAAGGGCGGGACGACGTCAAGGACGAGACCTTCTACCGGCCGCTCGGGGGTGGAGTCGAGTTCGGCGAAGGCAGCAGGGACGCCCTCAAGCGCGAGTTCCGCGAGGAGCTCGACGCCGATGTAGTTGTCAAAGAACGGATCGGGGTGCTCGAGAACGTCTACACCTGGCGAGGCCGGACCGGGCACGAGATCGCCTTCCTCTACGCCGCCGAGTTCGCCGACGCGAGCTTCTACGCGCGCGACGAGATGAAGATCCTGGACGACGACGCCACCGCGCGCTGGGTCGACGTCGCGGACTTCCGCGACGGCGGCAAGATCCTCTACCCCGCCGGGCTCATCGGGCTGCTCTCACCGGATCAGTGACCGCGAAGTCGCCTCCAGCTCCGACGAGGAATCCGTGGGCGTGCGGCTGAACCACACCGAAACCGGCCTGTCCGTGTGGACCGGCAGCTGCGGGAACGTGTTCTCCACCGGCGCCGTCTCGAACGCCGCGAACGCCGACGGGGGCGGCGCCGAGACCGGACCGACCGTCACGTGCAGACCGGAACCCGGTGGTGGCGAAGCAAGACCGAGCCGGACCGGGCGTAGCAGGTGGACGTCGTCCGAGTCGAGCATCGTCGCGTTCGCCGCGTCGCGATGCGCGCGCCAGACCGGGCCGAAGTAGAACTCCTCCAGCGCCGCCTTGCGCGACTCCATCGAGCGGAAACCCCGCAGCCACACGAACCTGCCGGGCGACGCGCGCTCGCGGAACAGCCCGAACAGGTGTGCGCCCGCGGCTTCCTGCGGCTCGACGAACTCGCGCTCGAACAGCTCGATCAGCTCATCGCGCCGGCCAGGACGCAGGGTGTAGCGCCGCAGTTCCACCACGGCTTCGAACTCCGAAAAGTCGTCAGAAGAGGTCATGCCGGCGAAGCTACCGGCCGCCACCGACAAAAAACGATCAGCGGAACGCGGCCAGCCCCGTGATCGCCTGACCGAGTGACAGCGCGTGCATCTCCTCGGTGCCTTCGTACGTCAGCACCGTCTCGAGGTTCGCCATGTGCCGCATCACCGGGTACTCCAGCGAAATCCCGTTCGCGCCGAGCATGGACCGCGCCGTGCGGGCGACGTCCAAAGCCGACCGCACGTTCGCCATCTTCCCGAAGCTGACGTGGTTGTGGTGCAGCTGCCCGGAATCCTTGAGCCGCCCGATCTGCAGCGCCACCAGCCCGGCGCGGTTCACCTCGACGAGCAGGTCGGCCAGCTTGCGCTGGGTCAGCTGGAACCCCGCCAGCGGCTTCCCGAACTGCGAGCGCGAAAGCGTGTACTCCAACGCCGATTCGTAGCACGCGCGCGCCGCGCCGACGACGCCGAACAAGATCCCGTAGCGAGCTTCGTTCAGGCAGGACAGCGGCCCGCGCAGCCCGCGGACCTCGGGGAACGCGGCAGACGAAGGCAGCCGGACGCCGTCCAGCACCAGTTCCGCGGTCAGCGACGCCCGCAGGGACAGCTTGTGCTTGACCTCGTTGGCCGTGAAGCCCGGCGTCGACGTCGGGACGACGAAGCCGCGGATCCCGTCGTCGGTCTGCGCCCAGACGACCGCGACGTCGGCGACGGTTCCGTTGGTGATCCACATCTTCGTGCCCGACAGCACCCAGTCGGACCCGTCGCGCACCGCGCGCGTCCGCATCGAACCCGGGTCGCTGCCCGCGTCCGGCTCGGTCAGCCCGAAGCAGCCCAGCGCCTCGCCGGTGGCCATCCGCGGCAGCCACTCCCGCCGGTGCTCTTCGCTGCCCCACCGGTGGATCGCGTACATCGCCAGCGACCCCTGCACCGACACGAAACTCCGCAGCCCCGAGTCGACGGCCTCGAGCTCGCGGCACGCGACGCCGTACGCGACCGCGCTGGTGCCGGCGCAGCCGTAGCCTTCCAGGTGCATGCCGAGCAGCCCCAGCGAGCCGAACTCCTTCGCCAGCTCGGCGGCGGGGAGCGCGCCCGTTTCGTACCAGCCGGCGACCTGGTCCAGCAGGTTGTCCTTCGCGTACGCGCGGACGGCGTCGCGGATGGCGCGTTCCTCCTCGGCGAGCCCGGCGTCGAGGTCGAGGAAGTCGTGCGGGTCAGGGGTGCGACTCATGAAGGGCTCCCGGGGACGCGTCGATGCGGTCCCCGCAGGAAACCACAGTCAGGCGTCTGTTCTCCGCGTGGCGTTCGTCACGCGGGCGACAGAACCCCCCGACGGGCACCGCGTGACCGCTCGCGGCCGGACCTGCTGGCGAGGAATCAGCAGTTCGCTGAACTGCGGGAACGGGACGCTTTCGATATCGTCACGCCAGGCGTGCAGCAGTTGGGACAGCACGTCGTCCTCGGCCATCTTCGCCTCCTTGGCGCCCCGGTCGCGCGAGCGGTGCTCACACGATTGGGTGACTTGATACCCAGCGAACGGGACGCCCAAACATCGCTCTTCAAGATTCTTCCGGTCCGTTACCTCCCCGTGGCAGGATCGCGTGGCCGCCGCCATGGTCTCCACTCCCGAGGAGCGCACACCGCGACGTCTGTTCGTTCGAGCGCCGCCGAGGGCTGCGGCTACGCTGAGCGGCGTGTCTCGTGTGGTGATTCTCGACTACGGTTCCGGCAACCTCCGCTCCGCCGAACGCGCGGTGGCGCGCGCCGGCGCCGACGTCGAGGTCACCGCCGACCCGCATGCCGCGATCGAGGCCGACGGCCTGGTCGTGCCCGGCGTCGGCGCCTATTCCGCCTGCATGGCGGGGCTGCTCGACGTGAAGGGCCACCGGATCATCGGCAAGCGCCTCGCCGGCGGCCGCCCGGTGCTCGGCATCTGCGTCGGCATGCAGATCCTCTTCTCGCGCGGTGTCGAGCACGGCGAGGAGACCGACGGCACCGGGGAGTGGCCCGGCGTCGTCGACCGGCTGCACGCCGACGTCCTGCCGCACATGGGCTGGAACACCGTGCGCGCGCCCGCGGATTCGCGGCTCTTCGCCGGTCTCGACGCGGACGAGCGCTTCTATTTCGTGCACTCCTACGCCGCGCGCAAGTGGGAGCTCGACGGCCTGCCGGGCCAGGAGCCGAAGGTCACCTGGGCGAACCACGGCGAGGACTTCGTCGCCGCGGTCGAGAACGGGCCGCTCTGGGCCACCCAGTTCCACCCGGAGAAGTCCGGCGACGCCGGCGCGCACCTGCTGCGCAACTGGCTCGCGACCCTCTGACCGGGCGCCCGGGGCCGCCGCCCTAGAGTGGCCGCGTGACTTTCACGCTGCTTCCCGCCGTTGATGTGGCCGATGGCCAGGCCGTGCGACTCGTCCAGGGCGAGGCCGGCACCGAGACCTCCTATGGCCGCCCGCTGGACGCGGCGCTGGCCTGGCAGCGCGACGGCGCCGAGTGGATCCACCTCGTGGACCTCGACGCCGCCTTCGGCAAGGGCAGCAACCGCGAGCTGCTCGCCGAGGTCGTCGGCAAGCTCGACGTGCAGGTCGAGCTGTCCGGCGGCATCCGCGACGACGCGTCGCTGGCGGCCGCGCTGGCCACCGGCGCCCGCCGGGTCAACCTCGGCACCGCCGCGCTGGAGGACCCGGACTGGACCGCCCGCGTGATCGGCGAGTACGGCGACCGCGTCGCGATCGGCCTCGACGTGCGGATCACCGAGGCCGGCCACCGGCTCTCGGCGCGCGGCTGGACGTCCGACGGCGGTGACCTGTGGGAGGTCCTGGAGCGCCTGGACCGCGACGGCGCCTCCCGCTACGTCGTCACGGACGTGAGCAAGGACGGCACGCTGCGCGGCCCCAACCTCGAGCTGCTGCGTGACGTCGTCGCCCGGACCGACGCGCCGGTGATCGCCTCCGGCGGGGTGTCCAGCGTGGCCGATCTGGTCGCGCTGGCCGGCCTGGCGTCCGACGGCGTCGAGGGGTCCATCGTCGGCAAGGCCCTCTACGCCGGTGCGTTCACGCTGCCGGAGGCGCTCGCCGCGGTCGCGAAGGTCTAGGGCGTGTTTCTTGGATCTCGGCTATCGCGAACACGGATCCGAGAAACACGCCCTAGTACCGGAAGCGGCTCACCGTCTCCGGGTGGAGGACGAGCCGGACCTGGTCCGTGGCCAGGATCCCGGCGAGGTCACCGGCGCGGGCCGGGTCGTCGAGGTCCCAGTACCGGGCGGCCAGGCGGCGGGCGAGGTCGTGCGCGCCGCCGGGTTCGACCGTGGTGCGGCCGGTGACCGACACCCAGCGCTCGCGCTCGCCGACCGGCGCGGCGACGATGAGTGAGGTACGCGGGTCACGCCGTAGCCGTCGCATCTTGGCCGAGTCCGGTTCCGAGAACAGCTGGAGCGTGCCCTCGGCGGTGGCTTCGAACCACACCGGCCGGGCCGGGCCGTCGGCCACGGTCAGGAAGCCGTGCAGCGGGCGACGGAGGAACTCGAGGTCTTCGGTGGTCAGCATGGCACCGATTCAACCGGCCCGGCTCGGACGATCCCATAGGTGAGAAGCCGGATCGCCTGTCCATTCGTCTAATCTTGCGACGTGGACGCGTTCAGTGACCTGATCCGCGGGGTGCGGGCCCACGGCTCGCTGTTCGGCAGCTCGACCTTGTCCCCGCCGTGGGCTCTGCACTTCGTGGACGGCGCGCCGTTGACGCTGTGCACCGTCCTCGCCGGGGCGGGCTGGATCGTGCCGGAGCACGGTCCGCCCGAGCCGCTTCGCGCCTACGAGACGATCGTCGTGCGTGGTCCCGCGACGTTCACCTTCGTCGACGAGCCCGGCACCCGGGCCGAGCCGGTCGCATGCGGCGAGCACTGCGCGACGCCCGAGCAGGGCGGGACCCGGCACCGGCTCGGCTGGCACGACGACGGCCGCGGTCCGACGACGCTGATCACCGGCGCCTATCCGGCGCGTGGCGAGCTCAGCCGGCGGCTGCTGGAGGCGTTGCCCGTCGTGCTGCGCGTGGACGGCGGGGGAACGGGTGACGCGGTGGTGGACCACCTCGCTGCCGAGCTCGCCGTCGACACCCCGGGTCAGCAGGTCGTGCTCGACCGGCTGCTGGACTGGATGCTGGTCTGCACGCTGCGCGAGTGGTTCGACCGGCCCGGCGGCGAGCCTCCGGCGTGGTGGGCCGCGCAGCGCGACCCGGTGGTCGGCCACGCGCTGCGCCTGCTGCACGCCGAACCGGCGGCACCGTGGACGGTCGCCGCGCTGGCCGGACGCACCGGGGTGTCGCGGTCGACGCTGGCCAAGCGGTTCGCCGACTTGGTCGGCGAACCGCCGCTGACCTACCTCACCCGCTGGCGCATGGCGCTCGCGGCGGACCTGCTGGTCGAGCGGGACTCCGCGACGGTCGCGGACGTCGCCCGCGCCGTGGGGTACGCCGACCCGTTCGGGTTCAGCGCCGCGTTCAAACGGGTCCGGGGCGCCACCCCGAGCGAATTCCGGCACACCGCGGCCCCGGCGTTACCTGCGGGGTAATCGACGCTGTGCGCTGTCCGCGTCAGGATCCCTTTCAGGACAACGAAAGGATCAGCATGACCGCCTACGGACTCGCCCACCTCCGCCCGCCCGCCGTGCTGCCGGAGGAGGTCTTCCAGTACCTGGAGCGCATCCAGGCCACGCTCGACCCGTATGGCGGCAGGTTCGTCGTGCACGGCGCGCCGGTGGAGGTGATGGAGGGGGAGTGGCCGGGCTCGCTGGTGATCATCGAGTTCCCCAGCGTCGCCGCGGCGCACGAGTGGTACGACTCGACCGCCTACCGGGAGATCCTGCGGCTGCGCGCCGACCACATCCCTGGTGACCTGGTCATCGTCGAGGGCTGCGGCCCGGACCACGACTCGGCGGCGATGGCCGCCGCGATGCGGGCCTAGTCCCGTTCTCCACCAACGACTTGGCCCGAACTCGTGTGGTGTTCGAACCTGGTGCCAGTCTCGAGTTCGTCCCCGCCGAGGGTCCGGACCATGAACGCGACGTGCTGAAGTCCGGTGCGGTGCCGCGAGTATTCGCCGGGCTCCCGCGCCGGATGGACGAACAGGTACGTCCCGGGTTTGCCCCCGGCCGATAGGCGAACTGGTCGTCGGCGGCGAGGAATTCGTCGAATCCGAGCAGGGGCATGATTCGGTCGTAGTACGCCTTCGCCGCGCGGAGATCGGGCACGTTGATCCCGAAATGACCCAGCATTTCGCCCATCCTGCGCGATCCGGGTTCGACTACGACCGAAAAGCGGCTGACAGCGCCACCCGCGCCCCGTAGGTTGCCGCGGTGGAGGAGATCATCACCCAGCTCGAAATGACCGCCGCCGACCAGTTCCACCCGGCTCCGCTCGTCGATGGCGTCGCGCTGCGGGCCGTGGATCCGGGGCCGCTGATCCGCGAACTACACGTCCGGATCGGGACGCCGTACGCCTGGCCGAGCGCCTCCAGGAATGCCGCGGAATGGGACCGCTGGCTCGCCGATCCGGCCCGGCGGTACCGGCTCATCGAGTTCCACGGCGAGATCGCCGGTGCCGCCGACTTCGAGCCGCGGCGGGACGGCGACGTCGAGATCACCACCTTCGGCCTGCTGCCCGAGTTCGTCGGCAAAGGGCTCGGCGGGTACGCGCTCACCCTCGTCGTCGCCGACGCGTGGGCGCTGCCGGGCACGCGCCGCGTGTGGCTGCACACCTCGACGCTCGATCACCCGAACGCGCTGCCGAACTACCTGCGCCGCGGCTTCCGCAGCTTCAGCCGTCCAGCTTGACGGCGATCCCGACGGTCCGGTCCGCCGGGCCGCGCAGCTTCGAGAAGAACATCGTGACGCGCCCGACGATGCCGTACTTGCGCGCGATCGCCGTCCGGACCCGCTCGGTGCCGGCAGTGTCCAGCAGCCGAGCCTGTCCGGTGACGACAGCGCCGTGGGTCTTCTGCCCCCGGACGTCGCAGGCCTGGACCTCCACGCGTCCGCTGTTGCGGATGCGCTTGACCTTCCCGGCCTTGCGCTCCGACCACAGCACGAGCTCGCCGCCGTCGCCGGCCACCCAGATCGGGGTCGGCACGGCCCGGCCGTCGCGGCGGAACGTGGTCAGGACGACGTAGCGTTCGGCGGCGAGCCGGTCCGTTTCGGATGCCATGCGCTCACTCTAAGGCGTCCGCCGCCGCAGTGTCGCCGCGCCGAGCATCAGCGCCATCAGCGCGCAGCAGGCCACGACCAGGAGGTTCCGCAGGATCACCGCGTCCACCGTCGAAGAAGCCGTCACGCGGTTCAGCGCCTCGACCGCGTACGACAGCGGCATCACCTCCGACAGCCACCGCAGCAGCCAGCCCATGTCGTCGCGCGGCACGAACAGCCCGCACAGCAGGATCTGCGGCAGCACGAACACCGGCATGAACTGGATGGCCTGGAACTCGGTGCGCGCGAACGCGCTGACGAACAGGCCGAGCGCCATGCCCAGCAGCGCGTCGAGGACCGCGACCAGCAGCAGCATCCCCACCGACCCGGCCAGGTCGAGGCCGAGCCACCACACTGAGACGCCCGCCGCGAGCGCCACCTGGACGACGGCGATCGCGCCGAACGCCAGCGCGTAGCCGAAGAGCAGGTCGAGCCGTCCGATGGGGAGCGTCATCAGGCGTTCGAGGGTGGCTGTGGTCCGTTCCCGCAGCGTCGTGATCGACGCGATGAGGAACATGATCAGGAACGGGAACACGCCGAGCAGCGCGGGCGCGACGTGGCTGAACACCAGCGTCGAGTTGAAGACGTACCGCAGCAGGACCATCAGCAGCGTCGGCACCAGGACCAGCATCACCACGGTGCGCGGGTCGTGCCGCAGCTGCGTCAGGATGCGCCGGGTCGTCGCGAGGGTCAGCGCCGGGTTCACGACGCGGCCCTCACGAGGTGCAGGAAGGCCTGTTCGAGGTCGGCGGCGCCGGTGCGTTCCCGCAGGGCGAGCGGCGCGTCGTCGGCCAGCAGGACGCCTTCGCGCATGAGCAGGAGGCGGTCGCAGCGGGCCGCTTCGTCCATGACGTGGCTGGACACCAGCAGCGTGGCGCCGCCGTCGGCGAGCCGGCGGAACAGCGCCCACAGCTCGTCGCGCAGCACCGGGTCGAGCCCGACGGTCGGCTCGTCGAGCACCAGCAGCTCCGGCGTGCCGAGCAGGGCGACGGCGAGGTTCGCGCGGGTGTGCTGCCCGCCGGACAGGGAGCCCACGAGTTCCCCGGCGTGGTCGGTGAGCCCGACCTCCGCGATCACTCTGTCCACATCGGACGCCGGAGCGCGCAGCACCGCGGCGAAGTACCGCAGCGCCTCCCGGACGGTCAGGTCGGCGTAGATCGCCGGGTTCTGCGTCGCGTAGCCGATCCGGTGCCGCAGCGGCGGGCTGCCGGCGGGCAGGCCCAGCACGGTGACCGTGCCGCCCTCGACGATCTGCACGCCGACGATCGCCCGCATCAGCGTCGTCTTGCCGCAGCCGCTCGGGCCGAGCAGCCCGGTGACGACTCCTCGTGGCACCTCGAAGCTCACGTCCCACACCACCGGGCGGCCACCACGCCGGACCCGCAGGCCGGTGACCGCCAGCGCAGAATTAGTCATGCGTTTAATTCTGCGCGTGGTGAGTTTTGCCGTCAAGACCCGGGCGTCCGGCGGCACCGGCTGCGCCGACCGGTCTCGTGATTTCCGCATGGGCCGTTCGAGGGGAAGAAACCCACACTGCTGGCCCAAGCGTTTCGACGCCCGTGTCTGAAACGCTTCCCGCACCGGGGTTTCCGCGACGGAGGGAAGTCGATGGCCATCAAGCACGAGGTACCGCTTCATCCGCAGGCCCAGTTCTTCGGCGCCGGGCCCTACCCGGCCCGCCGCGCGGCGATCGCCGTCGCCGCGATCCTGGCCGGGCTCGTGCTGACCATGATCTGGTCGGCGCCCTTCGTCGACTCCGTCATCGGCGACAGCGTCGCGAACGGGCTGCTCGGCTACGACGCGAAAGCCACCCCGATCAGCGGCGTCCTCGCCGGGACGCTGTTCGCGTTCGTCTCCGGCCTCGCGGGCTCGTTCACCGCCTGCAACATCGCCGCCTTCGGGGCGGTCGCGCCGCTCGTCGGCGGTGAGGCCGGCGGAAAACGGAGCTTCGCCACCACGCTCAAGCCGCTCGGCTGGATCTCCGCGGGCATGCTGGCCGTGTCGGTGGTCTACGGCGTGATCGTCGCCCTGGTCGGCACCAAGATGCCGCAGTTCTCCACCGCGAAGACCACCGGGCTGTCCGCGCGCAGCGTCCAGTCGATGGTCGCCTTCGGCGTCGTCGGCCTGGCCTTCCTGCTGATGGGCCTGATCGCGCTCGGCATCCTCCGCAACCCCCTGGCCGGGTTCGTCCGCCGCCACCCGGCCGCGCCGCTGGTCCTGATGGGCGCGCTCATCGGCGGATTCCTCATCGGACGGCCGTACCCGCTGTTCCGGATCATGTTCCGCAGCGCCGCCGAGCAGCACAACGTCATCTACGGCGCCGCCGCGTTCGCGCTGCAGTCGGTCGGCAACATCGTCGTCATGGCGGTGCTGTTCCTGATCCTGACGCACGCCACGGGCGGGCGCGTGCAGCGCTGGCTGGCCGCGAAACCGGCCAGGATCGCGACCGTGACCGGCGTGGCCCTGCTCGTCGGCGGCACGTTCACGCTGCTCTACTGGGACGTCCGCGTGCTGGGACGGCTCGGGTACATCTGGTTCCCGATGATCAGCTGGTAGCCCGGCCGAGCCAGCGGTAGTCGGGCGAAGGGTCGAGCTGGACGCCGTCCGCGACGGCGACCAGCACGGCCTCCGGCCGGGCCCCCGACACTGTCAGCCAGCGCCCCGACGGCAGCCGGGTGGCGACCATCGCGTCCCTCCCGTCCTTCGGCGGCACGAAGAAGCCCTCGCTGCCGCGGACGGTCACGGGTGCGGCGCCGGCCACGCCGGGGGCGCGCCCACCGACGGCGGCCCGCACCACGGGGATCGACGGCCGGGCCGGGTCGGCCGCGGTCAGCTCGGTGCCCGCGTCGCCGGGACCGGTGCCCTTCACCGCGGCCGAACGTTCGGCCAGCCCCGGCGGCAGCGGGCCGAACCGCAGCTCACCGCGGACGTCGACCGGGTCGGCGGCGACCGAGCCGGCGATCCGCTCCGCGACCGCGCGGGCGTCCGGGACGCTCATGACCTCCGCGGTCAGCACGTGCTCGTCGTCGGCCAGCCAGGTGAGCCGCGCCGTGCCGCCGGAGCCCTTGACCATGGCGACCCGGCCGCGCACCAGGACCTGGTCCGGGAGCGACGCGATCTTCAGCGCCGCCTGCGACCACTCGGGGTCGGCGGTCGAGTACGCCGAGAGCGTGATCGACGCCGGCCCGGCGAACCACCGCCGGACCTGCGGGGTGATCCCGGGCCCGCCTTCGCGGTACTGCTCGGTGAAGCCGTCCGGCAGCCACCCCGGGCTGTAGCCGAGCACCGGGCGGCTCGCGGCCGGCGCCGGGTCCGGCCTGGTCAGCAGCTGCGTGCCCGCGACGACGCCGACGACCAGCGCGACCACGGCGGCGGCCACCAGCGCGAGCCGGGCGGGCGCCCGCCGGCCACGCTCGGCGCGGGCGAGTGCCTCGCGGACCGCGTGGCCGTCCGGAGCGCGGGCGGCGAGGCGGTCGAGGCTCTCCCGGATCAGCGTCTCGGTCTCGTGCTCGCTGCGGGTCATTCTCCAGCTCCGGTCGTGAGGGCAGCGTTGTGCCACCCAGCGGGGTGCGGGGCGGTCCTTAACGTGGCGAGAGCGCGGGAGATCTGGCTGCGCACGGTCGAGGTGCCGCACCGCAGGATCGCGGCGATCTCGGCGTCGGAGTAGCCCTCGTAGTACCGCAGCACGATCGCCGCGCGCTGCTTGCGGGGCAGCGCGGCGAGCAGGCCGAGCATCGCGTCCCGCTCGTCGTAGGCGGTGGCCGGGTCGGCCGACGGCGGGCCGAGGGCGTCCAGGACGTCGTGGCTGCTCGGCACCATCCGCCGCACCGCCCGCCGTCGCCAGGACAGGTACTCGTTGGTGACCATCCGCCGCACGTACGTCGGCGGGGCGCCGATGTCGTCCCACCGCTGCTGGGCGCGCAGCAGCACGTCCTGGACGATGTCCTGCGCCAGGTGGGGGTCGTTCGTCAGGACGGTGGCGTAGCGGAGCAGCCCGTCCAGCCGCTCCGCCACGAACTCTTCGAAGCCCACGCACGTCCCTTCGCCCGCTCTGTCACCCCCTTGGACGCGCGAGAGGGCCGGGCTGATGCATCGATCCGGGAAGTTTCCCCGGCTTCGTCAGCAGTTCGGGGTCACCCCGTCGAAGGACGAGCAGTCGTCCTTGTACCACGGTGCGCTCTGCCACTCCGCCGGCGTGAGGGTGCGGGAGACGTCCCCGGTGACGAACGTCCACGGCCCGACGTAGTCGTTGCTGAACCAGTAGTTGTCCTGGTCGCGCGTGATCGCCTCCTGCACGAGGGTGCCCCGGTACGGGGACCAGGACGGGTAGGTGCCGTAGTTCGACACCACGGCCATCCGGCCGCACAGGCCGGCGCAGCCGGGCCGGGCGGGGTCGAAGCTGAAGGTGTTCGAGTGGATCTCGACCCGCTGGGTCTTCCAGCGGCAGTCGTCGTAGAGCGGCCGGGACTCGATGCCCGGCGCCGCGCACAAGGTCCGGTCGGCGACCAGCTTGGTGCAGCTCGCGGTGGACGTGTTCGCCGGGCTGTTGCAGAACCGGTCGGCGTTCTCCCACAGCGTGATGGCGGACCAGTTGTCCTCGAAGTCGTTGCCGTAGATGTCGACGAGGTCGGTGCGGGCAGGCACGCGCGGTTCGCCGCCGGACTCGGAGAGGTAGATCGCCGCGGAGGGGAAGTTGTCGCCGCGGGCCGCGCGCCTGCCGCCAGCCACCACGTTGTTGCGGCGGATGGCGTTGTGGCGGATGACGACGTTGTAGCTGATCTCGTAGAAGATCGCTTCGTTCTCGTTGTCTTCGATGACGTTGTCTTCGATCAGGAAGTCGTTGTCATTGGTGTCGGCCCACAGGCCGGGCCCGTGGTTGTGGTGGATCCAGTTGCCGCGGATGTCGGCGCCGTTCACGGCCCAGAACTTGATTCCGCCGCTGCAGCCGCAGCCGGGGCTGCGCGTTTCCCAGTCGTCGACATTGTTGCCCGAGACTTCGTTGCCCTCGACGAGCAGCCCGGTGATCGCGTTGTCGGGGCGGTAGGCGTTCATTCCGTACTGCCCGTTGTCGCGCAGGCAGTTGGCCCGCACTTCCTGCCGGACGCCGGCCATCAGCGCGGCGCCCTTGTTGTGCTGGATCGTGTTGTTTTCGATCACCCAGTGCTCGCCGGAGTCGTGGTTGACCACGCCCTGGTCCTGCGGGGCGACGAAGTTCTGGATGGTGAGACCGCGGATGACGACGTCCTTGGCCTGCTGGGTGAAGGCGGCCCGGTTGAGCCCGCGTCCGTCGAGCACGGCGCCGGGCGCGCCGAGGTAGACGTTCCCGTCCTTCGGGATCACCTGGCCGAACTCGTCCGCGGCCAGGCGGTGCGTGCCGGGTGGCAGCCAGAAGGTGGTGCCGGCCGGCGCGGTCAGCGTCCGGATGCTGAGATCGCCGTCGACGGCCGGGTCGACGACCACGGCGCCGGGCGGCGCCTGGGCGTTCAGGGCGGGCTGGTGGTCGCACACGGCGGCGGTCCCGGCGCTGTCGGCGGCGGTCGCGGCGGCCGGGAAAACGGGACTGATCAAAGCGGACAGGAGCAGGACGACAATCGCAAAATGGGGGCGCGGCATGTCGTGAACCTACGCGGGATTGATTGTGATGACACCGCCATAAGTGGAAACTTGGACCCTTTCGGGTGATGAAAATGTCGTGAATGGCCTAGCGGACAAGGGTTAAATAATCACCGGATCTGATTTCTGGACAAATGTGGGACAATGGTGGCGGCCACGGCCACCGGGAGGAGTTCGCGCACAGGCGGAAACCAGACGAACCGGATGGCCGGAACGTGAACGCGCGCTGAGCAGCCCCCGGTTTCCAGCCTGCCAGGAGGCACCGACAGTTCCGCGGCCCGGGCGACCGTCGGGGCGGCGCGGCTACCAGGCCCCCGCCGCCGGGGCCAGGTAGTACTGCGCGACCGGTGCCAGCATCGCGACGATCTCGTCGTCGGAGGCCTGCACCAGCGGTGGCAGCTTGATCACGTACCGCAGCAGTGCCACCCCCATCATCTGCGCCGCGATGCCGGTCACCCGGACCCGCGGCACGTCCAGCGCGCGGGCGACCTCGGCCAGTACAGCGCGCTCGATGAACTGGCGCATCATCAGCGCGACCTGCTCGTTCGTCGCCGCGGCGCGCAGCATCGCGACGAACGGCGTGCGGCCCTCCGGCTCCGCCCAGACCGCCAGGAACGCCCGCACCAGCCGCTCGCCGACGCCGTCGCGGGGCCCGGTCAAGATCGCCGAGATCAGGGAAGCGGGGTTCACGGGCAGGTTCATCGTCGCCGCGAACAGCTCCTGCTTGCTGCCGAAGAAGTGGTGCAGCAGCGCCGCGTTCACGCCCGCGTCGGCGGCGATCCCGCGGATCGTCGCGCCGTCGTACCCCAGCTCGGCGAACCGGTGCCGGGCCGCGTCGAGGATCTTCTCGCGCGTCTCGGTCTGCCCCGGCCGCCGTCCCGCCCGTGCCATTGCCCGAGCTTAGAACGCCCTTGACTACGCTGATGGGCATGTCTGTCGCGGTGCGGGTGATCCCCTGTCTCGACGTCGACGCGGGCCGGGTCGTGAAGGGTGTCAACTTCGCCGGCCTCCGCGACGCCGGCGACCCGGTCGAGCTGGCCCGGCGGTACGACGCCGAAGGGGCCGACGAGCTGACGTTCCTCGACGTCACGGCGTCCTCCGGCGACCGCGAAACCACCTACGACGTCGTCCGCCGGACCGCCGAGCAGGTGTTCATCCCGCTCACCGTCGGCGGCGGCGTCCGCAGCAACGACGACGTCAACCGGCTGCTGCGCACGGGCGCGGACAAGGTGAGCATCAACACCGCCGCCATCGCCCGGCCGGAGTTCCTCCACGAGGCCTCCCGCCGGTTCGGGTCCCAGTGCATCGTGCTGTCGGTCGACGCGCGCCGCGTGCCCGCGGGCGGCGAGCCGACCGCGTCCGGCTTCGAGGTCACCACCCACGGCGGCCGCCGCGGCACCGGCATCGACGCCGTCGAATGGGCCGCGCGCGGCGAGGAGCTCGGCGTCGGGGAGATCCTGCTGAACTCGATGGACGCCGACGGCACCAAGAACGGCTTCGACCTGGAGCTCATCGAGCTGGTCCGCAAGGCCGTGCGCGTCCCGGTGATCGCCAGCGGGGGAGCGGGCGCGGTCGAGCACTTCCTGCCGGCCGTTCGCACCGGCGCGGACGCCGTGCTCGCCGCCAGCGTGTTCCACTTCGGACAGCTGAAGATCGGCGACGTCAAGGCCGCCCTCCGCGAAGGCGGGGTCGAGGTCCGATGAGGTCGTGGCAGGCACCCGTCGAGGTGAAGGTCACGGCGGGGCTGCTGGTTGGCCTGCCGGTGGCGTGGGCGCTGCTCGACCTGATCCCGGTCCTGAGCGCCGGCTCGGGCCTGACGATCTTCCGGATGCCCGCGCTCGCGCTGCTCCTCGGCGGCGTCGTCGTCACCGGGCTCGCGGTGAAGATGGGCAGCGCCCGCATCGGCGGGCTGGTCGTCGCCGTGGTGTTCGCGCTGCTCCACGCGTTCCTGCTGCTCGCCGCGGCGCTGTGGTGGAACAAGCTGTTCTCGGGCCTGTCGTTCGCCGGGTACGGCTACGCATTCGTCCTGCTGAACTCGATGCCGCTGAAGCGGCACATCCTGGGAGCGCAAGCATGACCCTCGACGCGGCCGTCTCGGCGCGCCTCAAGCGCAACGCCGACGGCCTGATCGCGGCGGTCGTCGTCGAGCACGCCACATCGGACGTGCTGATGATGGCCTGGATGAACGACGACGCCCTCGCCGCGACCCTGGCCACCCGCCGCGGCACGTACTGGTCCCGGAGCCGGCGGAAGCTGTGGGTCAAGGGCGAGACGTCCGGTCACTACCAGCACGTTCGCGAAGTGCGGATCGACTGCGACGGCGACACGGTCCTGCTGCGCGTCGACCAGACCGGCCCGGCCTGCCACACCGGCACGCACACCTGTTTCGACACCGAGGAGCGACTGCTCCTGGCCGATGAGAAAGAGCACGCGTGAACATCGTCGCGGACGTCCTGATCGGAATCGTCGCCCTGATCCACCTCTACATCGTCGTGCTGGAGATGGTCCTCTGGACGACGCCCCGGGCCCGTGCGGCCTTCGGCACGACGAAGGAGTTCGCGGAGCAGAGCAAGACGCTGGCCGCGAACCAGGGGCTGTACAACGGTTTTCTGGCGCTCGCGCTCGTGTGGGGCCTCATCGCGGGCGAGTTCCAGCTCCAGCTGTACGGCCTCGTCTGCGTGATCGTCGCGGGCCTCTACGGCGCGGCGACGGCCAGCAAGCGGATCCTCCTCGTGCAGGTGGTCCCGGGCGCGCTGGCGCTCATCGCGCTGCTGCTCGCCCGCTGACCCTGCTGACTTGCACGCCTGGGGGCCCGGGGGTTGCCCCGGTGTCTGCTTTCCCAATTCCGGCTCTGACCTGCGGGTTTCCACTTAGGATTCGGCCATGGATCTGGGGTCGGACGCCCAGGCCGCCGCTCGCCGCCGATCTCGGGATGCTCGCCGGTTCGGCGGCGCTGGGTGCCCTGGCGGTGGCCCGGCGCCGGGCCGCCGATCGCCGGACCGAGTCCGTGCTGGCGCGGCTGTGCCTCGAACGCTGGCTGCCGCCGCCGGAGCGTCTCGACGGCGGCGTCCGGGTCGACTTCGACGTCGAAACCGCCCGGCTGCGCACTCTCGGCCGGCGCGCCCTGGTGCTCGCGTTGCTGTGGTGCGGGGTGCTGGCCGGCGGCATCGCGGGTCTCGTCGCGATCGAGAACGCCGCCGAGGATCTCCTGGCCACCGGCGCCCGCGCCGGCGGTCAGGTCGTGGAAGTCGTCAACCCGCGCAGCGGCCGGGGCTCGCCGTCGATGTGGGTGCGGTACGCGGCCGGCGGCACCGTGTTCACCGAGGAGATCGTCCGGGACAGCAGCCGCGCCTACACGCCCGGCGACAGCGTGACGGTGGTTTACGACCGGACGGACCCGGAGCACGTCCGCACCGTGGACGAGCCGAACGACAACCAGTACCTGGTCGGGTTCTGCGTCGTGCCGATGCTGCTCGCGCTCGTCGCGGCGCCGGTTTCGGTGGTGGCCGCCTCGCGTTGGCGGCAGCGGCACCGGGCCGTGCGGCGCACCGGCTGGCGCGTCGCCGCCGTGACGGTGGTCCCCGACTACCCGGTCCGCAAGGGACAGCACACCCCCGACATCCACGTTCGCTACCGCGACGACTCGGTGATCGCGTTGCGCGCCGCCACCTCGACGCACGGCGCCACGGTGCTGAAGAACCGGCCGGACCGGCAGGCCTGGGTCGGCGGCTGGGGCCGCGACATGGTCGTGCTGTTCCCGTACGCGCCGCGGCGGAAGCGGCCTTACGCGGTCCCGGTGTACGCGATGTCCCTGCGGGAGGAACGTTGAGGCCGGAGGTCAGCGCAGCCGGTCGAGAACGGAACGCCACGCCCGCGCGGAGACGGTCAGCTGCGCCTTGGTGTCCCGCACACCCGCGCCCCAGCGCCACCTCGACGCAATTGTCATTGGTGCCGCTGTACGACAGTTTTTGCCAAAAGTCCACGAATGGCGATGGACTGCTGTTCCGTTCGGCATCCGGGTGACGATCGCCTGCTCACTCGCACGCTCGGCGCGGCCGTCCGGTTGCCTTCGGGCGCTGTGCCTTTTCTCGCGGCATCGGCGCTGCTCAAGGCTTCTAAGCTCGGCTGATGGATCCCTTCGGCGGTTTCGTCCGGCGGCGGTGGGTGTGGTTCGCCCTCCCGGCGGCCGTGGTGGCCGTCTTCGCCTTTTCTCCGGACGTGGTGGCGGCTTACGGCCTGATTCCCGGCTCCGTCGTCGCTCTTGCGGCGTTGTCCGGCTGCGTGGTGCTGGGCGTCCGGCGCCTGCGGGTGCTCGCCCGGAATCGCGCCGCCGCGAGCGAGGACGGTTTCGCGGGGTGGCTGCCGCCGCCGACCGGCCACGACCACGACCGCCGGATCGACTTCGCGGCCGAAACCGTGCGGCTGCACCGGATCGCGCGGCGTGCGACGATGTTCGTCCTCGTCTGGGCGGCACTGGCCGGGAGCGGGGCCGCCGGTCTGGTCCTGCTCGGCAAGGCCGCCGACGAGCTCCTCGCGACCGGCGCCCGCACCACCGGCGAGGTGGTTTCCGTGCAGAACCACACCCGGGGCCGGATGACGTTCCAGGTGCGCTACGGCACGCGGACCGCGAAGATCGTCCGGGATTCGGAGAACTCGTACTCCGTCGGCGAGAAAGTCACCGTGGTCCACGACCGCGCCGATCCGGACCGGGTGCGCACCACGAAAGAAGAGAACAAGAACCAGTTCGTCTTGAACCTCGGCATCGTCTCGATCGTGGCCGGCTCGCTCGGGACGGTGTTCGCCACCTGGGCCGCGGTGGGCTGGTGGCGCCGGGCCCGCGCGGTCGCGGCCACCGGGTGGCGGAACGCGACGGTCGACATCGTGCGCGTCTTCGCCCGCACCGGCACCTCGCTGAGACGGCCCCCGCCGGAGATCCACGTCCGCTACCGCGAGGGCACCGGGATCGTGCTGCGGGCGATGTCTTCGACGCACGGGGCCCACGCGCTGGCGGACTTCACCGACCGGCTCGCGTGGGTGGGCGGCTGGGGGCGGCACATGGTCGTCCTCTTCCCGAACGGCCCGCGCCGCCCCGGCCCGTACGCGGTTCCGGCTTACGCGATGGGCCTGCGCACCGAAAGCGGGGGCGGGGGACTCAGCCGATCTCGCCGGTGAGGTAGCGCTGGACGTTCGGGGCCACCGCGGTCACCAGCGTCTCGATCTCCGTCGACGCCATCGGCTCGAACTTCGCGACGTACCGGATCATGCCCATGCCCACCAGCTGGGACGCGCAGAGCGTCATCCGGAGCGGGATCCGGTCGGAGCCGATGGACGTGATCAGCGCCGTGAAGAAGCTCTGGAAGAAGTTGCGCAGCATCTGCCCGGCCAGTTCGTGGGCGGTGATGCTGCGGATGAGCGCCTGGAAGACGTCGCCGCCCGCGCCGTCCCAGCGGGTGAGGAACGCGCGGACGATCCGTTCGCCGAGCTCGTCGGCCGGGCCGTCGCGCAGCTCCGCCTGCAGCTCCAGGGGGTCGAACGGGAGCTCGAGCACCGCGCGGGCGAACAGGCCCTCCTTGCTGCCGAACCAGTGGTTGACCATCGCCGCGTCGACGCCGGCGCGGCCGGCGATCGCGCGCACGGTCGCGCCGTCGTAGCCGTTCTCGGCGAACACCGCCCGCGCGGCTTCGACCAGCGCCGTGCGGGTGTCCTGGCCGGCGGGCCGCCGGCCCCGGCGGCGGGCGGTAGGCTCGGTGTCGTCGGTGGTGCTCACGGCCCCATCATGACCGAAGCCCCCACCGAATTCAACAGCCATTGAATTTCGGGGTCGCCGTGGCCGTGATCCGCCGGGGCGGCACAATGAGCCGCATGGTCAGCGCTACCGCCGGTTCGACCGGCCCCGGCTCGGTCAGCCCGTCCCGTGAGGACTTCCGTTCGCTCGCCGAAAGCCGCCGCGTGGTCCCGGTCGTGCGCCGGGTCCTCGCCGACGGCGAGACGCCGATCGGGGTGTACCGCAAGCTCGCCGCCGACCGGTCCGGCACGTTCCTGTTCGAGTCCGCCGAAAACGGCGCGTCCTGGACCCGCTGGTCGTTCATCGGCGTCCGCAGCCCGGCCGCGCTCACCGTCCGCGACGGGAAGGCGGTCTGGACCGGCACCCCGCCGGTCGGCCTGCCCGCCGAGGGCAACCCCCTGGCCGTGCTGCGCGAGACCATCGAGGCCCTGCACACCGAAGCGCTGCCCGGGCTGCCGCCGCTCACCGGCGGCATGGTCGGCTACATCGGCTACGACGCCGTGCGCTGGCTCGAAAAGCTGCCGGAGCTGGCCGAGCGCGACCTCGACATCCCCGAGCTGACCATGCTCCTGGCCACCGACCTGGCGGCGTTCGACCACCACGAGGGCACGGTCACGCTCATCGCGAACGCCGTCAACTGGGACGACTCGCCCGAGCGCGTGGACGCGGCCTACGACGACGCCGTCGCCCGGCTGAGCGCGATGACCGAGCAGCTGCAGGTGCCCGCGCCGGCCACCGTCGCCGCTTTCGACCGGCCCGAGCCGAAGTTCACCCGGAAGCGGTCCAAGCCGGAGTTCCACGCCGCGGTCGAAAAGGCCGTCGAGGCGATCAAGGCCGGCGAAGCGTTCCAGATCGTGCCGTCGCAACGATTCGAGATCGCCACCGCCGCCGGCGCGCTCGACATCTACCGCGTGCTCCGGACGTCCAACCCGAGCCCGTACATGTACCTGCTGCGGCTCGACGGCTTCGACATCGTCGGCTCCAGCCCCGAATCCCTGGTCACCGTGCGGGACGGCCGGGCGACCACACACCCGATCGCGGGCACCCGCTGGCGCGGCGCCGACCCGGAGGAGGACGCGCAGCTGGCCAAGGACCTCCTGGCCGACGAGAAGGAGCGCGCCGAGCACCTGATGCTCGTCGACCTCGGCCGCAACGACCTCGGCAAGGTCTGCAAGCCGGGCACCGTGCGCGTGGTCGACTTCTTCCAGATCGAGCGCTACAGCCACGTCATGCACATCGTGTCGACCGTCACCGGTGAGCTGGCCGACGGCAAGACGGCGTTCGACGCGGTCACGGCGTGCTTCCCGGCCGGGACGCTGTCCGGCGCGCCGAAGGTCCGCGCGATGGAGCTGATCGAGGAGCTGGAGCCGGTCCGCCGCGCGCTGTACGGCGGCGTCGTCGGCTACCTCGACTTCGCCGGCGACGCCGACACGGCGATCGCGATCCGCACGGCGCTGGTGAAGGACGGCGTCGCGCACGTCCAGGCCGGGGGCGGGGTGGTCGCCGACTCGGTGCCGGACTACGAGGACACCGAGTCGCTGAACAAGGCCAGGACCGTGCTCTCGGCGGTGGCCGCCGCGCAGACGATCGTGGCGGCGGGCGCCCTCGACCCGGCCGCGGACACGGCCCATGTCTGACGAACCGGCCGAGGCGCCGGAGAGCGCCACGCCGTCCCGTCGTCCACTGTGGATGATCGTGGCCGCGCTCCTGCTGGGCGCGCTGGCCCTGTGGGCGGCGTCACGGCTGACGTGGTTCGCCGAGTTCCGCGACGGCGGCGTGCGCGGCACAGTGCTCCACCGCGAGAACGGCGAGCAGCGGGCGACGGCGCTCGTGCCGCTGGCCCTGCTCGCGCTGGCCGGCGTGGCGGGCCTGGTGGCCACGGGAGGCTGGGCGCGGCGCGTGCTCGGCGTCGTGCTGGCGCTGGCCGGCGTCGCCGCGGTCTGGGCCGGCGTGTCCGGGGTCCGGTTCGGCGGCTACGCCGACGGCCTTCCGGTGACGCAGATGCTGCTCGGCCGCGGGCTGGCCGTGCTCGGGGGAATTCTCGTCGCCGCCGGCGGGCTGGCGGCCGTCAAGGGCGCGGGCGGAACCGCCCGGCTCGGCGCCCGGTATGCGGCCCCGGCCACGCGGAAGAAGACGCGCGATCCGGACGCCGAGCTGTGGGAGGCGCTGTCCGAAGGGGAAGACCCCACGGACGTCCGGGGCAGGCATTCGGAGTAACGCGCACACCCGGAACCGGGCGCATCGGATGCGGGGGTTAGCATCGTTTCGGCGGGAAGGGGAAGGTTTTTGTGAGCGACCTTGCGAGTGAATCCGTGAGCACGTGCCTGGGCGGGGGCGCCCGGTGAGCGTGCTCGAAGACATCGTCGCCGGCGTGCGGGAGGATCTCGCGACGCGGGAATCCGCGCTGCCGTTCGACGAGCTGAAGATCCGCGCGGCCGCCGCCCCGGCGCCCCGTGACGTGATGGCCGCCCTGCGCGAGTCCGGCATCGGCGTCATCGCCGAGGTGAAGCGGCGCAGCCCCTCCAAGGGCGACCTGGCCGACATCCCCGACCCCGCCGCGCTGGCGAAGGACTACGAAGACGGCGGCGCGCGGGTGATCAGCGTGCTGACCGAACAGCGCCGTTTCGGTGGTTCGCTGGCCGACCTGGACGCGGTCCGGGCGGCGGTCGACATCCCCGTGCTGCGCAAGGACTTCATCGTCAGCCCCTACCAGGTGCACGAGGCCCGGCTGCACGGCGCCGACATGGTGCTGCTGATCGTCGCCGCGCTGGAGCAGAACGCGCTCGTTTCGCTGCTCGACCGCGTCGAATCGCTCGGGATGACCGCGCTGGTGGAGATCCACAACGCCGAGGAGGCCGACCGGGCCCTCGAGGCGGGCGCCAAGGTCATCGGCGTCAACGCGCGCAACCTGCACACCCTCGAGGTGGACCGCGACGTCTTCTCGCGGCTGGCCCCCGGCCTGCCGATGGACGTCTACAAGGTCGCCGAGTCCGGGGTCCGCGGGCCGGGCGACCTGATGTCCTACGCCGGGCACGGCGCCGACGCGGTGCTGGTCGGCGAAGGGCTCGTCGCGTCCGGCGACCCGAAGGGCGCCCTGGTCAAGCTGGTCACCGCCGGTTCGCACCCCGCTTGCCCGAGGCCTTCGCGGTGACTGAGGAACACGGTAAGCACGATCCGGACGAGCGCGGCTACTACGGGCCGTACGGCGGGCGGTTCATGCCGGAGGCGCTGATCGGCGTCGTCGACGAGGTCGCCACCGAGTACGACAAGGCCCGGCACGACCCGGAGTTCCTGAACGAGTTCAACCGCCTGCTGCGCGAGTACGCGGGCCGTCCGTCGCTGCTCACCGAGGCCAAGCGCTTCGGCGAGCAAGCCGGCGGCGCGCGGGTGTTCCTCAAGCGCGAGGACCTGAACCACACTGGCTCCCACAAGATCAACAACGTGCTGGGCCAGGCGCTGCTCACCAAGCGGATGGGCAAGAAGCGGGTCATCGCCGAGACCGGCGCTGGCCAGCACGGCGTGGCCACGGCCACCGCGTGCGCGCTGCTCGACCTCGACTGCGTCGTCTACATGGGCGAGGTCGACACCGAGCGCCAGGCGCTGAACGTGGCCCGCATGCGGCTGCTCGGCGCCGAGGTGATCCCGGTCAAGACCGGGTCGCGGACGCTGAAGGACGCGATCAACGAGGCGCTGCGCGACTGGGTGGCCAACGCCGACACCACGCACTACCTGTTCGGCACGGCGGCCGGCCCGGCCCCGTTCCCGGCGATGGTGCGCCACTTCCACCACGTCATCGGCACCGAGGCCCGCGAGCAGATCCTGGAGCAGGCCGGGCGCCTGCCGGACGTCGTCGCGGCGTGCGTCGGCGGCGGGTCGAACGCCATCGGCATCTTCTCCGGGTTCTACGACGACCCGTCCGTGCGGCTGGTCGGCCTGGAGCCGGGCGGCGAGGGCATCGAGGGCAACCGCCACGGCGCGACGCTCACGAAGGGCACCCCGGGCACCCTGCACGGCGCGATGACGTACCTGCTGCAGGACGAGGACGGCCAGACGGTCGAGTCGCACTCGATCTCGGCCGGGCTGGACTACCCGGGCGTCGGCCCCGAGCACGCGTGGCTGAAGGACACCGGCCGCGCCGAGTACCGCCCGGTCACCGACGCCGAGGCGATGGACGCGTTCATGCTGCTCTCGCGCACCGAGGGCATCATCCCGGCGATCGAGTCGGCGCACGCGCTGGCCGGCGCGCTGGAGCTGGGCCGCGAGCTCGGGCCGTCCGGCCTGATCGTGGTCAACCTCTCCGGCCGCGGCGACAAGGACATGGACACGGCGGCGAAGTGGTTCGGGCTGGTGGGCAAGTGAGCGGACTCGACGACCTCTTCGCCGCGACGCGGGCGGAGGGGCGCGGTGCCCTGATCGGGTACCTCCCGGCCGGTTTCCCGACCGTTTCCGGCTCGAAGGACCTGATCGCGGCGACGATCGACGGCGGCGCGGACCTGATCGAGGTCGGCGTCCCGTACTCCGATCCGGTGATGGACGGCCCGACGATCCAGGCCGCTTCGGTGACCGCGCTGGACAACGGCTTCCGCCTCAAGCACCTGTTCGAGGTGGTCGAGTCGGTCTCGGCGCGCGGGGGCCGCGCGGTGGTGATGACGTACTGGAACCCGGTGAACAAGTACGGCGTGGACCGCTTCGCGCGCGACCTCGCTTCGGCGGGCGGGCTCGGCATGATCACGCCGGACCTGATCCCGGACGAAGCCGCGTCGTGGATGACGGCGTCCGCCGAGCACGGCTTGGACCGGATCTTCCTGGTGGCGCCGTCGTCGTCGGAGGAGCGGATCGCGAAGACGGTGGACGCCGCTTCGGGCTTCGTCTACGCGACGGCCGTGATGGGCGTGACGGGCGCGCGCGAGCAGGTGGGCGTCCATGCGGAGGACCTGGTCCGCCGCACCCGGGCGCACACGTCGCTGCCGATCGGCGTCGGCCTCGGCGTCCGCTCCGGCGACCAGGCGGCCCAGGTGGCGTCGTTCGCCGACGCGGTGATCGTGGGCTCGGCCCTGGTCACGGCGGCGGCCGAGGGCCCCTCGGGGGTTCGTGGCCTTGCGGCCGAACTCGCCGAAGGCGTGCGCCGGGCCGTCACCCCGGCCTGAGGCCCGGTGCTTGACCCGGAGTGCGCTCCAGGTGCCACGCTGGGTCGGTGACCTCCTACACCCCGGCCCAGGTGACCGAAAAGACCGGTTTCACGATCGACACCCTCAGGTACTACGAGCGCATCGGCCTGCTCCACCAGGTCGGCCGCACGGCCGGCGGCAGGCGCGTGTTCACCGACCAGGACGTGGAGTTCCTCCACTTGTTGCGCTGCCTGCGCTACGCGGGCCTGCCGGTGGCGGAGATGCTGCGGTTCGTGGAACTGCTGCGGTCCGGTGAGGCCACGCGCGAAGAGCGGGTCGAAGTGCTGCGCGAGCACGAGCAGCGAGTGGAGGCGCAGATCGAGCGGCTGAAGGAACACCAGGACCACATCCGGTTCAAGATCCGGCTGTACAGCGGTGCGCCGGAGTTGGCCTCGGCAGGCTGAAGGACGCTGTCACACCCACGTGACGCCCATCGCCCGATTCAGAACTGTCAGTGGTGGTCCGCATACTCCCTGTGTGATGATCCACAACGCGTTTCTCAACGCGGCGGCTGCTCGTTCCCGATCTGGTGATCCTGACCTGCGCCGCGGTCGACGCCATGGCCTACGCGGCGAGCGATGTCCTGCTGGCCGCGGAGATCGTCTCGCCGTCGACCAAGGTGCAGGACCGGATCCTCAAACGGGCCCTCTACGCCGAGGCCCTGATCCCGTACTACCTCCTGGCCGAGCCGATGGAACCGGCCGTCGCGACCCTCTTCGAACTCCAGGGCGAGGACTACGTCCCGATCGCCAAGAGCGAGAACGCGAAACTCGAACTCACCCGGCCCTTCAACGCCACAATCCGCCTCGCCTGACCGGCTTTTGTACGAAAGCTGTATGCCGCCGCAGGAGAGTCCGTCCCATGGACATCGCACACCTCCCGCGGCGCACCTTCCTCCGCGGTGCCGCCGGCCTCGCCGTCGCCGGGGCCGCCGGCCTGGTCCTCCCGGGAGCCGCCCGAGCCGCGGGAACCGAGCCGCGGATCTACAGCTGCGCCGAGTGGGGCGCCCGGCCGCCCGCCGACGCGCTCACCACTCTCGACCATCCGGCCAACCGGATCCTGATCCACCACATCGCCAGTGCCAACAGCACCGACTACTCGCTGGCGCACGCCTTCCAGGTCGCCCGCGACGACCAGCACGACCACATGGACAACAACGGCTGGTCCGACACCGGCCAGCACTTCACCGTCAGCCGCGGGGGCTACCGTCTGGAAGGCCGCCACGGCAGCCTCGCCGCGTTGCGCGGCCGCACCACCATGATCCAGGGCGCGCACTGCCCCGGCCAGAACACCAACGCCATCGGCATCGAGAACGAAGGCCTCTACACCAGCGTCGAACCGCCCCAGACGCAGTGGGCGTCCCTCGTCGTCTTCTGCGCCTACATCTGCCGCCAGTACGGCATCCCGGTCGAGGAGATCAAGGGGCACCGCGACTACTACAACACCGAGTGCCCGGGCGACCGCCTGTACGCGAAGCTGCCGCAACTCCGGAGCGAGGTCGCGAAAGCCCTAGTGTAGGTACCGCATCACGGCGCACAGCTCCTCCGGCGACAGCGAGCCGAGCCGGTCGATCTCCCCGCGGCGCACGTCCATGAGCGTCGTGGCCAGCTCGGCGCCGAACGCCTTCGGCAGGACGTCGTCGGCTTCGAACGCCGCCACCGCGTCGGCCAGGCGGGTCGGCAGCCGCCGGATCCCGGCCGACTCGGGCAGCGTCCCCGGGTCGACGTCGACCGGCTCCGGCAACGACGCCCCCGCGGCCACCCCGGCCAGGCCCGCGAACAGCAGCGCGGCCACCACCAGGTACGGGTTCGCCGTCAGGTCGAAGCACTTGACCTCGAAGTTCGCCGCCCGGTCGCGCTGCCCGGCCGGGCCACGCACCAGCCGCAGTGGTGTCTCGCGGTTTTCCAGGCCCCACGCGGAGAACACCCCGGCCCAGTGGTGCGGTTCGAGGCGCAGGTGGCTGACGACCGACGGCGCGCCGACCGCCAGCAGCGCGGGCAGCCGCGAGAGGATCCCGGCGCCGAACGCCTCCGCCGTCTCGGTGAGCCCGAACCGCCGGTCGCCGCCGGCGCAGAGGTTGCGGTCGCCGTCCCAGATGCTCAGGTGGACGTGGCCGCCGTTGCCGACGCCGCCCGGCTCGAACTTCGGCGTGAACGACGCGCGCAGCCCGTGCCGCTCGCTGACCGTCCGGATCGTCTCGCGCGTCAGCACCGCGACGTCCGCCGCGCGCACCGGGTCGCCCGCCGCCACCGAAAGCTCGAACTGCCCGGCCGCGTATTCGGGGTGGATCTGTTCCACCGCAACGCCTTGCGCGGACAACGCGGACACCAGCGCGCGCAGGTAGCCGGCCTGCGACGAAAGCCGCGCGTAGCCGTAGGCCGGGCCCGCGGTGGCCGAGCGGGGGTCGTCCGGCGCGTCGGCGGCCGTGATCACCCACTCGATCTCGAACGCCGTTCGCGCGTTGTAGCCCAGCGACGCCAGTCGCGCCGTCGCGGCCGCGGCCAGCGCCCGCGCGTCCTGCGGGTGCGGCTCGCCTTCCTGGTCGTACTTCCACACCGGCGCCCACGCCCAGCCCGGCTGCGCGGCCAGCGGCACGAGCGCGTCGAGGTCCGGGTGCAGCCGCAGGTCGCCGACCGGGCCGTGCGAGTAGGCGCCGCCGACGATTTCGTCGGTGGCCAGGAAGAAGTCGAACGAGTTCGACGCGCCGACCCCCCACGCGGCCGCCGACCACAGCCGGTCGACCGGGACGGCCTTCACCCGCGCGATGCCGCTGTTGTCCACGAAGCTCAACGCGACGAGCTCGACCCCGGCGGCGCGCAGGCCGTCCGCCCGGATCGCGCCCTGCTGTGCGAGTTCTGCCCGATCGAGCCGGCTCATCGTGCCCCCGTCGATGTTCACTGGGTCTTCGTGCCTGCGAAAGAGGTGACGATCTTGTCAGACACCGTCGAAACCCGTCCAGGGCTGCGCCGATCCCGGTCCGTCCGGCAGGCCGCGGCAGACCACTCAACCGCCGCCTTCGCCGGCTCGTAGGGTGGGGGAGAGGCTGACCGAGAGGGACGGAGGCGCATGACCGGACTGCTCCCGTTCGTCTCGGACCTGCCGCTGGTGGACCACCACTGTCACGGCGTCGTCACCGGGGTCGTGGCCCGCGCGGGTTTCGAGGCGATGCTGACCGAGGCCGACGCGCCCTCGCCGCTGGGCACGAGCCTGTTCGACTCGCTGATCGGGCTGGCCGTGCGCGAACGCTGCGCGCCCGTGCTCGGCCTGCCGCGGCACACCCCGGCCGAGACCTACCTCGAACGCCGCGCCGAGCTGGGCGCGACCGAGGTGGCCCGGCGGTTCCTGCGCGCCACCGGCACGACGGACTTCCTGCTGGACGGCGGGTTCCAGCCGGATTCGCTGACCACGACGCCGGAGTTCGCCGCGCTGGCGGGCACCCGCGCGCACGACGTCGTCCGGCTGGAACAGGTCGCCGAGGCCGTGATCCAGGGGACGCCTGCCCGGGGGTTCGCCGCGGCCTTCGCCGACGAGCTGGGGAAACGCGCCTCGGCCGCCGTCGGGCTCAAGTCGATCGCGGCCTACCGCGTCGGTCTCGGCCTGGCGGGGGAGCGGCCGTCGCCGCCGGAGGTCGAGGCGGCGGCCGGGCGCTGGCTCGCCCGGATCGAGGCGGGCGAAGGCGTCCGCCTGGCCGACGAGGTGCTGCACCGGCACCTCGTGTTCACCGGGCTCGACCTCGGCCTGCCGGTGCAGTTCCACGTCGGCTACGGCGACTCCGACGTCGACCTGCACCGCTGCGACCCGCTGCTGCTCACCGGGCTGCTGCGGGCGACCCGCGACCGGGGCGTGCCGATCCTCCTGCTGCACAACTACCCGTTCCACCGCAACGCCGCGTATCTGGCGCAGGTCTTCGAGCACGTGTTCGTCGACGCCGGGCTCATCACGCACAACGCGGGCTTCCGGGCGCCGGCCGTCCTGGCCGAGCTCCTGGAGATCGCGCCGTTCGGGAAGGTTCTCTTCTCCACCGACGCCTTCGGCCTGGCCGAGCTGTACCACCTGGGCACAGCCCTGTTCCGGCAGGGTTTGTCGGACTTCGTGCGCGGCGCGCTGGCCGCCGGTGCGATGTCCGAAGTGGACGCCATGCGGCTGTGTGCTTTGGTGGGACACGAGAACGCGACGAGGATCTACCGCTTGGAGCATGTGTGAGTGATCTGTGGACCCGGTGGACGCGGGCGATCGCCGAGGAACTGCCCGCCGCCGTCGAACTCCGGCACGCGGTGCACGCCGACCCGCGAGCTTCCGGCGACGAGGAGGACACTGCCCGCCTGGTGGCCGGCGCCCTCGGGGCGGGCGACGGGATCCGGGTCGCCAAGACCGGCCGCGCGATCCGGCTGCCCGGCACTTCCGACGGCCCGGCCGTGGCGCTGCGGGCCGAGCTCGACGCGCTCCCGGTGCTGGAGGGCACCGGCGTGCCGTGGGCGTCGGAAACCGACCTGATGCACGCGTGCGGCCACGACGTCCACCTCGCCGCGCTGGTCGCGGTCGGCCGCGCGGCGGTGCGCGTCGGCGTGCCGCGGCCGATCCTGGCGCTGCTCCAGCCGCGGGAGGAGACGTCACCGCCCGGCGCGCTCGACGTCGTCGACTCCGGGGTGCTGGCCGAGTCCGGGGTGGACATCGTGATCGGCGCGCACGTCCAGCCGCGGATCGCGCACGGCATGGTGTCGGCGGCGCCCGGCCCGGTGAACGCGTCCACCGACGAGTTCGAGGTGACGATGCACGGCCAGGGCGGCCACGCCGGCTACCCGCACCTGCTGCGCGACCCGATCCTGGCGCTGTCGCAGCTGGTCGTGAGCCTGCAGCAGCTCGCGTCGCGCCGGATCGACCCGGTGTTCGGCGCGGTCTGCTCGATCGGCCGGATCCAGGCCGGCGCCGCCGCGAACGTCGTCCCGAACAGCGCGACCGCGTTCGGCTCGCTGCGCGTGATGCGCGAGAAGGACCGCGAAAGCGCGCTCGAGAACCTGACGGAGATCGTGCACGGCACGGCCAGGGCGCACGGCTGCGCGGCCGAGCTGAAGATCAACCCGTGCGAGCCGGTGCTGAACAACGACGTCTCGCTGGCGACGGCGGCGCAGGGCTGGCTTCGGCACGCGGGCTTCCTGGTGGACGACAAGTTCCGGTCCTTCGGCGCCGACGACTTCGCCCACTACTGCGGCAACGGAACCCGCGGGCTGATGCTGTTCGTCGGCGTCGGCGACACGGCGGGCGTGCCGAGCCTGCACGACGAACGGTTCCTCCCGCGGGACGAGGCCGTCACCCACGTCGCGCACGCGCTGGTGGCGGGCTACCTGGCCGCCTTGGAGCCTTCGGCGCGATAGCGCTACGGTGGCCGCGTGATGAGCGCCTACCTCGCGACGATCCCCAGCCCCGACCAGGGGGTCTGGCACCTGGGGCCGATCCCGCTCCGTGCGTACGCCCTGTGCATCATCGCCGGCATCATCGTGGCGATCTGGTGGGGTGAGCGGCGCTGGGTGGCGCGCGGCGGCACCAAGGGCACGGTGATCGACCTGGCCGTCTTCGCCGTGCCGTTCGGCCTGGTCGGCGGCCGGTTGTACCACGTGATCACCGACCCCGAGCTGTACTTCACCGAGGGCAAGAACCCCTGGAAGGCGTTCGCGATCTGGGACGGCGGCCTCGGCATCTGGGGCGCCATCGCCCTCGGCGCGGTGGGCGCGCTCATCGCGTGCCGCCGCCGGGGCATCCCGCTGCCGGCGATGGCCGACGCGCTCGCCCCCGGCATCGTCGTGGCGCAGGCCATCGGGCGGATCGGCAACTACTTCAACCAGGAGCTGTACGGCGCGCACACCGACCTGCCGTGGGGCCTGGAGGTCTACCAGCGCTTCAACCCGGAGGACCCGGACAACCTGCTGAACGGCGTCGCGACCGGCCACATCCCGCTGCCGGAGAGCCCGGTCCACCCGACGTTCCTGTACGAGCTGCTCTGGAACCTGCTGGTCGCGCTGCTGGTGATCTGGGCGGACCGGCGCTTCAAGCTGGGGCACGGGCGGGTGTTCGCGCTGTACGTCGCCGGCTACACGGTGGGCCGCGGCTGGATCGAGATGATGCGGACGGACACCGCGAACCACATCCTCGGCCTGCGGGTGAACGTGTGGACGTCGATCCTGCTGTTCGTGGGAGCGGCGGTGTACTTCGTGCTCGCCGGGAAGCGGGGGCCGCGGGAGGCGCCCGAACTGCTGCGGGGCAAGGACACCGCGGCCACGGGCGAGCCGGCCGCTGATCCGGCTACTGGGGATCCGGACGCCGCGGCGTCGGAAGACCCGGCTCCGGAAGCCGCCGCCGACGCTGCGGAGCCGGAACCCGCGAAGGTCGCCGCTCCGGCCGACAAGCCCGCGGAGGACGCGGCCCCGGCCGAGGAACCCGCGGCGAAGAAGTCCGACGAGGGCTGACCCCGGTCAACGCCCTCACAGCATTGAGCACCTGGCTGGGTTCCGCGCGCTGATCCCCAAGCGCCCCAATGTGGCGTTGGGTGCTCCTCCCATGCCCCCACCGCCACCCTCAACGGAGGCGCTTCGCGCCGCAGTGTCATTCGACGCACCGAACGCCACATTGGGTGCGTTGGACGCAACCAATGCCACATTGGGGCGCATGAGCCGGTCGACAGCGCCCGGACCGCGCTGAGCAGCCCCCGTTTTCCACGCTAGCGGGGAGCACCGACAGTTCCGGGTCACGAAAGGTCGGGCAGGCCCAGCTCCAGGTTCGGGGTCTGGAGGCCGCCGTCCACTTCGAGGATCTTGCCCGTGATGTAGCCGCCCGCGCGGGAGGCCAGGAAGATCACCGTCGCCGCGATGTCCTCCGCCTCGCCGATCCGGTGCAACGGGGTCGCGGACTCCATCTTCTCCTTCAGCTCCGGGTTGCCGACCACGATCTCCAGCGCCGACGTCGCCACCGAGCCCACCGAGATCGCGTTGACCCGCACCCGGGGCGCCAGGTCCGCCGCCGCCAGGCGGGTGTAGTGGGCTAGGGCCGCCTTCGCCGTTCCGTACGCCGCGAAGCCGCGGCCGCTGACCCGGCCCATCACCGACGAGATGTTGACGACCGAGCCGCCCGTCTTCACCAGGGACGGTGCCGCCGCCACCGTCAGCGCGTGCGCCGTCGAGACGTTGAAGCGGAACGCCTCCTCCAGGAACTCGGGGGTCGTCTCCAGCAGCGGCCGGGGGTAGGTGCCGCCGACGTTGTTGACCACCAGGTCGAGCCGCCCGAACTGCTCGATCGCCACCGAGGCCAGCGCCGCGGCGGCGGCCGGGTCGGCGAGGTCGGCCGGGACCGGGAAAGCCCGGCGGCCCGCGGCCGAAACCTGCGAAGCGACTTCTGAGAGCTGGGAGGCGGTGCGGGAGGCGATGACCACGTCGGCGCCTGCTTCGGCGAGGGCCACGGCGGTGGCCGCGCCGATCCCTCGTCCAGCGCCGGTGACCACCGCGACCTGCCCGGACAGCCGGAACCGGTCGAGGATCATGCGCGAAACAGTAACACGTTCTAGTGACCCGCGACACAACGCCGGCGCGCCGCGTTGGCCATGTCACGTTAGACTTGACGGAGGTTTCCGGGCCGTATAATTAGCGGCGCGAACTACCGGGACCCCATCAGGAACTACGTCGTTCCGCGCAGCCAGATCGTTACCGTCCGACGCCGTTCGGTGCGCTCCGAACGGATGCTGGCGTGTTTCCCAGGTGTTAAAGTCGCGCTAACAGGCGGGCCATCGTCGTCCCGTGCGCTCCCCCGGTCGGTAGCCCGGCCCCGCACGACAAGACGACGAAGGAGGTCCCTTCATGATCTTCTCCGCCATTCCCGGCAAGCAGGGTCTCTACGATCCGGAGACCGAACAGGACTCCTGCGGTGTGGCCATGGTGGCCGACATCCGCGGGCGCCGCTCCCACGGCATCGTCACCGACGGCCTGGCCGCGCTGACCAACCTGGACCACCGCGGCGCCGCCGGCGCCGAGCCGACCAGCGGCGACGGCGCCGGCATCCTCCTGCAACTGCCCGACGCGCTGCTGCGCGCCGAGGCCGGCTTCGAGCTGCCCGGACCGGATGAGCACGGCCACCACCGCTACGCCGCGGGCATCGCGTTCCTCCCCGAAGACGCCGAGCAGCGCCGCAAGGCCGTCGGGCTCGCCGAACGCATCGCCGTCGAAGAGGGCCTGGAGGTCCTCGGCTGGCGCGAGGTCCCGGTCGACGCCGTCCGCGCCGACATCGGCCCGACCGCCCGCTCGGTCATGCCGCACTTCGCGATGCTGTTCGTGACGGCGGAAGGGAAGTCGGGGCTCGCCCTCGACCGGCTGGCCTTCTGCCTGCGCAAGCGCGTCGAGCACGAGAGCGCGAATTCCGGCTGTGGCACGTATTTCCCGTCGCTGTCCTCGCGGACGATCGTCTACAAGGGCATGGTGACGCCGGAGCAGCTGCCCGCGTTCTTCGCCGACCTGCGCGACGAGCGGCTGGAAAGCGCCATCGCGCTGGTGCACTCCCGCTTCTCCACCAACACCTTCCCGTCGTGGCCGCTGGCCCACCCGTTCCGGTTCGTCGCCCACAACGGGGAAATCAACACCATCCGCGGCAACCGCAACCGCATGCGGGCCCGCGAAGCGCTGCTGGAGTCCGACGTCATCCCCGGCGACCTGTCCCGGCTGTTCCCGATCTGCTCGCCGGACGCGTCGGACTCCGCGTCCTTCGACGAGGTCCTGGAACTGCTGCACCTGGGCGGCCGGTCGCTGCCGCACGCGGTGCTGATGATGATCCCGGAAGCGTGGGAGAACCACGCGACCATGAAGCCCGAGCGCCGCGCGTTCTACCAGTTCCACGCCAGCCTGATGGAGCCGTGGGACGGCCCCGCGTGCGTCACCTTCACCGACGGCAGCCTCGTCGGGGCGGTCCTGGACCGCAACGGCCTGCGCCCGGCGCGCTGGTGGCGCACGGCCGACGACCGCGTCGTCCTCGCCAGCGAGGCGGGCGTCCTGGACGTCGCTCCGAAGGACGTCGTCGCCAAGGGCAGGCTCAAGCCCGGCAAGATGTTCCTGGTCGACACCGAGGCCGGCCGGATCGTGGACGACGAAGAGGTCAAGTCCGAGCTGGCCAAGGACCTGCCGTACGAGGGCTGGCTGCACGCCGGGCTGCTGAAGATCGCCGAGCTGCCCGACCGCGACCACATCGTGCAGAGCCACGACTCCGTGCTGCGCCGTCAGCTTTCCTTCGGCTACACCGAAGAAGAGCTGAAGATCCTGCTCGCGCCGATGGCCACCAACGGCGCCGAGCCGATCGGCTCGATGGGCACCGACACCCCGCCCGCGGTGCTGTCGAAGCGGTCCCGGCTGCTCTACGACTACTTCAAGCAGAACTTCGCCCAGGTGACCAACCCGCCGCTGGACGCGATCCGCGAAGAGCTCGTCACCTGCATGGCGCGGATCATGGGCCCGGAGCGCAACCTCCTGGCCCCCGGGCCGGCCTCGTGCCGCCACCTGAAGCTGCCGTACCCGGTCATCGACAACGACGAGCTCGCCAAGCTCATCCACATCAACGACGACGGCGACCTCCCCGGCTTCGCCTGCAGCGTCCTTTCCGGACTGTACGAAGCGGACGGCGGCGCCGAGGCGCTGGCGTCGGCCATCGAGCGGGTCCGGCGGGAGGCCTCCGAGGCGATCGCGGCCGGCGCGCGCACGCTCGTGCTGTCCGACCGCGACTCCGACCACCGGATGGCGCCGATCCCGTCGCTGCTGCTGGTCTCGGCGGTGCACCACCACCTGGTCCGCACCAAGGAACGCCTGCGCGTCGCGCTGGTCGTCGAGTCCGGCGACGCGCGCGAGGTGCACCACATCGCGCTGCTGCTCGGCTACGGCGCCGCCGCGGTCAACCCGTACCTGGCCTTCGAGACCATCGAAGACATGATCGGCCAGGGCGCGGTCACCGGCATCGAGCCCGCCAAGGCGATCCGCAACTACGTGTACGCGCTGGTCAAGGGCGTCCTGAAGATCATGTCCAAGATGGGCATCTCGACGGTCGGCGCCTACACCGCCGCCCAGGTCTTCGAGTCACTCGGCCTGAGCCAGGACCTGCTCGACGAGTACTTCACCGGGACGTCGTCGAAGCTCGGCGGCGTCGGCCTCGAGGTGCTCGCCGAAGAGGTCGCGACGCGCCATCGCCGCGCCTACCCGGACAACCCGACCGACCGCGTCCACCGTGGGCTCGAGACCGGCGGCGAGTACGCCTACCGCCGCGAGGGCGAGCTGCACCTGTTCACGCCGGAGACGGTGTTCCTGCTGCAGCACGCGTCCAAGACCGGCCGCGACGAGGTCTACCGCAAGTACACCGAAGAGGTGCACCGCCTCTACCGCGAAGGCGGCACGCTGCGCGGGCTGTTCTCCTTCCGCGACGGCGTCCGCGAGCCGGTGCCGCTCGACGAGGTCGAGCCCGCCGAGGCGATCTTCAAGCGCTTCAACACCGGCGCGATGTCGTACGGCTCGATCTCGGCCGAGGCGCACGAAACCCTGGCCATCGCGATGAACCGGATCGGCGGCCGGTCCAACACCGGCGAGGGCGGCGAGGACCCGGAGCGGCTCTACGACCCCGAACGCCGCAGCGCGATCAAGCAGGTCGCTTCGGGCCGGTTCGGCGTCACCAGCGAGTACCTGGTCAACGCCGACGACATCCAGATCAAGATGGCGCAGGGCGCGAAGCCCGGCGAGGGCGGCCAGCTGCCGCCGAACAAGGTGTACCCGTGGATCGCGCGGACCCGGCACTCGACACCGGGCGTGGGGCTGATTTCCCCGCCGCCGCACCACGACATCTATTCCATCGAGGACCTTGCCCAGCTGATCCACGACCTCAAGAACGCCAACGAGCACGCCCGCATCCACGTGAAGCTGGTGTCCTCGCTCGGCGTCGGCACGGTCGCGGCCGGCGTGTCCAAGGCGCACGCCGACGTCGTGCTCATCTCCGGCCACGACGGCGGCACCGGCGCGTCGCCGATGAACTCGCTCAAGCACGCCGGCACGCCGTGGGAGATCGGCCTCGCCGAGACCCAGCAGACGTTGCTGCTCAACGGGTTGCGCGACCGCATCACCGTGCAGGTGGACGGCGCCATGAAGACCGGGCGCGACGTCGTCATCGCGGCGCTGCTCGGCGCCGAGGAGTACGGCTTCGCGACGGCCCCCCTCGTCGTCGCGGGCTGCATCATGATGCGCGTCTGCCACCTCGACACCTGCCCGGTCGGCGTCGCCACGCAGAGCCCCGAGCTCCGCAAGCGCTACACCGGCCAGGTCGAGCACGTCGTGAACTTCTTCAAGTTCGTCGCCGAAGAGGTCCGGGAAACCCTGGCGGCGCTCGGCTTCCGCACGCTCGACGAGGCCATCGGCCACGCCGAGCTGCTGAACACCGACGAGGCCGTCGACCACTGGAAGGCGTCCGGGCTGAACCTGGCGCCGATCTTCGAGGTGCCGTCGGAGACCCCGTACGGCGGCGCGAAGCGACGCACCCGCGGCCAGGACCACGGCCTGGAGCACGCGCTGGACCGCACGCTCATCCAGCTCGCCGAGGCGGCGCTGGAGGACGCGCACCCGGTGCGGCTCGAACTGCCGGTGCGCAACGTGAACCGGACCGTCGGCACCCTGCTCGGCTCGGAGATCACCCGCCGCTACGGCGGCGACGGCCTCCCGGAGGGCACGATCCACGTGCTGCTCACCGGGTCCGCGGGCCAGTCGCTCGGCGCGTTCCTGCCGCGCGGCGTCACCCTCGACATGGTCGGCGACGCGAACGACTACGTCGGCAAGGGCCTGTCCGGCGGCCGGATCGTCGTCCGCCCCGACCCGGAGGCGTCCTTCGCCGCCGAGGCGCAGACGATCGCGGGCAACACCATCGCCTACGGCGCGACCGGCGGCGAGATCTTCCTGCGCGGCCAGGTCGGCGAACGCTTCTGCGTCCGCAACTCCGGCGCCACGGTCGTCGCCGAGGGCGTCGGCGACCACGCCTTCGAGTACATGACCGGCGGCCGCGCGGTGGTGCTCGGCCCGACCGGGCGCAACCTGGCGGCCGGCATGTCCGGCGGCATCGCGTTCGTGCTCGACGTCGACCGCCGGAAGGTCAACCAGGACATGGTGGACCTGCTGGCCCCGACGGCCGACGACCTGGCCTGGCTGAAGAAAACCGTGCAACAGCACTACGATCTCACCCGCTCCGCGGTGGCCGCGTCGCTGCTCGGCGACTGGCCGCGCCGCTCGGTGGCCTTCACGAAGGTGATGCCGCGCGACTACCAGCGGGTCTTGGACGCGGCTAAGGCGGCGCGTGCCGCCGGCCGCGATGTCGACGAAGCGATCATGGAGGCCGCTCGTGGCTGACCCGACCGGTTTCCTGAAGTACGAACGCGAAGAGCCGAAGAAGAAGTCCAAAGAGGAGCGTCTCGCCACCTGGGGCGAGGTCTACGCGGACGTCGACCCGGGCGAGCGCAACGACAAGGTGCGCAAGCAGGCGTCACGCTGCATGGACTGCGGCATCCCGTTCTGCCACTCCGGCGGTTCCGGCTGCCCGCTGGGCAACCTGATCCCGGAGTGGAACGACCTGGTCCGCCGCGGCGACTGGGCCGCGGCGAGCGACCGGCTGCACGCCACCAACAACTTCCCCGAGTTCACCGGGAAGCTGTGCCCGGCGCCGTGCGAGGCGGGCTGCGTCCTGTCCATCTCGCCGCTGTCCGGCGGGCCGGTGTCGATCAAGCGCGTCGAGCAGACGATCGCCGACCAGTCCTGGGAAGCGGGCTACGTCCAGGCGCAGGTGTCCGAAGTGTCCAGCGGGCAGCGGGTCGCCGTGGTCGGCTCCGGCCCGGCCGGGCTCGCCGCCGCCCAGCAGCTGACCCGCGCGGGGCACGAGGTCACCGTGTTCGAACGCGACGACCGGCTCGGCGGGCTGCTGCGCTACGGCATCCCCGAGTTCAAGATGGAGAAGAAGGTCCTCGACCGGCGGCTCGCGCAGCTGCGCAAGGAGGGCACCCGGTTCGTCACCGGCTGCGAGGTCGGCGTCGACCTTTCGGTGGAGGACCTGCGCGAGCAGTACGACGCCGTCGTGCTCGCGGTCGGCGCGCTGCGTGGCCGCGACGACACGACGACGCCGGGCCGCGAGCTGGCCGGCGTCCACCTGGCCATGGAACACCTGGTGCCGGCCAACAAGTACGTCGAGGGCGACGGCCCGCCGTCGATCGACGCGCACGGCAAACACGTGATCATCATCGGCGGCGGTGACACCGGCGCCGACTGTTACGGCACCGCCACCCGCCAGGGCGCGCTGTCGGTGACGCAGCTCGACCAGTACCCGATGCCGCCGACGACGCGCGACGACGACCGTTCGCCGTGGCCGACGTGGCCGTACATCCTCCGCACCTACCCGGCGCACGAGGAGGCGGGCGAGCGCAAGTTCGCGGTCGCGGTCAAGCGGTTCGTCGGCGACGACGCCGGCCGCGTCAAGGCCGTCGAACTGCAGCACGTGAAGGTGCGGAAGGACCCCGCGACCGGCCGCCGCGAGGTCATCCCGGTCGGCGACGACGTCGAGACGCTGCCCGCCGGCCTGGTGCTGCTGGCGATCGGCTTCGAAGGCGTCGAGGAAATGCCGCTGCTGGACGGCCTCGGGCTTTCCCTGACCCGCCGGGGCACGCTGTCGTGCGGCGCCGACTGGCAGACGGAGACCCCGGGCGTGTTCGTCTGCGGCGACGCCCACCGCGGCGCGTCGCTGGTGGTGTGGGCGATCGCGGAAGGCCGTTCGGTGGCCAACGCGGTCGACGCGTTCCTGACCGGCGCGTCGGACCTCCCCGCTCCGGTCCACCCGACGGCGCTCCCGCTGGCCGTCGTCTGACCCGCCCAAGTCCGTGAATGGCACATTGAGGGACTTCAAGTCCCTCAATGTGCCATTCACGGCTTTCCCGAGCGTTACGCCGGACGGCGGCTGTGCGGTGTGTACACGGGCAACTACTTTCGAGGGGTTGTGTCGCCTTTGCGACGATTCACTTCGGCTGAAGGTGGGGCGTCTTGAAGCACACGAAACTCCGGGCCGCGGTGGTCACCGCCGTCCTCTCCCTCGCGTTCGCCCTGGTCGGCATGCCCGCCCAGGCCGCGCCGAAACCGTTCTGGACGCCTGACGCCATGCGGGCGGCCGTCCCGATGGACAACCTCGTGAAAGCCCCGGCGTACACGCCGAAGGACGTCGCGCGCGGGCAGAGCGCGATCATCCAGAGCATCCCCAACGGCGGGGGCGCCTGGACCGGCGGCGGGAAGGTCACCCAGACCGCCGGCCGCGTGTTCTTCCTCTTCAACGGCCAGAAGGCGTCGTGCTCGGGTGACGCCGTCACCAGCACCAACGGCAGCGTCGTCGTCACCGCCGGGCACTGCGTGAAGTACCAGGGCACCTGGCACACGCAGTGGGTGTTCGTCCCCGGCTACAACAACGGCAACGCCCCCTACGGCCAGTGGGCGGCGAAGAGCACCCTCACCACGCCGCAGTGGGAAGCCAGTGAGGACATCAACTACGACGTCGGCATGGCCGTGGTGAACCCGCTGAACGGCCAGAAGCTGACCGACGTCGTCGGCGCGCAGGGCATCGCCTTCAACCAGCCGAAGAACCAGAGCATGTACACCTTCGGCTACCCGGCCGCGTCGCCCTACGACGGCACGAAGCTGATCTACTGCAGCGGCAGCACGTTCACCGACTTCCTGCTGACCAAGGACCACGGCATGAGCTGCAACATGACCGGCGGCTCCAGCGGCGGGCCGTGGTTCCTGTCGTTCAACGAGGGCACCGGCACCGGCGTGCAGGCCTCGGTGAACAGCTTCGGCTACAACTTCCTGCCGGGCTACATGTTCGGACCGTACTTCGGCGCCGACGCGCAGAACCTGTACAACCGCGCGCAAGCCGCGTGAGTCCCGTCAGCCCAGGGGAGGACCCGCGGGTCCGGCCCCTGGGCTGACGTCCGCGCGCCTCCAGCGGGCCAGGCTCGGGGCATGCGAAAAACCCTGGTCCTGCTGGCTTTCCTGCCGCTGCTCGCCGCCGCCCCGGCCCACGCCGAGCCGTCGCCGTCCCTGAAGTGGACGGCACCCTGCCCGGACTACGGCATGTCGCCGTCACCGACCGCCGGGCTCGACTGCGCGACCCTGCGCGTGCCGCTCGACTACGCCGATCCCGGCGGCCGCACGATCGAACTGACCCTCTCGCGGCACGCCGGCACCCCCGGTAAACGCCGCGGCGTGCTGCTGATGAACCCCGGCGGGCCGGGCAGCCCCGGGCTCGCGATGCCCGCCCAGCTGCTGCAGCGGATGGGCGGTTCCGGCCTGCCGGACGCCTACGACGTCATCGGGTTCGACCCGCGTGGCACCGCCTACAGCACACCGGTGACGTGCGGCATGACGACGTCGGAAGAGCGTGGCGCGGTCCTCGGCCCGTACGCGGACGGGCCGCGTGACGTCATCGCCACCGCGGCGAAAGCGCGGGCCGTGGCCGGGAAGTGCGGCAGTGCGTCCACAAAGGACCTGCTGCCGCACATGACGACCGCGAACACCGCCCGCGACCTCGACCGGATCCGGGAAGCGCTGGGGGAGAAGAAGATCTCCTACTACGGCGTCTCGTACGGCAGCTACCTCGGCGCCGCGTACGCGTCGATGTTCCCCGGCCGCGGCGACCGGATCGTGCTCGACAGCGTCCTCGGCCCGCACGGCCTCGACGCCCGCGCCAACCAGCGCTTCGCCGAAGGCTTCGACGACCGGTTCCCGGACTTCGCCGCGTGGGCGGCCGAACGCGACGACGTCCACCACCTCGGTGCGACCCCGGCGGCGGTGACGGCGAAGTTCTTCGAGCTCGCCGCCGTCCGCGGACCGGAGTTCCGGGCGAACACGTGGAACGGGCTCTACGACGACGCGTCCTTCTCCGCGCTGGCCCGGGACTGGGCGGGCGCCGCGCGCGCCGCGGCGGGCCCGCTCGACGGCGACAACCACGCCGCGCTCCAGCTCCAGGTGCTCTGCAACGACTCCGACTGGCCCGAGCAGGTCGGCTACTACCAGCGCGCGGTCGAACGCGAACGGGCGCGGCACCCGATGTTCGGCCCGGCCGCGGCGAACGTGAACCCGTGCGCGTTCTGGCCCGTCGAACGCGCGGAGCCGCCGGTGCGCGTGGGCGGCCCCGGCCCGGCGAACGTCCTGCTGGTGCAGAACCTGCGGGACCCGGCGACCCCGCTTTCGGGAGCGCGGGAGACGCGGGCGGCGTTCGGGGCGCGCGCGCGGCTGGTCACCGTCGACGCCGGCGGGCACGGCGTCTTCACGCGGGAAAACGCTTGCGGCAACGCCGTGGTGCTGGGCTATCTGCGTGACGGGGTCTTCCCCGCGGCGGACGGTTCCTGCCAATCTGGCCGATCGCAGTGAAAAAGGGGAGAAACCATGAAAAGAATCGCGTTCCTCGTCGCGGCCGCGCTCGCCGCGACCGGCCTGTTCGCCACACCGGCGACCGCGCGGTCCGCGCCGTCTGAGGCGTTCTGCGTTCCGGAAAGCATCACCCTGCTGGGGGCGGGGGGCACGTCGATCTGCCTGATGGCGCCGAAGCCGTCGATCGTCCCGCCGTTCACCGCTTTCACCGAACAGAACGGCAGCCAGTTCGCCTGGTGCCTGTATTCGGAAGAGAAGTACGGCGGTTTCTTCGTGCGCGTGCCGGCCTTCTCGCAGGTCCGCGTGATCGCGACGTTCGCGTCGGGGCGGCCCTGCTGAACACCGGGGTCAGCTCAACGCGGTGAGGAGCACCCAGTAGGCGCCACCGCCGACGACGACGCCCATCAGCAGGCCGGCCAGCACCTCGGGGGTGGTGTGGTCGCGCAGCTCGACGCGCGACCACGCCACCCAGGCGACCGCCACCGCGAGCAGCAGCGCCCACGGGCCGTACGTCAGCGTCAGCACCACCACGGCGGACGAGGCGACCGCGGCGTGCAGGGAGATCTTGAACTTCGCGCCGAACGTGACGGCGACCGCGACCACGAGGCTCGCCAGCATCGACGCGGCCAGCGCGACCAGCCGGGCGGGCGCGCCCCCGGCCAGCAGCGCGACGAACCCCAGGCCGAGTGACACCCCGGCGAACAGCAGCGGGACCCGGCGCCCGGCCCGGTTCGTCACGTGGTGGCCGTCCCACTTGCCCCGTTTCGCGCCGTGGACGATCACGGCCATCGGGATCAGCGAGCCGGTGACGGAGATCAGCAGGCCCCAGCCCAGCGCCGGGAGCACCCGGTGGCCGGTGGCGGCCCAGGCGACGGCGAGGGGCAGCGCGAGCACCCACACCCACGGGGCCAGCAGCTCGGTGGCCCACCGGGCGGAACGCGACACAGCGCGAACCTTATCCTGGTCTGCGTGAACTGGACCGTGGACGTCCCCGTCGACACCTTGCCCGAACTGCCGCCGTTGCCGCCGGGCCTGCGGGCGCGGCTCGACCAGGCGCTCGCCCTCCCGGCCGCGCAGCAGCCGGAGTGGCCGGACCCGGAGGCGACCCGCCGCGTCCGGGGCGTGCTCGAGAGCGTGCCGCCGATCACCGTTCCCCCCGAGATCGACCGGCTGCAGGACCGGCTGGCGATGGTCGCCCGCGGGGAGGCCTTCCTCCTGCAGGGCGGTGACTGCGCGGAGACGTTCGAGTCGAACACCGAGCCGCACATCCGGGCCAACCTGCGCACGCTGCTGCAGATGGCGGTCGTGCTGACCTACGGCGCGAGCCTGCCGGTGGTCAAGGTCGGCCGCATCGCCGGCCAGTACGCGAAGCCGCGGTCCGCCACGACCGACGCGCTGGGCCTGCCGGTGTACCGCGGCGACATCATCAACTCGCTGGTCGCCAAGCCCGAGCTGCGCGTGCCCGACCCCGGCCGGATGATCCGCGCCTACGCCAACGCGGGCGCCGCGATGAACCTGGTCCGCGCGCTCACCGCCACCGGCATGGCCGACCTGCACCAGGTGCACGACTGGAACAAGGACTTCGTGTCCGCGTCCCCGGCCGCGGAGCGCTACGAGGCGCTGGCCGGCGAGATCGACCGCGGCCTGCGGTTCATGTCCGCCTGCGGCGTCACCGACACGTCCCTGCACTCGACCGAGATCTTCGCCAGCCACGAGGCGTTGCTGCTCGACTACGAGCGCGCCCTGCTGCGGCTGGACAACGCCGACGCCGCCAACCCGAAGCTGTACAACCTGTCGTCGCACTTCCTCTGGATCGGCGAGCGCACCCGCCAGCTGGACGGCGCGCACATCGCGTTCGCCGAGCTGCTGGCTAACCCGATCGGGTTGAAGATCGGCCCGACGACCACGCCCGAGCAGGCGCTGGAGTACGTCGAGCGGCTCGACCCGCGCAGCGAGCCGGGCCGGCTGACGCTCATCTCGCGGATGGGCAACGGCAAGGTCCGCGAGGTGCTGCCGGCGATCGTGGAGAAGGTCGAAGCGTCCGGGCACAAGGTCATCTGGCAGTGCGACCCGATGCACGGCAACACGCACGAGGCGTCCACGGGGTACAAGACCCGCCACTTCGACCGCATCGTCGACGAGGTCCAGGGCTTCTTCGAGGTCCACAACAAGCTGGGCACCTACCCGGGCGGCATCCACGTGGAGCTGACCGGCGAGGACGTCACGGAGTGCCTGGGCGGCGCCCAGGAGATCTCGGACATCGACCTCTCGGGCCGCTACGAGACGGCCTGCGACCCGCGGCTGAACACGCAGCAGTCGCTGGAGCTGGCGTTCCTGGTGGCGGAGATGCTCCGCGGCTGACAGCTCTCATGCGCCCCAATGTGGCGTTCGGTGCGTCCAGCGCTGGAGGCGAAGCCGCGATGAGCCGCTCCGTGTCGCCCGGGATCGTCTGGGCCACCAGCGCGCCGGCCGCGGCGGGTACCGGCCACCTCAACCTG
>NZ_JBFBBN010000039.1:0-99934 GCF_040682715.1 Amycolatopsis sp. NPDC051128 | reverse complement strand
CATGCCGCCCCAGCGCCCAACTTACGGCCGTGAATGGCCCATTGAGGGACTCTATGTCCCTCAATGGGCCATTCACGGCCTTGGGCGAGCACCTGAAACGGGCCAATCGGGTCATTCGGGCAGCTTGGCAGCTCGCTGCCGCAGCTAACTGCCCGGCCTTGCGTGAATGGCCCATTCACGGACGTCAAGTCCCTCAATGGGCCATTGACGGCTTTCCGGGGGTGGCTGCCGAGGACGCGGTCCGGCGGGGTCACGCCGCCCGGCCGCCGCCGACGACCTGGCCGCGGATCGTCCGCAGGGCCTCGTGGTCCACTGTGGACGGTTCGGCGGCGAGCCATTCGCCGATCTCGTGCAGGAAGTCCTCCGGCGTCATCGGCGCGGCGGGCAGGTCGCCGGGGTCGGCCGTGGTCAGGTCGCCGCTGCGGCTCGGGTACACGATCATCGCGCCGCGCAGCGCCACGCCGGGCAGCAGGTCGCGGTAGGCGGCCAGGCTCTCCGTGAGCCGGCTGCCGCCGCCGCGGAACGGCCTGCCGTTGCGCAGCAGCCTGCCGTCCTCGGCGGTTTCGTAGTGCCCGGGCAGCCACAGCTTCGATTCGATGAGGACCAGGCGCTTCCCGCACAGCACGGCGTGGTCGACGTCGGCGAACACCGAGCCCGGCCAGGCGAGCCCGTGGAAGATCCGGGCACCGGGCAGCCGGGTCAGGTAGCCCTCGAGCAGGTCGGCGGTGAGCCGCTCGGCCAGTTCGTCGCGCTCGGTGCCGGGGTTGCCGAAGACGGTGCGGCCGCCGAACTCCTCGGCGTAGGCCTCGCGGGCCCGGGCCGCCCGCAGGTATCCGCGCGCCAGCCGCTGTACCAGCAGCGCGGTGCCGGCGGTCAGCAGCAGCCAGACGATCAGCACCGGCGGCGGGAACCCGACCCCGGTGACCAGCGGCAGCAGCACGAGCACCATCCCGGCGACCGCGGCGACCACCGGCGTGTGCCCCGGCCCGCGGTGGCGGCCGTGCCGCACCCGGGTGTCCTGCCCCGCGAAGTGCCACCACGTCAGGTCTTCGGCGTCCAGCTCGGGCAGGTCGGGGACGAAGCCGGGCTCGTCGCCGAAGCGCCGCCGGGGCCGCGGCCGGACCGGGACGGCCACCACGGCGACGCCGCCCGAGTCGTACCGGGCGCGCCGGACGGGGTCGCTCAGGACGTCGTAGGCCTCGCGGAGCAGCCGGAACGTGCCGACCGTGCCACCGCCGTCCGGGTGCCTGGTCTTGGCCAGCCGGCGGTAGGCCGTCTTGACGTCGGCCGCCGTGGCGTCCCGGCGGACGCCGAGCACCTCGTAGTAGTCGACCTCGGGCACGCGGGCGTTCACCTCCGGATGGCTGCGCGAAGACTTTATGGGGTGGGGTCGCGGGGACGGTCACCGCCTCCGCGGCACGCGAGGGTGATGGTCCCGCGACGCAGGTCAGGGCGGTGTCAGGAGTTTGGGGGGTTCGCGCCCCCGGTTCGCCGGGTGACCGGGTCTCGCGCCGGGGCGTGGGCGCGTTCACGGTGGTCATCAAGTGTCCATTGAGGACAGATTGTCGCCCGGAAGTGTTGCCGTGGCGGGAAACTGGTGGCCTGTGGTGACTTTTCGTAGTCGGAGCTCACCTGAACGGCCCTGAACGGGTGTTCGAATACTCGGCTAGGATCGAGGTGTGTCCCCAGCACTCCCCAGACGTGACGGGCCCATCGCCACCCCACCTCGGCAGCGGGCCCGTCACCCCCGTCAGAGCTCGCGCAGCAGGAAGCGCTGGTCTAGGGCCTGGTCACAGCAGGGATAGCAGGACGGGTATGGCGTTGACGGCACCGTGGATGACGACGATGGGCCACATGGTGCGGTACTTGCTCCAGAGATAGCCGAGGAACAGTCCGAGGACGCCCTGGTTGACGAAGGTCGACGCGAGATCCACCGGCAGGTCACCGGTGCCCTGGATGGCGACGTGCCAGGCGGCCCAGAGCAGGGACGCGAGCACGATCGCCGGCCAACGGCCGAGGATCGCCTCCCACCTGGACTGCAGCCAGCGGCGGTAGAAGACCTCCTCGAGCAGGCTGTTGACGAGGAATCCGACGACGAGTACGAGCACGAGCGTGGCCAGGTCGACGGTTGCCGCGAAGTCGCTGGACGGCATGGCCCACGGGCTCGCGTAACTGAGGACGGCCCACGCGGCGACGGGTATCGCGGGTGTCCAGCGTCGCCACACTTCCGGTTCCGCACCCGCCGGACGCCAGGCCGTTCCGCTGCGCCGCAAGCTCCAGAACATCGCCACGGGAACACCGAGCAGTAGTAGCAGCTTCAACAGGGTGTGGGCGGGCTCGCCGCCACCGGCCAGTCGCAGCGTCACCGCGAAGAGCACGGCTGAGGCCAGGAGGACACCCGCTTCGAGACGGGGTTGGCGTTGCGTCGGCGTGGTCGCGGCGGCCGGGATTGGCATCAGGCGTACCAGCGCGAGGCCGGCGAGTACGGGAATCCAGCGGAACCACATCGGGATGGTGTCGTCGGTGTCCGCCGAGTACCGGACGCCGGTGTTGCCGGTCAGCACGAACCAGAGGGCCGATCCGGCGATCAGCAGCAATCCCACGACGAGGACGACCATCCCCGTGGCCCGCGTGGGTGTAGTGGTGAACCGAGTCTTATTTAGCACAGTTGTACTGTATAAGAGACCGTACAGGCGTGCTATAAACCGGGGTGTGCCGAAGCTCGTCGACCATGACCAGCGGCGTGAGGAACTGGTCCGTGTGGTCTGGGACGTCATCAGCCGGGACGGTATCGAAGGTGTGACCGTGCGGAAGATCGCCGACCGGGCCGGTGTCTCGGTGGGCGGGCTGCGGCACTACTTCGACAGCCAGCGTGGCCTGTTCCTGTTCGCGGCGAAGGCGATGGCCGACAAGGTCGCCGCCCGCATCGCCGGGCATCTCCGCGGCGACCTGCCCGGCCGCGACCGGGCGCGGCTGATACTCGAGGAGTTGCTGCCGCTGGACGCGGACCGGCGGGTGGACGTGGACGTGTGGCTGGCCTGCATGATGCGCTCGCGCTTCGACGAATCACTGGCCGAATTGCACGCGTTGGGACTCCCCGGCGAACGGCACGTCTGCCGGCTCGCGGTGGCGTACTTCTGCGGGCAACCGCCTCCGGAGCGCAACGGGGACCCGCTAGGGGACGCTCACCTCGACCGGCAGGCCCTGCGCCTCCACACGTTCATCGACGGGCTGACCCTGCAGGCGGCGATGTACCCACGGGAGTTCCCAGTCGACGACATCCGGCGGCTCCTGGACGAAGAACTGGCCGCCCTGCTTCCCGATGAACCCCCGAATCAACGACCGGGCGCCTCGGGCCGGTGATCCACTCGACCAACGGAACGGAGAAGCGCTGTCAGGACCGGTCGTTTTCGCCGGGCGCGCCGGTGGTAACCGGCCGTCATGGTGAGTGTCGGATATTTCCTGTCGTCCGAGGAGTTTTCGCCGCGTGAGCTGGTGCGTCAGGCCCGGCTCGCCGAGGCCGCCGGGTTCGAGCGGCTGTGGATCTCCGACCATTTCCACCCCTGGCTCGACGAGCAGGGCAGCAGCCCGTTCGTCTGGTCGGTGATCGGCGCGCTGAGCGAGGTGACGACGCTGCCGATCTCGACCGCCGTGACCTGCCCGATCATCCGGACGCATCCCGTGGTCGTCGCCCAGGCGGCGGCCACCGCGGCCGTCCAGTGCGAGGGCCGCTTCGTGCTCGGCGTGGGCACCGGGGAAGCGCTGAACGAGCACGTGACCGGGGAACAGTGGCCGCCGGCGCCGGTCCGGCTCGAGATGCTCGAAGAGGCGATCGACGTCATCCGGAAGCTGCACACCGGCGAGGAGGTCAGCCACCGTGGCCGGTACTACACCGTCGACCACGCCCGGCTCTACACCGTGCCGGACGAGCCGGTGCCGATCTACGTCTCGGCGTTCGGGCCGGCGGCCACCGAGCTGGCCGCCCGCGCGGGTGACGGCTTCTGCACCGTCATGCCGGACGCCGACCTGGTGCGGGAGTACCGGAAGGCCGGCGGCGGTGACCGCCCCGTGCAGGGCGGCCTGAAGGTGTGCTGGGCGGACTCCGAAGAGGACGGTGCCCGGACGGCGCACCGGCTGTGGCGCAACGAACTGCTGCCCGGCAAGCTGCCCTCGACCCTCCCCACGCCTGCCGACTACGCGGCCGCGTCGAGCCTGGTGACCGAGGACATGGTCCGGGAGCGGTTCGCCTGCGGCCCGGACGCCGACCGGCACGTCGAGGCCGTCCGCGCCTTCGCCGACGCCGGGTTCGACGAGGTGTACGTCCAGCAGATCGGACCCGACCAGGAGAAGTTCTTCGAGGCCTGGCGCACCCAGGTGCTGCCGCGGCTCTGACCCCGGTCAGGCCGCGGTGACCGTCACGACGCCGGACCCTCCGGCAGCCGGTCCGCCGTGGCCAGTTCGACCACCGTCTCCTGGTGGTAGACCTCGCCCGGGCGCAGGACCGTGCTCGGGAAGTCCGGCCGGTTCGGGGAGTCCGGGAAGTGCTGGGCCTCCAGCGCGAACCCCGCGCCGCGGTGGTACGGGCGGCCGCTCGGGCCGGTCAGGTCGGCGGTGAGGAAATTGCCCGAATAGAACTGCAGGCCGGGCTCGGTCGTCCACATCGTGAGCAGCCGGCCGGACGCCGGATCCCAGGCGCGGGCGGCGAAAGGGGCGCCCGCGTCGAGCACCCAGTTGTGGTCGTAGCCGTGCCCGATCGCCAGCTGGGGGTCGGCCGCGCCGAGGCGGGCGCCGATCGTCGCCGGACGGCGGAAGTCGAACGGCGTGCCCTCGACCGGGGCCGGGTCGCCGGCCGGGATCAGGGTGTCGTCGGTGGGGCAGTACCGGCTCGCGTTGATCGCCAGCCAGTGCTCGTGGACGTCGCCGGAGCCTTCGCCGGCCAGGTTCCAGTAGGTGTGGTTGGTCAGGTTGACGACCGTCGGCGCGTCGGTGGTCGCGCGGTAGGTGATGCTCAGCCGGTCGCCCCCGTCGAGGTGGTACGTCACCTCCGTGGTGAGCCGGCCGGGGTAGCCCTGGTCGCCGTCCGGGCTGACCAGCGTGAGCCGCAGGCCGGCGCCGTCGGCGTCGCTGACGTCGGCCGCGGACCACACCCGCGTGTCGAACCCGGCCGGACCGCCGTGGAGGCTGTTCTTGCCGTTGTTCAGCGGGACCCGGTGGACGGCGCCGTCGAGGGTGAAGGTGCCGCCGGCGATCCGGTTGGCGAACCGGCCGATCGCGGCGCCCAGGAAGACCCGCGCCGCGCCGGGCCGGTTGTTGGCGAGGTAGCCGTCGAGATCAGGGAAGCCGAGGACGACGTTGCCCGGCCGGCCCTCGCGGTCGGGCGCCTCCAGCGACTGGATCACGCCGCCGTAGTCGAGGACGCGCACGGTGATCCCGCCGGGCCGGGCCAGGGTGTACCGGTGGACGTCCGTGTCGCCGGCGCGGCCGAAGAACTCACGGGTGAGTCCGGGGCGGGGTGGGGTCATCGGCGAGTCCTTCGGTCCGAGCGCTGTTAGCGCTAACAGACCTTAGGTTCGAGCCCGCCGCGCGGTCAAGGCCCGCGGCGGTGGGCTCAGCCGGACCTTCGGCTCACCCGTCGTGGTCCGGCGGCGGTGTTTCCAGCAGCTGACGGGCGCGCAGGGTCATCTGGATCTCCAGCCGCTGCGCCGGATCGGTCAGCCGGTCGCCGAACAGGTCGCTCAGCTGGCTCACCCGGTAGCGGACCGTCTGGGGGTGGATGCCCAGCGCCTGCGCGATGTCCGGCGTGTTCCCGTTGTGCTCCAGCCAGCTCAGCAACGTCTCGGCCAGCCGGGTCTGCTGCTTCACCGTCAGGCCCGCGAAGGGGGCGAGCGTCTTCGCCGACAGTTCGTCCAGCAGGAACCGGTCGAGCAGCAGCCAGTGCGTGCCCAGGTGGTCGGCCGTGTGCGCCACCGCCCGGTCGCCGGCCAGGCCGCGGCGGACCAGGTCGAGCGTGCGGCGGGCCCACAGGAGTGACGTCGCCGCGTCGGCCGGCCGCACGCGCGGCCCGACCGCCGCGCGCCAGCCCGGCAGGCGGCTTTCGAGCCCCCGCAGGTCGCGGTCCGGGTTCGGGGTCAGCAGGCACGGCTCGGTGCTTTCGAGGTCGAGCAGCACGTCGTCGGCGAGCCGGGGCGTCGGCGCCGGGTGCGGGCCGGTCCGCGGGGCCAGCGCGACCACCGCGACCCACTCCGGCATGGCCCACTCCGCGGCCTTCGCCATGGTCGCGATCGTCGACGGGGACGACGGCGGGGTGGCCAGCAGCAGGCCGAGCAGCCGGCGGCGCCGTCGTTCGAGCGTGCCCGCCGCCATGGCCTGCGCCAGCGTGTATCCCTCGACGGAGTACGACGAAATCTCTTCCACATAAGCGAAAATGGCCTCCGCGCCGACACAGAGCACCGCCGCGGGGAAGCGGTGGGCCTGGCCCAGCTCGGCCACGTAGCGCCACGCCGCCCGGCCGCCCGCGCGGTAGGCGGCCTGCAGCGAGTTGAGGCTGCCGCCGTCGTGGTGGACGCGCTTCCCGACCTCCATGAACAGCTTCGCGTAACTGTCCTGTGTGGACGCCAGATCCTCGATGCTGTCGATGCAGCTGAGCACCGCCTGCTCGATCGCGAGCACGATCATCTTGCCGAACTCGCCCTCGAGTGGCTTGGCGTACTCGGGCACGGCCCGTTGGATCTCCTCGAGGATCCGCCGGGCGAGCGGGTCGGCGTGCGGCCGGAGCCGCCGCGCGATCTCCCTGGGCAACGAGCACCACAGCTGCCGCGCGTGTCCGGCGCCCCGCGGGTGCGGGACCGTGGCCGGCGTGATCGTCCGTGTCATGGAACACCCCTTCCTGCGCGGCGGGACGCCATGTACTCACACGGAGATCGGGCTTGGCAACCGCCGCCTTCGCGGCGAGACCGGGTTCTGTCACGCCGGGATCAACGGCGGAGCCGGCGTTTGTCACCCGTCCGACAAAGCGGGAACACTCATCGCCGCAAGGGTTTTCGCGAGCCGATTTGTGAGGCGGGACGGTATCTTCGTCCGTCCTCCCGTTGTTAGCGTGCTCGACCACGGCCGCGGGAGGAGACGGGATGACGACGCTCGTTGCCCGCTCCTTCCGGCGGGCCGGCGTGGTCGTCGTGCTGTGGCTGGTGGCGCTGGGCGGGCTCGGCTTCGCCGCGCTGCACACCGGCGCGGACTTCCGCGACGCGGTGGACCTGCCCGCCGCGGACAGCACGGCGGCGGCGAACCTGCTGCGCGGCACGGGCGCGGCCGGCGCCGAAGAACGGGTGGTCGCCCGCGCGCCGGACGGCCCGGTCGACAGCGGCGCGGGCCGGGCCCGGCTCGACGTGCTCGCCGCCCGGCTGGCGGCGCTCCCGCACGTCGTGTCCGTCGCCCCGCCGCCCGGCCAGGTCTCCGCCGACCGGCGGACCGCGGTGCTGACCGTCCGGTACGACGCACCGGCCGCGGACCTCGGGCAGGGCGCGGCCGACGCGCTGGAAGCCGTCGTCCGCGACGCGGGCGGACTCACCGCCGGGGCCTCCGGCGAGCTCGCCGCGATGACGGCGGCCGCGCCGGACCTGGGCAACGCGGGGATCGGCCTGCTCGCCGCGGCCCTGGTGCTGTTGGTGGCCTTCGGCTCGCTGACCTGCGTGCTGCTCCCGGTCCTCACCGCGGCGGTGTCGGTCGGCTGCGCGCTGGCCGTCGTCACGCTGCTGTCGCACGTCATGACCGTCCCGAAGATCAGCACCGAGATCGCCGCGCTGCTCGGGCTCGGGGTCGGCGTCGACTACGCCCTGTTCCTGCTCACCCGCTACCGGCAGGGCCGCCAGGAAGGCCGGAAACCGGAGGCGGCGCTGGCTACGGCCGCGGCGACCTCCGGCCGGAGCGTGGTCTTCGCCGGCGTCACCGTGTGCGTCTCGCTGGCCGGGATGCTGACCGTCGGCATGCCGTTCCTCGACGGGATCGCGGTGGCGGCCGCGGTCTCGGTGCTGCTCACCGTGCTGGCCGCGCTGACGCTGCTGCCCGCGCTGCTGCGGCCGGTCGCCCGCCGGACGCGGGTCCGGCCGGCCGGGCGCGGCGGCGGCTGGGCCAGGCTCGCGGGCTCGGTGACCACGCGGCCCGGGCCGTACACCCTCGCGGCGCTGCTGGTCGTGGCCGTGCTCGCGCTGCCGATGACCGGGCTGCGGCTCGGCGTGCCGGACGGCGGGTCCGACCCGCCCGGCAGCGTCACGCGGACCGCAGCCGAACTGCTGGAAGCGGGCTTCGGGCCGGGCGCGGACGCCCCGCTGCTGGTCGTCGGGACCGGCGGCGCCTCGGTGGACGCGCTGCGGGAGGCGCTGCTCGCCAGCGCCGACGTCGGCCCGTCCACCACGCTGCCCGGCGGCGCCTGGCTGCTCACGGTGTTCCCGCGGACCGCGCCCGATGATCCGGCCACCGGCGAACTGCTGGCTTCGACGCGGGTGATGGCCACCGTCATCGCCGGCCCGGACACGCACGTCGGCGGGGTCGTCGCGGCGCGGGCCGACTTCTCGGCGGCGATCACCGAGCGGCTGCCGCTGTTCTTCGCCGCCGTCGTGGGCATTTCGGTGCTGCTGCTCACCTGGGTGTTCCGCAGTGTGCTGATCCCGCTGACGGCGGCGGTGATGAACCTGCTGACCGCGGCCGCGACGACGGGCGCGGTCGTGTTCGCCTTCGGCGCCCCGATCGAGCCGTACCTGCCGGTGTTCCTGTTCGCCGGGCTGTTCGGCCTGTCGATGGATTACGAGGTCTTCCTCATCGCCCGGATCCAGGAGGCGTGGCGCCGCCACGGCGACACCCGCGCGGCCGTGGTCGACGGCGTCGCGGCGACCGGCCGGACCATCACCGCGGCCGCGCTGATCATGGCGCTGGTGTTCGGGTCGTTCGCCTTCGTGGACGCCCGCGTGGTCCGGGAGGCGGGGGTGGGACTGACCGTCGCCGTGCTGCTGGACGCGCTCGTCGTCCGGTGCGTGCTCGTGCCGGCGGTGATGGCGTGGTTCGGCGCCGCCAACTGGTGGTTCCCGCGCCGGAAGGTGACGACCATCGGCGTTTACCGCGTGCTGCAGCGGAGCGCGCGATGACGCGGCGGAGGGCGACCCTGGTGCTGCTCGCGCTCGGCGCCTTCGTCACGACGCTCGACAACACCATCGTCGCGGCGGGCGCGCCGTCGATCGCCCGTGACCTCGCGCTGGACCTCGGCGCGCTGCAGTGGGTCGCCCTCGGCTACATGCTGCCGTTCGCCGGGTTGCTGCTGGTGGCGGGCACGCTGGTGGACCGATGGGGACGGCGCGGGACGCTGACGGCCGGGCTGCTCGCGTTCGGCGTCGGCGCGGCTGCCGGCGGGCTGGCCGGCGCGGTGTGGCTGCTGGTCGCCGCCCGCGTGCTGCAGGGGATGGCGGCCGCGTTCCTGGTGCCGGGCCTGCTGAGCCTGCTCCGCACCAACCTCGACGCCCGCGGCCGGACGCTCGGCGCCGCCGTGTGGACGGCGTGCCTCGCCGCCGCGCTGGCCCTCGGCCCGGCGCTCGGCGGGGTGCTGAGCGAATACCTCGGCTGGGGCTGGATCTTCTTCGTCAACCTCCCGTTCGTGGCCGCGATGCTCCTGCTGCTGCCGGTCACCGTCCCGCCCGGCCGGGGCGGCCCGGCACTTTCACGTGAAAGTGCCGCACCGGTCCCGCCGGCTGCCGGGGCGATGATCCTCGTGACGGCGAGCGTGGTCCTGCTCACCGCGGCGCTGGTCGAGTCGCGAGCCGGCGTCGCGCTGCCACTGCTCGCCGCCGGTGCCGCGCTCGGCGCCGGGTTCGTGGCCCGGGAACGGCGGGCGCGCGAGCGGCTGGTGCCGGCGGCCCTCACCGGGAACCGGGTGTTCCTCGGCTCGCTCGTCGTGCAGGTGCTGTGGGGACTGGGTATTTCGGGCGTCTTCTTCTTCACGCCCTTGCTGCACCAGGAATTTCTCGGCCTCGGCCCGGTCGGGGCCGGGCTGCCGCTGGCGCTGGTCGCGGTCGCGGTCATGGCCGCGACGCCGCTGGTCCCGGTGGCGGTGGCCCGCGCAGGTCCACAGAGGACGGTCGCGGCCGGGCTGGCCGTGGTCGGCGCCGGGCTGCTCGCCCTCGCCGCGGTGAACCACCTCCCGGCGATCGCGCCGCGGGTGCCCGCGCTGGTGCTCGTCGGAGCCGGTTCGGCGTTCACGACCCCGCTGACGTCGCACGCGCTCGACGTCGTGGCCGAACGGTATTCCGGCACGGCGTCCGGGCTGCTCACCGCGTCCCGCGAAGTGTCGAGCGCGCTGGGGGTCGCGCTGATCGGCGCCGTGCTGACGGCGGTCCGCGCGGTCCGGCTCGACGCGGGCGCCGCGCCCGGGCCGGCGCTGGCCGGTGGCTACACCGCCGGTCTGCTCGCCGCGGCCGGGCTGACGCTCACCGGCGCGGTGCTGGCCGCGCGCCCGGTGCGGGCCCGGCCCGCCGCGACCTCGTCACCGCGTGACAAAGGCGCGGTCCCGTAATCCGTTTCGCCATGACTATCCGAGACCGCTTGATTGACAACCCATCGAAAGCAGTCATTCACTGCGCCGGTAAACGCTCTCTGCGAGGGACCCATGGAAACCATTTCCCAGTCGCTTCCCGTCACCGGGGAAACGGACGGCGACGGCGAATCGTTCGCGACCCTGCTCGGGCGGTGGGCGCGCGTCCTCGGCGACGAGGTCGCCGTGACCCACCTGGACCACCGCGCCACCGCGGACGGGCGGGCGGTCACGCTCACCTGGCGCCGGCTCGACGAGCGCGTCGACGCGGTCGCGGCGCGGCTGGGCGAACTCGCCGCCCCGGGGGAGCGCGTGGCGGTGCTGGCCGGGCAGTCCGCCGAGTACGTCGTCGCCTTCCTCGGCACGATCCGGGCCGGCCTGGTCGCCGTGCCCCTGTTCGCCCCGGACCTGCCCGGGCACGCGGGCCGGCTGACCGCGGCGCTCGCCGACTGCGCCCCGCGGGTCGTGCTGACCACGGCGGCGGAGATCGACGTCGTCAGCCGGTTCCTCGCCGGCTCGTCCGCCGGACCGGCCGTGGTCGCGGTCGACGCGCTCGCCCCGGTCGCGGCGGGCCCGCGCGACTGGCCCCGGCCGGATCCCGACGCCCCCGCGTACCTGCAGTACACCTCGGGTTCCACCCGCTCGCCCGCCGGCGTCGTGCTGACCCACCGCAACGTGCTCGCCAACGCCCGGCAGGCGTGCACGGCCTACGGCGCCGAGACCGGCACCACGTCGGCGGTCAGCTGGCTGCCGCTGTTCCACGACATGGGCCTCATCCTCGGCATCGGCGCGCCGATGGCCGGCGGCCTGGCCTCGGTGCTGATGGACCCCCTGGCGTTCCTCGAGCGGCCTTCCCGGTGGCTGCGCGCGCTCTCGGCCAGTCCCGGCGCGATCAGCGCGGCCCCCAACTTCGCCTACGCCTACTGCGCTTCCCGCGTGACCGACGCCGAGAAGGCGTACCTCGATCTGAGCCGGGTCGTCTCGCTGATCAACGGCAGCGAGCCGGTGCTGCCGGCCACCATCGCCAGGTTCCAGGCGGCCTTCGGCGAGTGCGGGCTGCGGCCGGAGGTCCACCGGTCCTCCTACGGCCTGGCCGAAGCCACCGTGCTCGTCTCCGTCACCGACGCCGGGCGGCCGGCCCGGCAGGTCACGTTCGACCGCGCCCGGCTCGCCGCCGGGTTCGCCGAGCCGCCCGCGCCCGGGGCGGCCACCACCACGCTCGTCTCGTGCGGCCGCCCGGCCGGCCAGCGCGTGCGGATCGCCGACCTCGCCGGCGGCCCGGCCGCACCCGGCGAGGTCGGCGAGATCCGGGTCAGCGGCCCGAACGTCGGGCGCGGCTACTGGGGACGGCCCGAAGCGTCGGCGGCCACCTTCGGCCTGCCCCCGCTCGATCCGGAGACCGGCGAAGGCTGGCTGGCGACCGGGGACCTCGGGGTGCTCTTCGACGGCGAGCTGTTCGTGACCGGCCGGCTCAAGGACCTGGTCGTCGTGGACGGCCGCAACCACTACCCGCAGGACATCGAGCAGACGGTGGAGGAGCACCCGGGCGTCCGGCCGCACTCGGCCGCGGCCTTCGCGGTCGACGGCGACAGTGACGTCGACGGGGAAGCCGCGGTCGTCGTCCTGGAACGGGCCAAGCACACCGACGTCGACGTCGCCGCGGTGACAGCCGCGCTCCGGGCGGCCGTGTCGGCCGGGCACGGCCTGCGCCTGCACGACGTCGTCTTCCTGGCGCCCGGGGAGGTGCCGCGCACCTCGAGCGGCAAGATCAGCCGCGCCCGGTGCCGGAAGGCCTACCTGGACGGTGAACTGGCCGCGCGGCGGCTCGGATGACCGCGCCCGGCGCCGCCGCGATCCGCGCCTGGCTCACCGACCGGATCGGCGAGGTGGACCCGGATCGTCCCCTGCACGAGACGGGACTGTCCTCACGGGACGCGGCGAACCTCGCCGCCGACCTGGGCCGGTTCGTCGGCCGCCCGCTCCCGGTCACCCTGGTCTGGCAGTACCCGACGATCACCGCGCTCGCGACGTACCTGTCCACAGTGGAATCGGAGCAGGCGCCCGCTCCGGTGCCGCCGGGGGCGGCCGGGGAACCGGTCGCGGTCATCGGCCTCGGCTGCCGCCTGCCGGGCGGGATCGAGTCCCCGGCGGAGTTCTGGCGGTTCCTCGACGACGGCGGCGACGGGATCGGCGACGTCCCCGAAGGCCGCTGGGAAACGTTCGCGCCCGCGGAAGACCTCGCCGGCCTGCCGGCGCGGGGCGGGTTCCTCGGCGACGTCGCCGGGTTCGACGCGGCGTTCTTCGGCATCACCCCGCGCGAGGCCGAGGCGATGGACCCGCAGCAGCGGATCCTCCTGGAGGTCGCCTGGGCGGCGCTGGAACACGCCGGGATCGCGCCGGACAGCCTGCGCGGCAGCCGGACCGGCGTGTTCGTCGGGCTGTCGGCCACCGAGTACGGCTCCCTGACGATGGCCGACGTCGCGGGGGTCGACGTCTGGGCAGGCACCGGCGCGGCGGCGAGCATCGCCGCGAACCGGCTCTCCTACCTGCTCGACCTGCGCGGCCCCAGCCTCACCCTCGACACCGCGTGCTCGTCGTCGCTGGTCGCGGTGCACCAGGCGGTGCAGAGCCTGCGCCGCGGCGAGAGCGAGACCGCGCTCGCCGCCGGGGTGAACGTGCTGCTCTCGCCCGGCATCACCGCCGGCTTCCACCGCGCCGGGGTGCTCGCCGCCGACGGCCGCTGCAAGCCGTTCGACGCCGGCGCCGACGGGATCGCCCGCGGCGAGGGCTGCGGCGTCGTCGTGCTCAAGCCGTTGCGGGCGGCCCGGCGGGCCGGCGACCGCGTGCTGGCGGTGATCCGCGGCAGCGCGGTGAACTCCGACGGCCGGTCCAACGGCCTGACGGCGCCCAACCCGGCCGCCCAGGCCGCCCTGCTGCGCGACGCGTACGCGGCGGCCGCCGTCGATCCGTCCTCTGTGGACTACGTCGAAGCGCACGGCACCGGCACACCTCTGGGCGATCCGCTGGAGGCGGAAGCGCTCGCCACGGTGCTCGGGGTGGGCCGCGAACCCGGCCGCCCGCTGCTGCTCGGCTCGGTGAAGAGCAACCTGGGCCACCTCGAAGGCGCGGCCGGGATCACCGGCCTGCTCAAGGTCGTGCTGGCGATGACGCACCGGCGGGTGCCGCCGAGCCTGCACTTCCGCGAGCCGAACCCGCACATCGACTTCACGGGGTTGCGCGTGGTCGCGGAGGGCACGGACTGGCCGCGCTACTCAGGCACCGCGCGGGCGGGGGTGTCGGCGTTCGGGTTCGGCGGCACCAACGCGCACGTCGTGCTCGAGGAGTGGCCGGCGGCGTCCTTCCCGCCGCGAGCGGGAGAAGCCGAGGGGCCGCAGGTGTTCGCGCTCTCGGCCCGGTCGGCGGAGGTGCTGCGCGCGCGGGCGGGGGAGCTGGCGGACTGGCTGGAGGTGTCCGAGGCCCCGCTCGGTCCGGTCGCGGCGACGCTGGCCCATCGGCGCGAGCACCTGCCGGTCCGCGGCGCGGTGGTCGGCGAGAGCCGGGCCGAGGTGGTCGAGGGACTGCGCGAACTGGCCGCGGGTCGCGGTATAGCCGGACCTGTGAACGCCCCCAATGTGGCGTTGGGTGCGTTGGATGCACCGAATGCCGCGTTGGGTGCGGTGGATGCACCGAATGCCGCGTTGGGTGCGGTGGATGCACCGAATGCCGCGTTGGGTGCGGTGGATGCACCGAATGCCACTTTGGGTGCGGTGGACGCACCGAATGCCACTTTGGGTGCGCTGGACGCACCGAATGCCACTTTGGGTGCGCTGGACGCACCGAATGCCACTTTGGGTGCGCTGGATGCACCGAATGCCACATTGGGGCGCTTGGGGGTTGTCTTCGTCTTCTCCGGTTACGGCTCGCAGTGGTCCGGCATGGGCCGCCTGCTGCTGCGCTCCGAACCCGCCTTCCTCGCCGAGGTCGACGCGCTCGATTCCGTCTTCCGCGCCGAAGCCGGGTTCTCCCTGCGCGAAGCCCTCGAGCGCGACCTCCCGGACCTGGCCACCACCCAGCTCGCGTTGTTCGGCATGCAGCTCGCGCTCGCCGGGCTCTGGCGCGCCCACGGCGTCACTCCCGCGGCCGTGGTGGGGCACTCGATGGGCGAGGTCGCCGCGGCGGTCGTCGCCGGGGCGCTCGACGTCGCCGGTGGCCTGCGCGTCATGACCACCCGGGCCCGGCTGCTCGCCGAACTCGACCGGACCGGCGATGGCGCGATGGCCGTCGTCGAACTGTCACCGGCGGAGCTGGCCGATTTCCCCGAAGTCACCGTCGCGGTGTACGCGTCGCCGACGCAGTGCACCGTCAGCGGGCCCGCCGGCCAGGTCGACGCGCTCGTCGCGCACGTCGAAGGCCTCGGCAGGCTGGCCCGGCGGCTGCCGGTCGGCGGGGCCGGGCACTCCGCCGCCGTCGACGCCGTGCTCGGCCGGTTCCGCGCCGGCCTGACCGGGATAGCGCCCGCGAAACCGGAAATCCCGTGCTACACCAGCGTTCTCGACGAGCCGCGGGAGACGCCCGCGTTCGACGTCGAGTACTGGGCGGCGAACCTGCGCCGTCCGGTGCGGTTCAGCCAGGCCCTCGAAGCGGCGGCCGCCGACGGGCACACCGTGTTCGCCGAGATCTCCCCGCACCCGGTGGCACTGGCCGCGATCGAACAGACCGCCGGCGAGCAGGCCCAGTGCCTGCCCTCGGCGAGCCGCCGGATCGACGAGCGCACGGCGTTCCTCTCCAGCCTCGCCCGGCTGCACGTCCTCGGCCACCCCGGGGTGCTGGCCGCCCGCCCCCGGGCGCCGCTGGCCGAGCTGCCCGGCCCGGTCTGGCGGCACGAACGGTTCTGGCCGCGCCGGACCACCCGCACCGGCGGCGGTCATCCGCTGCTGGGCGTCCACATCGAACACCCCGGCGGCGGTCACCTGTGGCGTGCCGACGTCGGCACCGCGAACCTGCCGTGGCTGGCCGACCACACCGTGCGGGACACGCCGGTGTTCCCGGCCACCGGTTTCCTCGAGCTGGCGCTCGCCGCGGCGCGGGTGGCCGGCCCCGGCGGGCACGTCCGCGACCTCGACCTGCGGGAGGTCCTCCCGCTGGCGGCACACACCGAGGTGACGACCACCCTCACCGGGACCGAACTGAGCGTGCACGCCAAGTCCGCGCCGGGCGAGTGGGTCCGGCACGCCACGGCCAGGATCGGGTCCGGCGGGGCGCCGTCGGCGCCGTTCGGGGCGGTCACCGGGGACCCGGTCGACCTCTACCGGGCACTGGCCGAGCTGGGCCAGTCCTACGGCCCGGCCTTCCGCGGCCTGCGGCGGGTGACCGCCGCACCCGGGCGCGCCTCGGCGTCGATCGTGCTGCCCGAAGCGGACCATCCCGCCTACGTCCTTCACCCCGCGCTCGCCGACGCCTGCCTGCACGCGCTCGCCGCGGCGGTCGGCGAAGCGGACGCCCTCTACCTGCCGCTGACCGTGGGCGAGGTGGTGGTCGCCGGCGAGCCGCGCCGCGGGGTGCGGGTGGACGCCGTCCTCGGTTCGCTCGACCCGTCCGGCGACGGCCTGCTCGGCAGCGTTCAGCTGGTCGACGCCGACGACGCCGTCCTGGTGGAGTTCCGCGACGTCTACTGCCGCCGGTTCCGCGACGCGGCGACGGCGCGGCTGCTGTTCGAAGCGGCTTGGCAGCCGGCCGATCTGCCCGCCGCTCCGGCGCGCACCTGCCGCTGGATCGTGTTGTCCGAAGCGGACCTGAGCCGGGAATTCCCGGGCGAACCGGCGGCCCGCCTCGGCGACCGCGCCGCGCTCGCGAAGCTGCTGCGCGCCGGCGAAACGACCGGAGTGCTCGCCCTGCTCGGCGAAGCCGGCGAGCCCGACCCGCGGCGGGCCGAGCGGCTGGTCGGCACCCTGTCCGGCGTGGTCGCCGAGCTGGCCGAAGTGCCGGTGCCGCCCCGGTTGTGGCTGGTCACCGCCGGAGCGCTGAGCGTCGAACCCGGCGAGCCCGGCGACCCCGGCCTGGCCGCGCTGCGCGGATTCGTGCGGGTGCTCGCCTTCGAGCATCCCGAACTCCGGGTGAGCCACGTCGACTTCGACGCCGGCCCGGACCCGGCCCGGCTGTGGGCCGGTCAGCTGCGCGACGAGATCCGCGCGGACGGCCCGGACGACGAGATCGCCTGGCGCGAGGGGATCCGGCACACGCGCCGGTTGGTCCGCCCGAAGCTCGGCGACCCGGTGCGTCAGCCGGTTCGCGACGGCGCCTACGTCCTCACCGGCGGGCTCGGCGGCCTCGGCCTGGTCGCGGCGAAGTGGCTGGCCGAGCGCGGGGCGACCCGGCTGGTGCTGAACAGCCGTCGCGCGGCCGACTCCGGCCTGGCCGGACCGGGCCTCGACGTCCGGGTCGTGCCCGGGGACATCGCCGAGCCCGGCACGGCCGAGGCGCTGGTCGCCGCGGCCACCGAAGGGGGCGTGCCGCTGCGCGGGGTGCTGCACGCCGCCGGGGTGCTGGCCGACGGCGCCGCCGTCACCCTGGACGCCGGCGCGCTCGACGCCGTCTGGCGGCCGAAGGCGCTGGGCGCCTGGCGGCTGCACGAGGCGACCGCCGGGCACGACCTCGACTGGTGGCTGGTGTACTCGTCGGCCGCCGCGCTGTTCGGGTCGCCCGGCCAGACCGCGTACGCCACCGCGAACGCGTGGGCCGACGCCCTGGTCGCGTGGCGCCGGGCCCAGGGGCTCCCGGCGGCGACGATCGGCTGGGGCGCCTGGGGCGAGGCCGGCGCCGCGGCCGGGTCCCGCAATCCGGTGCTCGACCCGCTCGGCACCGAGGAAGCCCTGGCGGCACTGGACGTCGTCCTGGCCCGCGACCTCCCGGCGGCCGGCGTCGCCCGGGTGGACACCGCGGCGGTCTTGGACCTCTTCCCGCGGCTGGCCGAACGGCCGTTCTTCGCGCTCTTCGCCCCGCGGACCGAACCGTCCACTTGGGACGGACTGGCGGCACTGCGCGGCGGGCCGCCGGAAGCCGCCCGCGCCGCGATGGCCGACCACCTGGCCGGGCTCGTCGGAGGCCTGCTGGGCTACGCCGAGGTCGACCGGCACATGCCGCTCACGCGGCTCGGCCTGGACTCGCTGTCGGCGATGCGGGCCCGGGGCGCGGTGGAACGCGACTTCGGGCTGCCGCTGCCGATCCCGCTGCTCCTGCGCGGGGCCAGCCTGGCGGAGCTCGCCGGCCACCTCGCCGCGCAGGCCGGCTTCGGGACGGCTTCGCCCGCCGGGCCGGCGGCGGCCGCCGGGCCGCGCGACCCCGCCGAGCGCTGGGTCGCCCGGCACTGGCAGGCCGAGCTGGGCGGCCCGGAACCCGGCGTGCACGACGACTTCTTCGCCGTGGGCGGCGATCCCGAACGCGCGCGGCGGCTGCGGTCGGCGTTCGCGGAGCAGCTCGGCGCGGTCCCCGCCGTGGAGCGGTTGTTCGCCACGCCGACGGTCGCCGCGATGGCCGACCTGCTGCGCGCGGAGCTCGAAGGCCGCGGCGGCGGCCCGGTGCGGCTGCTGCGCGACGGCGTGACGGAGCCGGTGTTCCTGTTCCACCCGGCGGGCGGGCCGTCGAGCGTGTACCGCGAGCTCGTCCGGCTGCTGCCGGAAGGGCGGCCGGTGTACGGGTTCGAACGCATCGACGACGAGGACACCGTCGAGGGCAAGGCCGCCTGCTACACCGAGCTGATCCGCGAGATCCAGCCCCACGGCCCCTACCGGCTGGGCGGCTGGTCGTTCGGCGGCTGCCTGGCGTACGAGACGGCCCGGCTGCTGACCGCGGCGGGCGAGCCGGTCGAGCTGGTGTTCCTGATCGACACGATCCTGCCGCTGCCCGCGCCGGGGAAGCCGGCGGGCGAGCTGCTGCTGGACCGCTTCGACCGGTTCGCCGAGCACGTTTCGCGGACCTACGGCGTGCCGTTCGCGATCCCGCGGGAGGAACTCGCGCGGCTGGACGAGGACGCCCAGATCCGGTGGGTCCTGGACCGGCTCACCGAGCAGGTGCCCGACCTCGGCCCCGGCGTCCTGCGCCACCAGTACGAGTCCTATGTGGACGCACGAGTCGCCGAGCGGTACACGCCCGGCCGGTACGACGGCCGGGTGCTGCTGCTGCGGGCGCGCGACCCGCACCCGCTGACCACGACGCTCGACCCCCGGTACCTGCGCACCGACGACACCCTCGGCTGGGACGAGTTCTCCGCCGGGCTCGAAGTGGCGCGGGTGCCGGGCGACCACGTGTCGATGATCGACCCACCGCACGTGGCGGTGCTCGCCTCGGCGCTCGCCGAGCGGCTCGCCGCGCCGGTGGGGGAGGGAGTCCGATGACGCTCGATGACCTCACCCCGACCACGGCGTTCCGGATCGCCGACCTCGCCGCCCGGCAGGACGAGATCGTCCGCATCGCCGAGAAGCGGGCCGTCGACCGGCAGCACGCCAAGGGCAAGCTGACCGCGCGGGAACGGATCGGGCTGCTGCTCGACCCGGGGTCCTTCGTCGAGCTCGACCAGTTCGCGCGGCACCGCTGCGCCGACTTCGGGATGGACGCCAACCGGCCGTGGGGCGACGGGATCGTGACCGGGCACGGCACCGTCGACGGTCGGCAGATCTGCGTGTTCTCCCAGGACTTCAGCGTCTTCGGCGGCAGCATGGGCGAAGTCTCCGGCGAGAAGGTCCTCAAGGTGATGGACCTGGCCATGTCGCTGGGCTGCCCGGTCGTCGGGATCAACGACTCCGGCGGCGCCCGCATCCAGGAAGGCGTCGTCTCGCTGGCGTACTACGCCGAGCTCGGCCGCCGCAACGCCCACGCCTCCGGCGTCATCCCGCAGATCTCGATGATCATGGGCCCGTGCGCCGGCGGCGCGGTCTACTCCCCGGCGATCACCGACTTCACCGTGATGGTCGACGAAACGTCGCACATGTTCGTCACCGGCCCGGACGTCGTGCACGCCGTCACCGGCGAGCGGGTCACCGCCCAGGAGCTGGGCGGCGCGGCCGTCCAGAGCGAGGTGGCCGGCAACGCCCACCACCACGCGGCCGACGAGCAGGACGCCGTCGAGTGGGTGCAGACCCTGCTCGCGTACCTGCCTTCCAACAACCTCGACCCCGCCCCGGAGTACGCCGACGACACCAGTCCCGACCTCACGCCGGCCGACCTCGCGCTCGACCGGCTGGTGCCCGACTCGCCGAACCGGACCTACGACATGGCCGAGCTGATCGCCGCGCTGGTCGACGACGGCGAGTTCACCGAAGTGCACAGCGCCTTCGCGCCCAACATGATCTGCGCGTTCGGCCGGATCCAGGGCCGCTCGGTCGGCGTCGTGGCCAACCAGCCGCGGCACCAGGCCGGGGTGCTCGACATCGACGCGTCCGAGAAGGCCGCCCGGTTCGTGCGCTTCTGCGACGCCTTCAACATCCCGCTGCTCACCCTCGCCGACGTCCCCGGTTACCTGCCGGGCACCGGCCAGGAACGCGGCGGGATCATCCGCCGCGGCGCCAAGCTGATCTACGCCTACGCCGAAGCGACGGTGCCGAAGGTGACCGTCGTCGTCCGCAAGGCCTACGGCGGCGGCTACGCGGTGATGGGCTCCAAGCACCTCGGCGCCGACGTCAGCATGGCCTGGCCGACCGCGGAGATCGCGGTGATGGGCGCCGAAGGCGCCGTGCAGGTGCTCTACCGGCGGGAGCTGGCCGAGCTGCCGCCGGAGCGGCGGGAGGCGACCCGCCGCCGGCTCACCGACGAGTACCGCAAGCGCCACGGCGGCCCGTACCTGGCCGCCGAACGCGGGTACGTCGACCAGGTCGTCGCGCCGTCCCAGACCCGGCTGCAGGTGTCGCGGGCCCTGCGGGCGCTGCGCACCAAACGGCAGAGCTTACCGGCGAAGAAGCACGGAAACATTCCCCTGTAAGGAGTCGCTGTGAAACGGTTCGCCCTGCTGGCGTTGTCCGTCGTCGTCCTGATCGCCGGTGGCGTGACGGCCGCCCAGGCGAGCCCGGCCGTGGCCGACGACGGCGCGAAAGTCGTCGAGGAGACCTGGCTGGACGCCCGGACGGTGGACCTGAAGGTCAGCTCGCCCGCCCTCGGCACCACGGGGATGGTCCGGCTGATCGTGCCGTCCGGCTGGGCGGCGCAGCCCGGGCGGACCTGGCCCGTGCTGTACCTGCTGCACGGCTGCTGCGAACCGGTCGACTACCGCTCGTGGGACCAGTTCACCGACGTCAAGACGTTCACCGCCGCCAAGGACGCCCTCGTCGTGATGCCGACGGACGGGCCGGCGGGGATGTACGCGAAGTGGTGGAACCTCGGCCTGCGGAACACGCCCGACTGGGACACGTTCCACACCACCGAAGTCCGTCAGATCGTCGAGCGCGGGTACCGCGGCGGCACGCGCCGCGCGGTCGCCGGGCTGTCGATCGGCGGGTACGGCGCGATGGCGTACGCGTTCAAGCACCCCGGGATGTTCGGCGCGGCCGCGTCCTACAGCGGCGTGCCGAACACCCTGTCCGCGGGCGCCCCGGTGTTCGTCAAGGGGATCCTGCTCCGGGCGGGGATCTTCGCCTACCTCGACCTCTGGGGCAGCGACCTGCTGATGCGGCCGATGTGGTCGGCGAACAACCCCTACGACAACATCGACAAGCTGCGCGGCACGGCGCTCTACATCTCCTGTGGCAACGGGCAGACCGGTCCGCTCGACCCGTCCGGGCCGGGCGGCGACCCGTTCGAACCGGCGGCGTTGCTGTCGTCCACCAGCTTCACCGACCGCCTGCGGGCCGCCGGCATTCCGGCGACGGTCGACTACTACGGGCCGGGCACGCACAGCTGGCCGTACTGGCAGCGGGCCCTGCACAACTCGTGGCCGGTCCTCGCCGGCGCGCTCGGCCTGCCGGCCTGAGCGCACTCCTGTATCCGATAGAGCCCCTTCCCTGCTGGAGGTTGTGGTGAAGTCTGTCCGGTTCCGACGCTTCTGGTCCGCGCTCCTGGGTGCTTCACTGGTCGCGCTGGGGGTGCTGGCCACGAGCCCGCCCGCCGGCGCGGCGGCGCCCCTCCTGCCCGGCCCGTTCGACGACTCGTTCTACACCCCGCCGTCACCGCTGCCGGCCGGGAAGCCCGGTGACGTCCTCCGCTGGCGCCCCTCGGTGCCGCTGCTGAACTCGCTCAACGCCGACGCCTGGCAGGTCATGTACCTGTCGACCAACGCGCAGGGCCGTCCGGACGCGGTGACCGGAACCATCCTGGTGCCCAAGGGGAAGGACCCCGCCACCGCGCCGATCGTCGGTTACGCCGTCGGCACGCAGGGCCCGGCGTTCAAGTGCACGGCGTCCAAGGCGACGGAGCGGGGGACGCTCTACGACCAGCCCGCCATCAACGACTCGCTGTCCAGCGGCTACGCCGTCGCGGTGACCGATTACGAGGGCTACTCGCCGGCGACGGTGCCCACGTACATCACCGGGCAGTCCATGGGCCCCGCCGTGATCGACTCGGTCCGGGCGGCGCAGAACCTCCCGTCCGCCCGGCTGTCCAAGTCCGCGAAGGTGATCTTCCAGGGCTACTCCCAAGGCGGCGGCGGATCGATGTGGGCGGGGGAGAAACAGCCCACGTACGCGCCCGAACTGAACGTCGTCGGCGTCGTCGCGGGCGGGGTCCCGGCCGACCTGACCGAGGTCGCCAAGGGACTCGACGGCTACATCGGCTTCGGCTTCCTCGCCTTCGCCGCGATCGGCCTCGACGCCGCGTACCCGGAACTGAACCTGGATTCGTTCCTCAACGCCACCGGCCGTCAGCAGCTGGCCGACGCCAAGAAGAACGCCTGCACCGCCGAACTCCTGCTCAACTACTCGTTCAAGAAGATCAGCGACTTCACCACGTCCGATCCGCTGGGGACCCCGAAGTGGCGGGCGCGGCTGGCGCAGAACAAGCTGGGCGCGAACCCGCCGCGGGTGCCGGTGTTCCAGTACCACGCGAGCACGGACGAGATCGTCAACACCCCGCAGGCGGAGACGCTGCACCGGGCGTACTGCGCGGCCGGGGTCCGCGAGCAGTGGACCTCCTACATTTCCGACCACCTTTCCGGCATCTTCGCCGGCAACGCGGACGCGCACCAATGGATCGTGAAGCGGTTCAACGGGGAACCGGCGCCGTCCAACTGCTGAGGAAAGTCCGTGAATGTCGCATTGAGGGACTTCAAGTCCCTCAATGCGACATTCACGGACTTCGGTGGGATCAGACTTTGCCCGCCACGAACGCGGCCGCGTCCGAGGCGTTGCCGCCGTAGCTCAGGTGGGCCAGGATGTTGCCACCGAACGGCTGGCAGACCGGGTCGCCGAGGGCGCAGTAGTCCTTGGTGCGGCTCTGGTAGGTGCCGGTGACCTGACGGCCGATCGAGCGGATGGGGTTGCCGAACAGCAGGATGGCCGCGATCCGGGGCGCCAGGTCCGCCGGGATGGTCGCGACGATCGGGCCGCCGACGACGGCGCCGGCGCTGCTGATGCCGATCGAGTTGTCGACGACGTTGGCGCCCTGGGAGTAGCCGACCAGGACGAACCGCTGCTGCGGACAGGCCGCGGCCTGCGCCCGCACGTGGTTGACCAGGTCGGTGTTGCCACGCTGCACCGACGTGGGCTGGTTCAGGTCGGCCGGGTAGTTCACCGCGTAACTGCTCACCGAGCGCGGCCGCAGCCGGTTCTGCACCGCCTGGTAGACGGGGTCGCCGACGATGAGGCCCAGGCCGCCGGGTTCGCCGGTGCCGCGGGCCACCGGCATGTCGATGTCGGTGCACGGTGCGGCCGAAGCCGCCGGCGCGGCGGCCACGGTGAGGCCGGCGAGGGCGAGGCCGACCGTGGCGGCGGCGGAGAGCAGACGGGATTTGGGGACACGAATCATGGCTGAACACCTCATTGTGCCGAGACAAAAGGGGGTCGGCAAGCGCTTTCCGTGGGGAGCGGAAATAGTGGCCGCGCTTGCGGTAACGGCAGCGTCGCAGCGGCCCCCGAATGGAGGCAAGAGGGTGTTTCAATTCGTGCCGGTAATTGTTCCGCCGGTGACAAACAGTCCGGAATGGACGCTCAGGTGGCGTACTGTCCGGCCGTGCGCGCGGTGTCGACGCGGTCCAGCAGCACGGGGTCGAGGCCGCGCAACGCGGCCATGACGAAACCCGTGGCCAGTTCGCCCGCCGCGATCGGGTCGACGCTGGGGGAGTGGGAGACGTGCGTCGCGGCGCGCCCGACGAGGCCCACCATCATCGCCGCGAGCAGGTCCGCGGCGGCGCCGTCCGTGCGGCCGTGGGCGCGCAGGTGCTCCCGGATCTGACCGACCACGTGCGCGGTGATGGTGTCGGCCAGCGTCCGGCGCTCGTCCGTCATGTCGTCGACGGCCGAGCCGAACAACAGCCGGAAGCTCTCCGGATGGGCGGCGGCATAGCTGAACATGGCCATCACGGAGAGCCGGACCCGCTCTTCGAGCGGGCGCGCGCTGGCCGTTTCGTAGGCGGTGAACACCCAGTTCCGCAGCGCGGCGACCTCCCGGCCCACGGTGGTGCGGAAGAGGGCCGCCTTGTCACCGAAGTGCGCGTAGAGGGTCGGTTTGGTGGAGTCGGCGCGGTCCGCGATCAGACCCATGGTGGCCTGCGCGAACCCCCGCTCGGCGAACACGGCGCGCGCGGCGTCCAGCAGCTCGTCGTCGGTGGGCCGGGCGGCCGGGCTGCGGCGAGCACTGGATCGATCAGGAGAACTCTGCCGGCTCATGGAGGTGTACTGTACGGTCTCCCCAGCTTTACTGGCCGGTAAAGCTGGCAACTTGGCCCTTCTCCCCGTGGAGGACGCTGGTGTCCCGCGACAGTGCTCGAGAGCGCGTCCCGGTCGACCGGGACGCGGGTGTGGAGGTTCTCCGAAGAGCGGAACTCGCCGCCTTCATGCGGCCGGCCGTCCCGGCGCTGGTGGAGTGGATCGTCCGGGAGGTGTGGCGGGCGGTCCCGGTCTACGCCCGGCCGGCGGACGGCTTCTACGGCCGCGTCACCCGGCACGGCGTCGAGTGCGCCGTCGCGCTGTTCGTGGATCTCGTCCAGGACCCGCTGGCCTCGCGGGAAAAGCTGTACGAGACGTGCCGGCGGCTCGGCGCCGGCGAGGCGCACGAGGGGCGGACCCTCGACGACCTCCAGGCGGCGTACCGCGTCGGGACCCGGGTGGGCTGGCGGTGGATCATGCGGCTGGGCCGGCGGCACCGGCTCTCGTCCCCGGTGATGGCGCAGCTCGCCGAGATGCTGTTCGGCTACGCGGACGAACTGGCCCGGATGTCGAGCCAGGGGTACCGGGAAGCGCGGGCGGAGATCGACGGTACCCGGGCGGGACTGCGGCGGCGGTTGCTGCGGCTGCTCACCGGACCGGGCGTCGTCCCGGACGCGGTGCTCGCCGAACTCGCGGCGGCGGCCGGCTGGCCGGTGCCCCAGGAGGTGGCGGCGGTGGCCGCCGAAGCCGTGGTGAGCGGCCCGTGGGGGCCGGAGGTGCTCGTCGACCTCGAGTCCCCGCAGCCGTACCTGCTGGTGCCCGCCCCGGCGGACGCGCGCGGCCTCGCCCGGCTCGGCACGCGCGTCGCGGTCGGCCCTCCGACGGACCTCGCGGCGGCGGCGCATTCGCTGCGGTGGGCGCGCACGGCGCTGCGGCTGGTGGGGGACGGCGCGCTGCCGGACGTCCCGGTCACGTGGTGCGCGGAGCACCTGACGACGTTGTGGCTGCTGTCCGACGAGGACCTGGCGGACCAGGTCGCGCAGCGGGAACTGGCTCCGCTCGCCCAGTTCCCGGACCGGACCCGGCGCCGCCTCGGCGAAACCCTGTTGTCCTGGCTGCAGAACGGCGGCAACTCCGAGAAGATCGCGGTGGATCTCGCGGTGCACCCGCAGACGGTCCGGTATCGGGTGCGTCAGCTGAGGCAGGCGTTCGGAGAGCGCCTCGACGATGCGGACGCGCGGTTCGCGATGCAGGCCGCCCTGCGCGCGTCGGGGCTTCGTTCCCGCGGCGCGTGACCGAACCGGCCGGCCGGTTCCTGCCGCGCCGCGAGGCCGTGAAGGCACCTCGAGGCACTCAGCGTCCTCAAGGTGCCTTCACGGACTGGAGACTCAGCCCTTCACCAGCGCGGTGGCGGCTTCCGCCAGGGGCGTGGTGGGCCGGCCGATGAGGGTCCGCAGATCGCCCGACGCCGAAGACAGCTCGCCGTCGGCGATGGCGCGGTCGGCGTCGACCAGCATGGCCGCGACCGGCTCGGGCAGGCCCGCGCCGAGCAGGATCTCCCGGTGCTGCGCGGCCGGCAGGTCCTGGTAGGACACCGGCTTGCCGGCGGCGGCGGTGACCGCGGCGGCGAGGTCGGCGTAGCTCCACGACTCGTCGCCGGCGAGCTCGTACACCTTGCCGACGTGGCCCTCGCCGGTCAGCACCTCGACGGCGGCTTCGGCGAAGTCGATCCGCGGCACGCCGCCGAGCCGGCCCTCGCCGGCGCTGCCCGCGAAGGACCCGGTCGCGAGCGCCTGGGCGACCGTCTGCCCGAAGTTCTCGGTGTACCAGCCGTTGCGCAGGAAGGTGAACGGCACGCCCGACTCGCGGATGACCTCTTCGGTGGCCTTGTGGTCCGGCGCGACGAACAGCTTCGTCGTGTCGGCGGCCAGGACGCTGGTGTAGGCGAGGTGGCGCACGCCGGCCTCGCGAGCGGCCGTGACGACGGCTTCGTGCTGGGCGAGCCGCTGCCCGGGCGTGCTGCTCGAGATCAGCAGGACCTTCTCCGCGCCCGCGAACGCCGTGGCGAGGGTCGCCGGGTCGTCGTAGTCGGCGGTCCGCACCTGCACACCGCGGGCGGCGAACTCCTCGGCCTTCCGCGGGTCGCGCACGGCGGCGACGATCTCGGCGGGCGGAACCTTCTTCAGCAGGCCTTCGACGACCAAGCGGCCGAGCTGTCCGGTGGCACCGGTGACGACGATCATGCGTTCACTCCTCGCTTGCGGAACACTTACCATCAGAGTGTACTAACTTCTGGAAAGTGCAACCTCTTGGTGAGCATCCTCACCTGGGTTTCGGCGGCGGGCGGGGTACCGTTGAGGCCATGAGCGAGGCGCCGGAGTGGGTCGACGAGCACGGGCAGGTGGTGTTCGACGTGTTCGCGCAGGCGTGCACGTCCCGGGCGACGCTCGAGCACATCACCGGCCGCTGGGGGACCCTGGCGATGGTCGCCCTCCATGACGGCACTCTCCGCTTCAACGCGCTGCGGCGCCGGGTCAGCGGGGTCAGCGAGAAGATGCTCGCCCAGACGCTGCAGGCACTCGAGCGCGACGGCTTCGTGCACCGCGAAGCCCAGCCGACCATCCCGCCGAAGGTCGAGTACAGCCTCACCCCGCGGGGCAGGCGCACGGCCGCGCTGCTGCTGGCCCTCATCCGCGACGTCGAGGACCAGATGCCCGAGGTCATGGCGGCCAACGCGGAGTACGACGCCGCGAAGCGCGACTGACCGTCCGGAACGAGTTCTAGTTCGGCGGCCCGTGGCGCCGCTCGCCCAACGTCCCGAATGACCAAGGCTGTGGGTAACTGCCCGGCCTTGCCCAAAGCGAGAACGTGTTCTAGTTTTGTGGAGTGAAAACCGATCTCGGGCTGGCCGGGGCCGTCGTGCTGGTCACCGGCGGCGTCCGCGGCGTGGGCAAGGGCATCGCCGCCGTGTTCCTCGCCCAAGGCGCCCGGGTGATCACCTGCGCGCGCCGTGAAGCACCCACCCCGGCCGAGTTCGTCCGGTGCGACGTCCGCGACGAGGCGCAGGTCGCCGCTCTGGTCGAGGGGATCGTCGAGCGGCACGGACGGCTCGACGTCGTCGTGAACAACGCCGGCGGTGCGCCGTACACCCCGGCGGCGGAGGCGTCGCCGCGGCTGCACGAGAAGATCGTGCAGCTCAATCTGCTCGCACCGCTGCTGGTCGCGCAGCACGCCAACGCCGTGATGCAGCGCCAGGACACCGGCGGCTCGATCGTGATGATCTCCAGCGTGAGCGGCACCCGCCCGTCGCCGGGAACGGCGGCTTACGGCGCCGCGAAAGCCGGGCTGGACAACTTGACCGCCAGTCTCGCGGTCGAGTGGGCGCCGAAGGTGCGGGTGAACGCGCTCGACGTCGGGATGGTGCGGACCGAGCAGGCGAATCTGCACTACGGCAGCGAGGCCGCGGTCGAGGCGGTCGGGAAGACCGTGCCGCTGGGGCGGCTGGCCGAGCCGGAGGAAGTGGGCGCGTGCGCCGCGTTCTTCGCCTCGTCGCTGGCGTCCTACGTCTCCGGCGCGACCCTGCGCGTCCACGGCGGCGGTGAGGTCCCGGCGTTCCTCGCCGCGGCCGACGTCAACCAACGGGAGGATTCGTGAGCGGGTTGTGCCAGGACCGGGTGGTCGTCGTGACCGGCGCGGGCCGCGGCATCGGGCGGGCGCACGCGCTGGCGTTCGCGGCCGAGGGCGCGTCGGTGGTGGTGAACGACGTGGAGGAGGGCGTGACCGCGGAAGTCGTCGCGGAGGTCGAGGCGCTCGGCGGGAAAGCGGTGGCCGACACCTCCGACGTCGCCGACTGGGCCGGGGCGAAGGAGCTGATCGGCACCGCGGTGGCGCGCTTCGGCCGCTTGGACGTGCTGGTCAACAACGCGGGGTTCCTCCGGGACCGGATGCTGGTCAACCTCGCCGAGGACGAGTGGGACGCGGTCGTGCGCGTGCACCTGAAAGGGCATTTCGCGCCGTTGCGGCACGCTGCGGAACATTGGCGCGCCGAAGCCAAGGCCGGAAGGACGCCGAGTGCGCGCGTGATCAACACCAGTTCGGGTGCCGGGCTGCTCGGCAGCGTCGGCCAGGGCAACTATTCGGCGGCGAAGGCCGGGATCGCCGGGTTGACGGTGGTGGCGGCCGCGGAGCTGGCTCGCTACGGGGTGACGGTGAACGCGATCGCGCCGGCCGCGCGGACCCGGATGACCGAGGGCGTCTTCGCGGACGCCATGGCCCGCCCGGACACCGGCTTCGACGCGATGGCGCCGGAAAACGTCTCGCCGCTGGTCGTGTGGCTGGGCAGCACGGAGTCCGGGCACGTCACCGGGCGGGTGTTCGAGGTCGAGGGCGGCAAGGTTTCCCTGGCGCAGGGCTGGCGGCACGGTCCGGCCGTGGACAAGGGCGAGCGGTGGGACCCGGCGGAACTCGGCGCGGTGGTGAAGGAACTGCTCGAGCGCGCGCCCGAGCCCGAACCCGTGTACGGAGCGAGCTGATGGGCATCCTGACCAAACGCGACGGGCACGTCGAGCTCGTCACCGTCGACTTCCCACCGGTGAACGCGCTGCCGGTGCAAGGCTGGTTCGACCTCGCCGACGCGCTCACGCAGGCGGGCCGCGACCCCGATGTGCACGTGGTGATCCTCCGCGCCGAAGGGCGCGGCTTCAACGCCGGCGTGGACATCAAGGAGATCCAGCGCAGCGCCGGGTACGACGCGCTGGTCGGCGCGAACCGGGGCTGTCACGCGGCTTTCGGCGCGGTCTACGACTGCGCGGTGCCGGTCGTCGCGGCGGTGCACGGCTTCTGCCTCGGGGGCGGCATCGGCCTGGTCGGCAACGCCGACGTCGTCATCGCATCGGAGGACGCGACCTTCGGGGTGCCGGAAGTGGAGCGCGGGGCTTTGGGCGCCGCGACTCATCTGGCCCGGCTGGTGCCGCAGCACCTCATGCGCACCCTCTACTTCACCGCGCGCACCATCACCGCCGCCGAGCTGCACGCGCACGGCTCGGTCTACCAGGTCGTGCCGCGCGCGGAGCTGGACGACGCGGCGATGGCCGTCGCCCGGGACATCGCGAAGAAGGACCCGCGGGTCATCCGGGCGGCGAAGGAGGCCTTGAACGGCATCGACACCCAGCAGGTGCACCGCAGCTACCGGTTCGAGCAGGGCTTCACTTTCGAGCTCAACCTGCTCGGCGCGTCCGACGAGGCCCGCGAGGAGTTCTTGAATGGCCGATAAGCGCACGACCGCCGACGACGTCGCGGCGGAACTGGAAGACGGCATGACGATCGGCATCGGCGGCTGGGGCTCCCGGCGCAAGCCGATGGCGCTGGTCCGCGCGATCCTCCGCACGCCGGTGCGCGATCTCACCGTGGTGTCCTACGGCGGTCCCGACGTCGGCCTCCTGTGCGCGGCGGGCAAGGTGTCCCGGGTGGTGTTCGGGTTCGTCACGCTCGACTCGATCCCGTTCGACCCGTGGTTCGGCCGGGCCCGCGAGACCGGCGCCATCGACGTCACCGAGTACGACGAAGGCATGTTCGCCACGGCTCTTTCGGCGGCGGCGCAACGGCTTCCGTTCCTGCCGACGCGCGCGGGCCTGGGGTCGGAGGTGATGCGCGCCAACCCGGATCTGCGCACCGTGCGCTCGCCGTACGCGGACGGCGAGGAACTGGTCGCCGTGCCGGCGCAGCACCTCGACGTCGCCCTGGTGCACCTCAACCGCGCCGACGCCCGCGGCAACGCCCAGTACCTGGGCCCGGACCCGTACTTCGACGAGCTGTTCTGCCTGGCCGCGCGGAAGCGGTTCGTGTCGGTGGAAAAGGTCGTCGAGACGGCCGAGCTGACGACCGGGGGACCGGTGCAGTCGTTGCTGCTCAACCGGAGCGACGTGGACGGCGTGGTCGAGGCGCCGCGGGGCGCGCACTTCACCACGGCGGTGCCGGACTACGGCCGGGACGAACGCTTCCAGCGGCACTACGCCGGCTGCGCCAAGGACCTGGACGCGTGGCCGGGGTTCGCCGACCGGTTCCTGTCGGGTGACGAGCGCACCTATCTGTCCGAAGTGGACAAGTTCGAGGCGGAGGCGGCATGAGTGAGCCTGCGAACGAATCATTCAACACTGCGCTCTCCGCTCAGGGCGCACCGAGCGTCAGCGAGGTGTGCGCATGAGCGCGACCCGGGCCGAGATCGCCGTCGTGGCGGTGGCCGAGCTGTTCCGCGGCGACGGTGAGATCGTGGCCAGCCCGATGGGCCTGATCCCGCAGCTGGGCGCCAAACTCGCGCGGGCGACGTTCGAACCGGACCTGCTCATGTCCGACGGCGAGGCGCACCTGATGACCACGGACGGCGTCGTGGAGGGCTGGCAGCCGTTCCGCAAGATGCTCGACACGATCGTCCCGCACGGACGGCGGCACGTCGTGATGGGCGCCAACCAGATCGACCGGTACGGCAACCAGAACATCTCCGCCATCGGCGACCACGCGCGGCCGAAGAAGCAGCTGCTGGGCGTGCGGGGTGCGCCGGGCAACACCATCAACCACCGCACCAGCTACTGGGTGCCCCGGCACAGCACCCGCGTCTTCGTGGACAGCGTCGACGTCGTTTCGGGCGTGGGCTACGACAACGCCGCCAAAGCCGGTCCGTCCGCCGAGAAGTACCACGACGTGCACCGGGTCGTCACGAACCTCGGCGTGTTCGACTTCGCCTCGCCGGACCACGCGATGCGGGCGGTGTCCCTGCACCCCGGCGTCACCCGGGAGGAGGTCGCCGCGGCGACGACGTTCGAAATCGGCTTCTCCGACGCGATCACCAGCAGGGAGCCCACGGAAGAGGAACTGCGGCTCCTCCGCGACGTCCTCGATCCGAAGAGCCTGCGCGACAAGGAAGTTCCGGGATGAAGACGGCGCTGACCCGGCTGGCCGGCGTCGAGCACCCGGTCGTGCAGACCGGGATGGGCTGGGTCGCCGGCCCGCGGCTCGTCTCGGCGACCGCGGAAGCCGGCGCCCTCGGCATCCTCGCGTCGGCGACCATGACCTTCGGCGAGCTCGAAGCGGCGATCGCGGAGGTCAAGAAGCGCACGGAGAAGCCGTTCGGCGTCAACCTCCGCGCCGACGCGGCCGACGCCGGCGCCCGGGTCGACCTGCTCATCCGCGAAGGCGTCAAAGTGGCTTCGTTCGCGCTCGCGCCCCGGAAGGAGATGATCGCGAAGCTGCGCGACCACGGGATCGTCGTGATCCCGTCGGTCGGCGCCGCGCGGCACGCCGAGAAGGTCGCCGCCTGGGGCGCGGACGCGGTCATCGTGCAGGGCGGCGAAGGCGGCGGGCACACCGGGGGAGTGGCCACCACGCTGCTGCTGCCCTCCGTGCTGGACGCCGTCGACATCCCGGTCGTCGCCGCCGGCGGCTTCTTCGACGGGCGCGGCCTCGCGGCCGCCCTCGCGTACGGCGCGGCGGGCGTGGCGATGGGCACCCGGTTCCTGCTGAGCAAGGAGAGCACGGTCCCCGACGACGTCAAGCGCCTCTACCTCGAGCAGGGGCTCACCGGCACGGTCGTCACCCGCCGCGTCGACGGCCTGCCGCACCGCGTGCTGCGCACCGACCTCGTCGACAAGCTCGAACGCACCGGCCGGATCCGCGGTCTCGCGCAGGCCGCGCGCAACGCGCTGCGCTTCCGGAATATCACCGGACTCTCCCCGGTTGCGATGGTGCGGGAAGGCTTCGCGATGAAGCACGGCAACGATCTCACGTGGAGCCAACTGGTCATGGCGGCCAACACCCCGATGCTGTTGCGGGCGGGGCTGGTCGAAGGCCGGACGGACGCGGGAGTGCTAGCGTCGGGGCAGGTGGTGGGCATGATCCACGACCTGCCCACGGTGGCCGAGATCGTCGAGGGCACAGTGGCCGAGGCGGGTGAGATCCTGCGGCGCCTCGGCCGGCGAACGGGAGGATGAGAGAGCGTGGCGCTGAAGGTCGGTTACAAGGCGTCGGCGGAGCAGTTCGGGCCGCGGGACCTGGTCGAGTACGCCGTACGCGCCGAAGAGGCCGGTCTCGACTCGGTCTGGGTGTCCGACCACTTCCTGCCGTGGCGGCACGAAGGCGGCCACGCGCCGTGGGCGCTGGCGTGGATGCCGGCGGTGGCCGAGCGGACCGAGCGCGTCCAGATCGGCACGAGCGTGCTGACCCCGACGTTCCGGTACAACCCGGCGGTGATCGCCCAGGCGTTCGCGACCATGTCGCTGCTGTCGAACGGCCGGGTCATCCTGGGCGTCGGCACCGGGGAGGCGCTGAACGAGATCGCCGTCTCGGGCCGCGAATGGCCGGAGTTCAAGGAGCGCTTCGCCCGGCTGCGCGAGTCGATCAAGCTGATCCGCGAGCTGTGGACCAGTGACAACGTGAACTTCAAGGGCGACTACTACGAGCTGGTGGACGCCAAGATCTACGACCGCCCGGAGCAGCCGGTGCCCGTCTACATCGCCGCGGGCGGCCCAGTCGTGGCCAAGTACGCGGGCCGCGCGGGGGACGGGTTCATCTGCACTTCGGGCAAGGGCATGGACCTCTACACCGAGAAGCTGATGCCCGCGGTCAAGGAGGGCGCCGAGGCGGCCGAGAAGACCGTCGAGGACGTCGACCGGACGATCGAGATCAAGCTGTCCTACGACCGCGACCACGAGAAGGCCTTGGAGAACACCCGGTTCTGGGCTCCGCTGTCGCTGTCGGCGGAGCAGAAGCACAGCGTGTCCTCGGCCGAGGAGATGGAACGGCTGGCCGACGAGCTGCCGATCGACCAGGTCGCCAAGCGCTGGATCGTGGCGTCGGACCCGGACGAGGCCGTGGCCCAGATCAAGCCGTACCTCGACGCGGGCCTGAACCACCTGGTCTTCCACGGCCCCGGCCACGACCAGGAGCGGTTCCTGACCCAGTTCTCCGAGGACGTCCTGCCGAAGCTGCGCGCCCTTGCCTGAGCGGATCGCGGTGCCCGGGTAGGCAACGGCCGTGAATGTCGCATTGAGGGACTTCAAGTCCCTCAATGCGACATTCACAGCCGTTCGATGATGGTGACGTTCGCCGTCCCGCCGCCTTCGCACATCGTCTGCAGGCCATAGCGGCCGCCGCGGCGCTCCAGCTCGTGCAGGAGCGTGGCGAGGAGTTTCGTGCCGGTGGCCCCGATCGGGTGGCCCAGCGCGATGCCGCCGCCGTTGACGTTCACCCGGGACGGGTCCGCGTCCGTCTCGTCCAGCCACGCCAGGACGACGCTGGCGAACGCCTCGTTGACCTCGAACAGATCGATGTCCTCGACGCCGAGCCCGCTCTTGCGCAGGGCCTGCGCGGTGGCCGGGATCGGGCCGGTCAGCATCCACACCGGGTCCGCCGCGCGCACCGACAGGTGGTGGATGCGGGCCCGCGGCGTCAGGCCGTGCTCCCGCACGAACGCCTCCGACGCCAGGAGCGCCGCGCTCGCGCCGTCGGAGATCTGGCTGGCCACCGCCGCCGTCAGGCGGGAACCCTCGCTCAGCGGCTTCAGGCCGCGCATCCGCTCCAGGCTGGTGTCCCGGCGCGGCCCCTCGTCGTGCCGGAACTCCTCGACCGGCACGATCTCCGCGTCGAAGCGACCGGAATCGATGGCCGCGAGAGCTCGCTGGTGGCTGCGCAGCGCGTACTCCTCCATCGCCGCACGGCTGATGTCCCAGTGCTCGGCGATCATGTCGGCGCTGCGGAACTGCGAGACTTCGACGCTGCCGTAGCGCTCCTGCCAGCCCTTCGAGCCGGAAAACGGGTCGTCGAAACCGTATTCGCGCCCGGCCAGCATCGCGGCGCTGATCGGGATGCGGCTCATGTTCTGCACGCCACCCGCCAGCACGAGGTCCTGCGTGCCGGACAGCACGGCCTGTGCGGCGAAGTGGACGGCCTGCTGGCTCGACCCGCACTGCCGGTCGATGGTCACCCCGGGCACGTGGTCCGGGTAGCCGGCGGCCAGCCACGCGGTGCGCGCGATGTTGCCCGACTGCGGGCCCAGGGTGTCCGTGCAGCCGAGGATGACGTCGTCGACCAGGTCCGGGTCGACGCCGGCGCGGTCGACGACCGCCTTGATGACGTGCGCGCCGAGATCGGCGGGGTGCCACCCGGACAGCGCGCCGCCGCGCCGTCCCACGGGTGTGCGGACCGCGTCGAGGAGGAAGGCTTCGGGCACAGTAGCTCCTTAAAGACGGGCTCCTAGGGGTGCTGGCTGCTGACGGAGACGACTTCGCCGGTGAGGTAGCTCGCGTAGTCGCTGGCGAGGAAGACCATGACGTTGGCGACCTCCCACGGCTCGGCGGCGCGGCCGAACGCTTCCCGCTTCGTCAGGTCGGCCAGGAGTTCGTCGCTGGTCACCTTGGCGAGGAACGGATGCATGGCCAGGCTCGGCGCGACGGCGTTGATCCGGACGCCGTGCTCGGCGGCGTCCAGGGCCGAACAGCGGGTCAAGGCCATCACCCCGGCCTTCGCGGCCGCGTAGTGCGCCTGGCCCTCCTGCGCGCGCCAGCCGATCACCGACGCGTTGTTGACGATCGCCCCGCCGCCGCCCTGGGCGACGAACTGGCGCAGCGCCGCCCGGGTGCAGCGGAAGGTGCCGGTGAGGGTGATGTCGAGGACCCGCGACCACTCGTCGTCGGTCATGTCGAGCACGGACTTCGTGCCGCCCAGCCCGGCGTTGTTGACCATGACGTCGAGGCGCCCGAAGTGCTCCACGGCGCCGTCGACCAGCGCCTGGACCTGGTCTTCGGCGGTGACGTCGCAGGGGATGGCGTGGACCTTGCCGAGTTCGGCCAGTTCGGCGGCCTTTTCGGCCAGGCGTCGCTCGTGCCAGTCGCTCACCACCACATGAGCGCCTTCTTCGAGGCAGCGCTTCGCCACCGCGGAGCCGATCCCGGTGCCGGCCGCCGCGGTGACCACGACGACCTTGCCGGACAGCAGGTCGTGGCCGGGCACGTATTGCGGGGTCACGGTCTGGGGGATCATGGACGCGCCTCCCTCGGCAGGCCGAGCACGCGCTCGGCGATGATGTTGCGTTCGATTTCGTCCGAGCCGCCGTAGATCGTGTCGGCGCGGGTGAACAGGTACAGCCGCTGCCAGTCGTCCAGCTCGCCGCCGGACGCGGTCAGCGACCGCGCGCCGCGGGCGCGCACGGCGAGTTCGCCGAGCCCGCGGTGCCACTGCGCCCACAGCAGCTTGCCGACGGCCACTTCGGGTCCGGCGGGCCGGCCGAGGGTCCGCAGCGCGTGGGCGCGCAGGACGCGGAGGCCGATCCGGGCGCGGGTGAGGTCGGCGCGCAGGAGCGGGTCGTCGTAGGTGCCGGTCCGCTTCGCTTCGGCGACGATGTCGTCGAGCTCGCGGCGGAAGCCGATCTGCTGGCCGAGTGTCGAGACCCCGCGTTCGAAGCCGAGGGTCGCCATCGCGATCCGCCAGCCGTCGCCGGGCTCGCCGACGACCAGGCCACTTTCCGTGCGGGCGTCGTCGAAGAAGACTTCGTTGAACTCCGACGTGCCGGTCAGCTGCTGGATCGGCCGGACCGTGACGCCGTCCTGGCGCAGTGGCACGAGGAGGTAGGACAGGCCGTGGTGGCGCTGGGACCCCGGTTCGGTCCGGGCCACGACGAAGCACCAGTCGGCGACGTGGGCCAGCGACGTCCAGATCTTCTGGCCGTTGATGACCCACTCGCCGTCGCGCAGGACCGCGCTCGTCGAAACGGCGGCGAGGTCGGAGCCGGCGCCGGGCTCGGAGTAGCCCTGGCACCAGAGCTCCTCGACCGCGACGATCTTCGGGAGGAACCGGGACCGCTGCTCGGGCGTGCCGAAGGCGATCAGCGTCGGGCCGAGCAGCTGCTCGCCGATGTGGTTGACGCGCGCCGGCGCGCCCGAGGCCGCGTACTCCTCGTGGAAGGCGACCTGCTCGTCGAGCGACAGGCCGCGGCCGCCGAACTCGCGAGGCCAGCCGACGCAGGTCCAGCCCGCGGCGGCCAGGTGGCGTTCCCAGGCCAGCCTCAGCTCGAACGCCTCGTGCTCGCGGCCCGGCCCGCCCAGGCCGCGCAGCTTCGCGAACTCGCCGGTCAGGTTGGCGGCGAGCCAGCCCGCGACCTCGCGGCGGAATCGCGTCGGTTCCACGCACGCCTCCTTGCTGCCGGGCCGGTCCGGCACCTAGGGTAATGAGAACACGTTCTAGTTTGTCGGTCCAGAGGAGGGTGTGGTGGGACAGACCACGATCCCGGCCGTCGTCCGCGATGCCGCCGCGAAGTTCGGTTCCTCGGAGGCGCTGGTCGACGGCGACCTGCGGCTCGGCTTCAGCACGCTTCTGGAACGTGTTCAGACCGTCGCCCGTGCGTTCGTCGCCCGCGGCGTCCGGGCAGGTGACCGCGTCGCGATCACCCTCCCCAACACCCACCACTGGGTCCTGACGGCGCTGGGCGCGCTCTACGCGGGCGCGACGCTGGTGCCGGTCAACACCCGGTTCACCGCCGCCGAGACCGTCGACCTGCTCGTCCGCAGCCGGGCCAGTGCGCTCGTCGTGGCCGCGGACTTCCTCGGCGCCGACCGGCACGCCGCGATCGTGGCGACCGGCGCGGAGCTGCCGGACCTCGGCACCGTCGTCCGCGTTCCCCTGGACGAGCCGCACCGGCCGGTGCCCGGGAGCCTCGGCTGGGACGAGTTCCTCGCGCTGGCCGAGAGCGTCCCCCTGGCCGAAGCCGAGGCGCGGGCGGACGCCGTGCGGCCGGACGACGTGAGCGACATCCTGTTCACCTCGGGCACCACCGGCCGCTCCAAGGGGGTGCTCTCGGCCCACCGCCAGGTGGTCGACGTCGCCGCCGCCTGGGCGGACTGCGGCCAGGTCACCGCCGACGACCGGTACCTGGTGATCAACCCGTTCTTCCACAGCTTCGGCTACAAGGCCGGGATCGTGGTGGGGTTGCTGACCGGCGCGACGATCGTCCCGCAGGCCGTGTTCGACCTGCGCACGACCCTGGCCTTGATCGAGCGCGAACGCATCTCGGTCCTGCCCGGCGCCCCGACCGTCTTCCAGTCGATCCTGCACGAGCCCACCCGTCCCGGCCGCGACCTTTCGTCCCTGCGGCTGGCGGTCACCGGCGCCGCTCCGGTGCCGGCGTCGCTCGTCCGGAGCATGTGGAGCGACCTCGGGTTCGAGACGGTCCTGACCGCCTACGGCCTCACCGAGGCGGTGGTCGTGACGATGTGCCGCCCGGGCGACGAAGCGGAACTGATCTCGAGCACCTCCGGCCGGGCCACGGCGGGCTTCGAAGTCGACGTCGACGGCTCGCCCGGCGAGATCCTCGTCCGCGGGCCGAACGTCATGCTCGGCTACCTCGACGACCCGGAAAGCACCGCCCGCGCGATCGACGACGACGGCTGGCTGCACACCGGCGACCTCGGCTTCCTCGACGCGGACGGCAATCTCGCCATCACCGGCCGGCTCAAGGACATGTACATCTGCGGCGGGTTCAACGTCTACCCGGCCGAGGTCGAGCACGCCCTGACCGAACTGAACGGCGTGCGCGACGCCGCCGTGATCGGCGTCCCGGACGAACGGCTCGGCGAGGTCGGCAAGGCGTTCGTCGTCCGGGGAGACCGCGGGCCGACCGAAGAGGCGGTGCTCGCGTTCTGCCGCGAGCGGCTCGCCAACTACAAGACCCCGCGGTTCGTCGAGTTCCTGGACGAACTGCCCCGCAACGCTTCCGGCAAGGTGCTGAAGCGGCTGCTCAGTGAGGAGAAGGCATGAGCGTCAACGGCGCCTCCGCCGACGTCGTCCGCTACGAGCAGCGGGGGCCGGTCGCGGTGGTCACGATGAACCGGCCCGACTACCGCAACGCGCAGAACTCGGCGATGACCTACGCGCTCGACGACGCCTTCGCCCGCGCGGTGAACGACGCCGGGATCAAGGTGATCGTGCTGGCGGGGGCGGGCAAGCACTTCTCCGCCGGTCACGACATCGGCACCCCCGGCCGGGACGTGGACCAGCCGTTCGACCGGCGCGCGGTGATGTGGTGGGACCACACCGACCGCGCCGGGGGCGACCAGCGGTTCGCCCGCGAGTCCGAGGTCTACCTCGGCATGTGCCGTCGCTGGCGGGAGATCCCGAAGCCGATGATCGCGAGCGTCCAGGGCGCCTGCATCGCGGGCGGGCTGATGCTCGCGTGGGTGTGCGACCTGATCGTCGCCTCCGACGACGCCTTCTTCGCCGATCCGGTCGTGCGGATGGGCATCCCGGGCGTCGAGTACTTCGCGCACCCGTGGGTGCTCGGGCCGCGCGCGGCGAAGGAAGTTCTGTTCACCGGCGAGCGCTTCACGGTCCAGCAGGCCAAGGAGTGGGGCATGGTCACCCGGATCGTGCCGCGAGCCGAGCTGGAACAGCGCACCCTGGACCTGGCGGGGAAAGTCGCCGAGATGCCGCAGTTCGGCCTCGCGCTGGCGAAGAAGGCCGTGAACCAGGCCGAAGACCTGATGGGCCTGCGGTCCGGCATGGATTCGGTGTTCGGGCTCCACCACCTGGCGCACGCCCACAACGCGGAGACGTCGGAGGACTCGCTCGGCGGGCAGTCCGCGCGGTCGATGCGCGACGCGAACAAGGGGGGCTGATGGACCTCGACATCGACGAGGCCTCGGCCGCGTTTCGCGACGAGGCGCGGGCGTGGCTGGCCGAGCACGTGCGGTCGTTGCCGTCCATGGACACCGCCGAGGGGTTCGCGGCGCACCGCGAGTGGGAGGCGGAACTCGCGGACGCGCGGTGGTCGGTCGTGTCGTGGCCGCGCGAGTACCACGGCCGGGACGCGTCGCTGTTGCAGTGGCTGCTGTTCGAGGAGGAGTACTACGCCGCCGGCGCGCCGGGCCGGGTGAGCCAGAACGGGATCTTCATGCTCGGCCCGACCCTGTTCGCGCACGGGACGCCGGAGCAGCGCGACCGGATCCTCCCGCCGATGGCCCGCGGCGAGCAGGTGTGGGCGCAGGCGTGGTCGGAGCCCGAGGCGGGCAGCGACATCGCCGCGTTGCGCAGCACGGCGGTGCGGACCGACGGCGGCTGGCTGTTGTCGGGGCAGAAGACGTGGAGTTCGCGGGCGGCCTTCGCCGATCGCGCGTTCGGGCTGTTCCGCACCGATCCTTCCGCCCAGCGCCATCGCGGGCTGACGTACTTCATGGCCGACCTGCGCGCCGACGGCGTGACGGTCCGGCCGATCCCGCAGCTGGACGGCGAACCCGGGTTCGCCGAGATCTTCTTCGACGAGGTGTTCGTGCCCGACGCCGACGTGATCGGGGAACCGGGGCAGGGCTGGCGGGTCGCGATGACGACCGCGAACAACGAACGCGGCCTGTCCCTGCGCAGCCCGGGCCGGTTCCTCGCCGCGGCTTCACGGCTCGTGGATCTCTGGCGCGCGAACGGCTCCTCCGAGTCCACAAAGGATCGCGTCGCCGACGCGTGGATCCGGGCACGCGCCTACCAGCTTTACACGTTCGGGACGGTGAGCCGGCTCGCCGAGGGCGGCGAGCTGGGCCCGGAGTCCAGCGTGAACAAGCTGTTCTGGTCGCACCTCGACGTCGGCCTGCACGAGACGGCCCTGGACCTGCTCGGCCCGGCCGCGGAAACGGACCGCGGCTGGGTCGATGGCTACCTGTTCTCCCTCGCCGGCCCGATCTACGGCGGGACCGACCAGATCCAGCGCAACACCATCGCCGAACGGCTGCTGAAACTGCCCAGGGAGGCGCGCCGATGAGGTTCCAGCTGTCGCCGGAGCAGCGCCAGTTCTCCGCTTCGCTGCACGACTTCCTGGCCGGCGCGGACACCGCGGCGGTCGCGCGCGCCTGGGCGGCGGGGGAGCACGACCGGGGCCTGAAGCTCTGGCGCGGCCTCGCCGAACTCGGCGTCCCCGCGCTGCTCGTCGACGAGGACCACGGCGGGCTCGGCGCTTCGCTGGTCGACGTCGTGGTCGCGGTCGAGGCGCTCGGCTACCACGCCGTGCCTGGCCCGCTCGTCGAGACGGCCGTCGTCGCCCCGGTCGTGCTGACCGGCGACCGCCTGGCCGCGCTCGCCGCGGGCGATCTCCTCGCCACGGCCATCGCGCCGCCGGAAGTGCCCCTCGCCCTCGACGCCGACGTCGCCGGGGTGGTCCTGGACCTGGCCGGGGGAGAACTCGCCGAGCCGGAGCTCGAGCCCGTCCGGTCGATCGACCCGGCGCGGCGCCTGTTCCGGGTCACCGGCACCTCCCGCCCGCTCGCCACCCCCGCCGCGTTCGACCGGGGCGTCCTGGCCGTGGCCGCCCAGCTGCTCGGCGCGGGACAGTGGCTCCTCGACGCCTCGGTCGCCTACGCGAAGCAGCGCAGCCAGTACGGCCGCGCCATCGGCGAATACCAGGCGATCAAGCACCTGCTCGCCGACGTCGTCACCCAGCTCGAACTCGCCCGCCCGCTGCTCCACGGCGCGGCCGTCGCCGGGGACACTTTCGCCAGGGACGTCTCGGCGGCCAAGGTCATGGCGGGCGACGCCGCGTACCTGGCCGCCCGGACCGCCCTCCAGGTGCACGGCGCCATCGGCTACACGGCCGAACACGACCTCGGGCTGCGGCTGACCAAGGTGCGGGCACTGGCCGGGGCCTGGGGAACCGGGTCGTTCCACCGTTCGCGCGTCCTGGCGGGGCTGCGATGACCGACCCGTTGGAGACCGAAGAAGCCCTCGCGCTGCGTGACGCGGTTCGCTCCCTGCTGACGCGGCGGTCGGGCCCGGAAGCGGTGCGGGCCGCGCTGGAGTCGCCGCTCGGGTACGACGACAAGCTCTGGTCGACCCTGTGCGAGCAGATCGGGGTCGCCGCGCTCGCGATCCCGGAGCACTACGGCGGTGCGGGCGCCGGCCTGGCCGAGGTGTGTGTGGTGCAGGCCGAACTCGGCCGGACGCTCACCCCCGCGCCGATGCTGGGTTCGGCGGTGCTGTGCGGTGCGGCCCTGCTGCGGACCGGGAACGACGAGGCCTGCGAGCGGCTGCTGCCGGGGATCGCCGCGGGCACGACACTCGCCGCGCTGGCCTGGTCCGATGTGGACGGTCAGTGGACGTCGGCCTTGACCGCGTCGGGCGCGGCGCTCGACGGCCGCGCCTGCTACGTGCTCGACGGGGACATCGCGGACGTCCTGCTGGCGGTGGCCCGCACGCCGGACGGGGCCGGGCTGTTCGAGGTGCCGATCGACGCCGTCCGCCGCGAGCGGGTCACGACCCTGGACCCGACCCGGCGCCTCGCGGTCGTCGAATGCGACGCCACTCCGGCCCGGCGCCTCGACACCGGCGGGTTCGACCTGCCCGGCCTGCGGGACACGGCGATCGTGGCGCTCGCGGCCGAGCAGGTCGGGGCGGCCTCGCGGGCGCTGGAGCTGACGGTCGAGTACACGAAGCAACGCCGCCAGTTCGGCCGGCCGATCGGGTCGTTCCAGGCGCTGAAGCACCGGATGGCGGACGTGCACGTCCACCTCGAAGCGGCTCGCTCGGCGCTGTACGCGGCCTTGGCGGACGGCGACGCGGAGGCCGTGTCGGCCGCGAAACTCGTGTGCGGCGAAGCGTTTTCCCACGCGGCGGCGGAGATGATCCAGCTGCACGGGGGCATCGCCATCACCTGGGAACACGACGCGCACCTGTACTTCAAGCGCGCCCACGGAACCGCCCTGCTCTTCGGCGAGCCGGCAAGCGGCGGCTAGAGCGTGCCTGACTGGACGTCAGTTCTTCTTCAGCTCTTCGGCGAGCATCACGATGATGCCGCTGGGACCGCGGACGTACGTGAGCTTGTAGATGTCCTCATAGGTGGCGACGCCGCGAAGCGGACGGCATCCGTGTTTCGCGGCTGTCTCAAGGGCTTTGTCGATGTCGTCGACCGAGAAGGCGACGCGGTGCATGCCGATCTCGTTGGGACGAGTGGGCTTCGACTCGATCGCTTCGGGGTGGATGTATTCGAAGAGCTCGAGGCGACCGTGACCGTCTGGCGTCTGGAGCATCGCGATGTTGGCGTGGTTGCCATCAAGGCCGACGGCGGTGTCGGTCCACTCACCACTGACCGTGTCGCGGCCGACGACCGTGAGACCGAGGTCGGTGAAAAAGGAGATCGCTGCTTCGAGGTCGTGAACGGTGATGCCGACGTTCTCGAGTTTGATGGCCATGTGTTGCATGCTACCGAGCCGGGCCGATCAGCTCCGGTGGCGAGCCGGGACTCGATCGTCGGACCCGGGGATCACGGAGCAGTGTCGCACCGAGTGCGGTGAAGAGCGCCCGCATCACCAGGGCGTGCACGAGGTCGACGGCGAGCAAACCCAGGACTGTGCCGATGGTGACGAGCCACGTGCCGACGCCGATGCCCATCGACTCCCCCGCTCCCGTGATCTTGCCGCCGATCGTACGAGCAGATCCGGGAACGCGCATGTGGGATCCACTGTGGATGACCGTGTCGCGCCTTCAATCACACGTGATGGCTTTCCCAGCTGTGGCTGGGTCAAAGATACGGCTTCGCCGAGGCGGCCTCATTCGTGAAAAGTGTTGCGACGCAAGAACAGTCGCGGGTCACGACTACCCGATCGTGTGACGAACACACGTTCACATACCGGTATTATGGGGGTCATGGACAGCAGCGCTGTAACCCAAGCCGACGCGGTGGCCTTCGCCGACCGCGTCGGTGAACTGCTGACGTCCATGCGGTCTGCCGAAGCCGAACTGGGTAAGCTGTTGGTGGAGATCGAGGGACGCGGAGTACTGGATCTTTTCGGCTACCGCTCGGTCGCGCGGTTGCTGGAACATCTGGCCGATCTACCCAAAGCCGCCGCCGAACGCCTCGTCCACCGCGCCCGTGCCCTCAACCCCGCCCGCACCCTCGACGGCAGCCCCGTTTCTGCGCTCGCCCCGGCCACCGGCGTGACCGCCCGGACCGGGGTGTTGAGCAACCCGATGATCGACACCGTGGTCGGGGTCCTGCAGCAGATCCCCGCCGAGCACCGTGACGCCGCCGAAGCGGACCTGCTGGCCTTCGCCGGACAGGCCGGGCACAAGCAGGTCGCCGCGCTCGGTGCCCGCATCGTGGCCCACCTCGACCCCGACGGACCCGAACCCGACCTCGCCGAACCCGCCGTCCCCGGTCGAGAAGTGTCGTTGCGGCGCAAGAAGTCCGGGGTGTGGGAGTTGCACGGCCGGTTCGACGACGAGACCGGCACCCGCACCAGCGCCTTGCTGGACTCCCTGGCCGAGCGCCGTAGCAGCGACGAGGGCCCGGATTTACGGTCCCCGCAGGAACGCTACGGCGACGCCTTCTCCGACGCCATCGACCTCGCCCTCAATACCCCCGATTTGCCGATGCAGGCCGGGGAACGAGCGCACGTGATGGTCACCGTCTCGCTGGAGAACCTCAAGACCGGTGTCGGCACGGCCCTCCTCGGCGACCTCGGCACAATGTCCGCTGCCGAGGCTCGGCTCCACGCCTGCGACTGCAAGGTCATCCCCGCGGTGCTGGGGGCCAAGAGTGAACCTCTGGACCTGGGCCGGTTCCGTCGGCTGATCTCCCCGGGACTCCGCCGAGCCCTCTATCTGCGCGATCGCGGCTGCACCTTCCCGGGGTGCCACCGACCACCCCGCCACACCCAAGGCCACCACATCCGCCACTGGGCCGACGGCGGCCCCACCGACCTGCACAACCTGACCCTGCTCTGCGCCCACCACCACCGGCTACTGCACCGCTCCGGCTGGGAAGCCCGCATCGCCCCCGACGGCCTCCCCGAATTCCTACCACCAGCATTCCTGGACAAGCAACGAAAACCCAGGCGCAACAACCTCCATCAACCCCTACCCCACGCCGCCTGACGAGTTGTTCTCGTTCATGTTCCTGCTGTTCGCCGTCTACGCCGCCGCCGGCCACCGGCGCCTGCGGGAGGCTAGGAGCGGACGGGGAGCACGATCGCCGACGCGTGGCCGGGGCCGTGGTGGACCTCCTGGTCCGCGGCGCGCAGCGTGACCGCGGTGGCGTGGGGCTCGCCCGTGCCGGGATTGCGGGCGTAGCGCGGGAAAGCGCCGCTGGACACCTGGACCCGGATGCGGTGCCCGCGCCGGAACCGGTGTGCCGTCGGCCACAGCCGCACCGGGACGGCGGCGAGTTCGTCCGCGTGCGTCAGGCTGGTGAGACCGTCGCAGACGTTGACCGAACGGCCGTCCGGGCCGACGTCGCAGAGCCGGACGAAGACGTCGGCGAACCGCAGGCTCGAGCGGAACCAGATCTCCGCGCTCACCTCGCCGATGACCTCGACGTCTTCGTCGAGCGCGGCCGTGGTGTAGGTGAGGACGTCGGCGCGGGCTTCCAGTGCCGCGTTGTCCACCCGGCCCGCGTCGGGGGCCATGCGCACGCCGCCGGCCGCCGGTGTCGGGTCCGCGGGGTCGTAGCGGTAGCGGTCCACTTCGGACTCCGCGGGCACGCCCGGCGACAGCTCGCCCCCGGGCTGGAGGTGGAACCGTTGCGGCGCATAGCCTTCCGGTGGCCACGAAGCGAAGTCGCGCCATTTCTCTTCGCCCATGACGAACAGCCGGACCGGCGCTCGCTCCGGGGGTTCCTCGCCGCGTGCGTGCGCGAGCCCGAATTCGAGGGTTTCCCGGAGGGAGACGCTCGCGCCGACGAGCAGTTCGCCGGCGTGGGTCCACGGCCCGACCGTGAGCCGCGGCCGCCGTCCGGCGTCCTGCAGTGTCCGGAAGTCGCGGAGCTGGCCGGGCAGGAAGATGTCGTACCAGCCGCCGATCGAGCTGACCGGCACGGTGACGTCGGTGACGCGGTCCCGGTGGTCGATCGCCGCCCAGCGCGGGCTGGTCTCCGGGTGGGCGAGGACGTCCTGGATGTAGTCCGAGCGGTGGCCGATGGCGACGACGTCGGCTTGGGCGAGTGGCAGCGTGTTCAGCGCCTGGTTCACCTTTTTCGCCTGGCTGCGCCGCTGGAGCAGCGCGAAGCGGCGCTCCTGGGTCGCGACCTGGACGCCCCAGCCGAACGGCGTCTCCAGCGAAAGGCCGTCCTCCCGCAGGAACTCCAGCGTCAGCCGCGACTCGGTGACGTGCGGGATCATCGCCTTGACCTCCGGCGGCAGCCGGTCGGCCACCGCCCACTGCACGTAACCCAGGTAGCTGCCGCCGGTGAGCACGATCGCGTCGCCGAACCACGGCTGCTTCACGACCCAGTCCAGCGTCGCGAGGCCGTCCTCGCGCTCCTGCCGCAGCGGATCGAAGACACCGCCGGACCCGAAGCCGCCGCGGGTGCTCTGCATCAGCACCTGGAAACCGCGCTCCGCCAAGGGCCTGGCGAAGATCGCGCCGAACACGCCCTTCCGGCCGTAGGGACTGCGCAGCAACGCGGTGGGCAGCCCTTCGCCACCCTTGCGGGGAGCCCACCGGTCGGCGAGCAGTTCGACGCCGTCCGGCATCGGGACGCGCAGGTTCCGCTGGACGACGACGTTCCGCGTGGCGGGGGCGGGCAGCTTGAGCAACCGCTCGAGCAGCTGACTGATGGGGTTCACCGGCGCTCCTTCGTGATCATCGCCGTCACGACCGTGCGGATCCGCATCAGCCGGCCGGTGAACTCTTCCGGGTCGAGCGGCTCCGGCCCCTCGATGACCCACGTGTTGACGACCGCGGCGGCGCCGCCGGTCAGGAAGGCGGCCAGGTCTTCGACCCCGCGCGCGTCGAGCCGCCTGCCGAGCAGCTGGGCGATGTGCTGCCGGTTGAGCGGCAGGAACAGGCCGGTCAGCGCCTTGTTGAGGGCGAACGCGGACGAGCCGGTCAGCAGGGCCCGGTAGAACCGCCGGTGGGCGGCGAAGTGCCGGGCCAAGGCCAGCATCGACGCCCGCTCGTCGTCGGGCAGGTCGTCCAGCAGCTCGCGCCGCACGAGGTCGAGGGCGGCCTCCAGCACCAGCGCGTCGCGGTCGCCGAACTGCTGGTAGAGCACCTGGCGGCTGACGTCCGCCGCCTCGGCGATGTCGGAGACGGGAACGGCCGCCGAATCCCGGGCGCCGACGAGCTCGACGGCGGCCCGCATCAGCGCGGCCCGCGACCGGCGCACCCGCCGGTCCTTGGCGGGGGCTTCGGTCGTCCAGTCGGCCTCCATGCCCCTGATAATGGACATGTGTCAAGAAAATAGCAAGTGTTCAGTAATGGTTCGGTCCTCCGGGATGCGAGGATGCGACCATGTCTTCGACGATGCGGGCCTTCGTGCTCACGGGGCCGGGCGAGTGCTCGGTGCAGGAGGTTCCCGCGCCGGCGGCCGTCGCGGGCGAGGTCGTCGTCGACGTCGAGCGGGCCGGGGTGTGCGGCACCGACGTCGAGTTCTTCACCGGCGAGATGGCCTACCTGCACCAGGGGCACTCCGCGTACCCGATGCGGCTGGGGCACGAGTGGGCGGGCACGGTGTCCGCCGTGGGGGACGGTGTGGACCCGGCCTGGCTCGGCCGCCGGGTCATGGGCGACACCATGCTCGGCGACCGGACGTGCCGCCGCTGCCGCCGCGGCCACCAGCACACCTGCGAGCACCGGCAGGAGGTCGGGATCCGCGGCGGCCGGGCCGGGGCGCTGGCCGAGCGGCTCGCCGTCCCGGCGTGGTCCCTGCACGCCCTGCCCGATTCCGTCGACGCGGTGCTCGGCGCCCTGGTCGAACCGGGTGGCAACGCGCTGCGCGCGGCGCGGGCGGCCAGGGCTGGCGCCGGCGACCGGGCCCTGGTGCTCGGACCGGGGACGATCGGGCTGCTGACGGCCATGTTCCTGCGCGCGGCCGGTGCCGAAGTGCACCTGATGGGTGTCGATTCCCTCGCCTTCGCCCGCGGTCTCGGCTTCACGAACACCTGGACCCGGGACACCCTGCCGGACCTGCCCTTCGACGCGGTCGTCGACGCCACCGGCGCCTCCGGCTCACCCGCGCTCGCCGTGGACCTGGTGGAGCCGGCGGGCCGGGTCGTCTACATCGGACTGTCCGGCCGTCCCAGCCCGCTCGACAGCCGGGCGCTGGTGCTGAAGGACGTCACGGCGGTGGGCGTGCTCTCCGCGTCGCCGGGACTGGCCGACACGATCGCCGCGTACGGCGACGGAGTGGTCGACCCGCGGCCGCTCGTCGCGGCGACCGTGGGCCTCGACCGGGTCGGCGCCGTGCTCGCCGGGGAGCGCGTCGCGGGCGCGGGACCGAAGGTCCACATCGACCCGCGGCGTTAGCGGTCGCCCGATCCGGTGGTCGTCCGGTCGGGGGCCAAGCGCCCCAATGTGGCGTTCGGTGCGTCCAGCGCAACCAACGCCACATTGGGTGCGCTGGACGCAACCAACGCCACATTGGGGCGCATGAGCCGGGCCGGCGGCCGAGTGACGGTCAGAGCTGCTTGAAGAAGTCCAGCAGGGCCGCGTTGACCTCGTTCCGGCGTTCCATCTGGACCCAGTGACCCGCGCCCGGGACGTCGACGGCCCCGCGCAGGTCGGTCGCGATCTCGGCGATGCGGCTGCTGTCGCTGAACGCGCGGGTGATGTCCCCGTCGCCGCAGAGGTAGAACGCCGGTGGGGTGATCGGCCGGTCCTGCCACGGGGCCAGCAGTTCCCAGTTGCGGTCGATGTTGCGGTACCAGTTCAGCCCGCCGGTGAACCCGGAGCGGCCGAACGACTCCACCGCGACGTCGACGTCCTCGTCGGTCAGCCAGGCCGGCAGCGGGTCCGGCTCGGTGAACCGGTCGAGGAAGCCCTCGCCGTCGCGGACGACCGGGGCGTCGGCGCTGCCGCCGAGCAGCTTGCGGAACGTCGTGCGGAGGTCCGCGCCGAACTCGGCTTCGGCGACGCCGGGCCGCTGGAAGTAGATCTGGTAGAAGCCGTCGCCGATCCGCTTGCGCAGCAGGGTCAGCGGCGGCTCGGCGGCCCGGCTCGCCGGTGGCACGCTGAGGCCGGCGACGCCGCGGACCACGTCCGGCCGCAGCAGCGCCGTGTGCCACGCGACCGGGGCGCCCCAGTCGTGGCCCACCACGATCGCCTCCTGCTCGCCCAGCTCGTGGATCAGCCCGACGACGTCGCCGACGAGGTGCAGCATCGTGTACTGGCCGGCGTCGGCGGGGCAGTCCGTGCGGCCGTAGCCGCGCTGGTCCGGCGCCACGACGTGGTAGCCGGCGTCGGCCAGCGGACCCATCTGGTGCCGCCACGAATGGGACGTCTCCGGCCAGCCGTGCAGCAGCACCACCAGCGGTCCCGCGCCCTGCTCGGCGATGTGCGTGCGGAGTCCGCCGACCGAGACGGTCCGGTGCGTGAGCATTTCTTCCCCTGTTCCCCGAGTGGTGTCCACCCCGGACGGTACGACAGGACGCGGGGGTGCGCGCCCTGGCAAGTATGTGTTACGGTTGGTAACAGTGAACGTCGGTAACACCTGACGAGGAGGTCGAGCGTGACGAGCATCAGCGAACCGGGCGTGTCGGACCGGGAGACCATGGCGCGGCGCCTGCTCGATTCGTCGGAGCAGCTCTCCTACGACCCGGTCAAGGAGGTCGACTGGGAGACGCCGCTCGACACCGGCTACCACGGCGCGAGCCCGGAGTGGAGCACGCTCTACGGCACCTCCTACTGGGCCGAGATGACGCCCGAGCAGCAGCGCGAGCTGACCCGCCAGGAGGCGGCGTCGGTGGCCAGCACCGGGATCTGGTTCGAAATGATCCTGCAGCAGATGGTGCTGCGTGACTTCTACGCCAAGGACCCCACCGACCCGGCCTTCCAGTGGGCGCTGACGGAGATCGCCGACGAGTGCCGGCACTCGATCATGTTCGCCCGGGGCGCGGCGAAGCTGCGCGCGCCCGCCTACCGGCCCCGCCGCTTTGTCGTCGAGCTCGGCCGGGTCTTCAAGGCCACCGCGACCGGCGAGGCCGCGTACGCGGCGATCCTCGTCGCCGAAGAGGTCCTCGACGTCATGCAGCGCGACTGGATGCGCGACGAGCGCGTGGTCCCGTTCGTGCGGACCATCAACAACATCCACGTGGTCGAGGAGTCGCGCCACATGAAGTTCGCCCGCGAGGAGACCCGCGAACGGCTCGAAGGCGCCGGGTGGCTGCGGCGGCGGATCAACGGCCTGGTGGTCGCGATCGCGTCGTACTTCATCGTCACCAGCATGGTGAACGCCAAGGTCTACGAGAACGCCGGGCTCGACGGCGAGCGGGCGCGGCGCGAGGCGAAGGCGAACGAGCACCACAAGTCCATGCTGCGCTCGAGCTGCTCCGGGCTGATGGAGTTCCTGCACTCCGCCGGCTTGCTGACCAAGCCGGCGCTGTGGTTCTACCAGCGCGCGAACCTGATCTGACGCCATGGCCTTCGCGATCACCCAGACCTGCTGCGCCGACGCGTCCTGCGTGTCGGTCTGCCCGGTCAACTGCATCCACCCGGCGCCCGGGGAACCGGACTTCGGCCGGACGGAAATGCTCTACATCGACCCGGGCACGTGCATCGACTGCGGCGCCTGCGCCGATGCCTGCCCGGTCGACGCGATCTTCCCGGCCGGCGACCTGACCGGGCCGCCGCGGGCCTACGTGGAGATCAACGCGGAGTACTACGCGGGGCAGGACGTCCTCGCGCAGGCTTCGGTGGCGCCGAACTTCCACCGCTGGGCGCCGCCGGCGTTCCCCCGGGTCCTCCCGAGCGACTTCGCGCCGCTGGACGTCGCGGTTGTCGGAACCGGCCCGGCGGGCATGTACGCCGTCGAAGACCTGTTGCTGCACACCGATTCCCGGGTCACCCTCGTCGATCGCCTGCCGGTGGCGGGCGGCCTGGTCCGCTACGGCGTCGCGCCCGACCACCCGTCGACGAAGAAGATCGGCGAGACGTTCGCGCGGTTCCTCGACCACCCGCGGCTGAAGCTGCGGCTGGGGACCGGCATCGGCGCCGCCCGGGACCTGGCCGGGCGGCACGACGCGGTGATCTACGCGGTCGGCGCCACCGAGGCCCGGCGCCTCGGGATCCCGGGCGAGGACCTGCCCGGCAGCCTGCCGGCCGCCGCCGTGGTGGGCTGGTACAACGGCCACCCGGACCTGGCTTCCGTCGACCTCTCCGCGGAGCGGGTGGTCGTGGTGGGCGCCGGCAACGTCGCGCTCGACATCGCCCGCATCCTCACCGCGGGCCCGGACGCGCTGGCGGGTACGGAAATCGCGCCCGCCGCCCTGGCCGCGTTGCGGTCGGGCAAGGTCCGCGAAGTCGTGCTGCTGGCCCGGCGCGGCCCCGAAACCGCCGCCTACACCCGCCCCGAGCTGCTCGCGCTCGCCGCGCGCCCGGATGTCGGCCTAGTGGTGGACGCGCACGACGCGCGGATCGCCGCGGCCATCGACGGCGCGGAGCCGGGGGACAAGGCGGCCCTGCTGCGGGAACTGCCCCGCGAGGCGGTGGACTGGTCTTCGCCGCCCCCGGACGGCCGCCGGATTGTCCTGCGGTTCCATTCGAGCCCGCTCGCCGTGTGCGGAGACACCGAGGTCCGCGGCGTGCGCGCGTCGGGCCCGGCGGGCGACGTCGAGATCACGGCGGGCCGTGTCGTCCGGGCGGCGGGCTTTCGCGGCGCACCGCTGCCGGGACTGCCGTTCGACGACGACTCCGGGACGGTGCCGAACACGGCCGGCCGGGTCGAGGGGCGACCGGGCACCTACGTGGCCGGGTGGATCAAGCGCGGCCCGTCGGGCGGGATCGGCGCGAACAAGGCGTGTGCCCGCGAGACGGTCGGAGCGTTGCTCGAGGACGCGGTCGCGGGCCGACTGCCGGCGCGGCGGAGAAGAGCCCGGCTGACGGCGAAACTGCTTCGCCGCGCCTGACGCCCTACGCCAGGGTGAGGACCGGGGTGCCAGCGGCGAAGGCGTCCGCGGCGGCGAGGTCGAACTCGCCGTGGTCGCTGCCGAGACCCTGGGCCACCAGAGCCGCGGCCGCGCAGCCGAGCACCGCCGACGCCTCGAGGGACCGGCCGAGGCCGATGCCCCGCAGGAACCCCGCCGAGAACGCGTCGCCACACCCGGTGGTGTCGACCACCGGGACCGCGAACGCGGGCACCGCGATCGTCTCATCCGGCGTCACCACCAAGGCGCCGCGGGCTTCCCGCGTCACGGCGACGCAGCCGACGCCCCGGTCGAGCAGCGCGCGGGCCCCGTCCTCCAGTGTGGCGGCGGTGGTCAGGCCCAGCACCTGTTCTTCGTTGGGCAGCAGGTAGTCCAAAGAGGACAGCGCGGGTGCGAGCCAGGCGAGCACCCCGGGATCGCCGGGCGCGAGCAGGTCGGCGGAGGTCACCACGCCCGCCGCGCGCGCCGGGGCGAGGATCTTCGCCGCCTTCTCGCCGCCCATCAGCTCGGGCCCGCCGAGGTGCAGGTGGGTCGCGCGGGCGATCTCCGCCGCGGGCGCGTCCGAAGGCTCGTAGGTGAGGTTCGCGCCCGGGACGTGGAAGGCGGGCCGGCTGCCGTCGGGCCGGATCGGCAGCACCGACGCCGACGTCTGCACGCCGTCGCGGCGCAGCACCAGCGACGTGTCGACGCCGTGGCGGGCGAGCATCGCCAGCAGTAGGTCGCCGACCGGGTCGGCGCCGATCGCGCCCGCCGTGCGGACCACCGCGCCGAGCTTGGCGAGCGTGACCGCGGTGCCCGCGGCCGTGCCCGCCGGCCCGAACCGGATCTGCTCGACCAGCGCCGCGCCCTGGCCATCCGGGATGGCCTCGACCGGCCGGACCTGCACGTCGAAAACGTGCGCGCCCAGCGTCACGACCGTCTGCGTCATCGTTCCTCCTCGATCCGCCGGGGCCGGCCGTAGCCGCGTCGCACGGCCGCGGCCACCACGGCGTCCTGCTGCCCCTGATCCAGCACCCGCGGCGCGCCCAGCGTCGCGGCCCGCATGTACAGGCCGCAGGCCCACTCCAGCAGCAGCGCGTTGTCCACCGCGGCCTCGAGCGTCGGGCCGTGGGCGATCGCGCCGTGGTTGGCCAGCAGCGCCGCCGCCCGGCCTTCGAGCGCCGCGAGGGTTTCCGAGGCCAGCTCCGCCGAACCGAAGACCGCGAACGGCGCGACCCGGATCGCGCCGCCGAGCGCGAGCTGCTGGTAGTGCACGCAGGGCAGTTCGTCGAGCACCAGGGACACCGCGGTGGCCTGCGGGGAGTGGGTGTGCACCACCGCGCCCGCGCCGTAGCGCCGGTAGATCCCCAGGTGCAGCTCGAGTTCCGACGTCGGCGCCAGCTCCCCGGCGACCACTTCGCCGTCCAGGTCGACGACGGTCACGTCGTCCGGCGTGGCCCGGCCGAGCACGACACCCGTCGCGGTCACCGCGACGTGCTCGCCCGCCCGGACGCTCACGTTGCCCGCCGTGCCGATCAGCAGGCCTTCGCCCGCGAGCCCGTGGCAGGCCCTGGCCACGGCGCGGCGCGCCTCGTCGACAACCGAAGTCAGTGCTGACATGGTGCCGAGGCTAGGATAAAAGTGAATCAAAGTCACGTTCAGGTTTGAGGAGCGGGATGACAGGGCCGGACCCGATCGAAGCCGGCGTCCGGCTGCGCCGGGTGCCGCGTCAGGCGCGGTCGCGGCAGAAGCTCGCCAAGGTGCTGGCGGCCGCCGACCGGCTGCTCGCCGCGGAAGGCGTCGAGGCGCTGACCACGACCCGGGTCGCCGCCGAGGCCGGCGTCTCCGTGGGAGCGCTCTACCAGTACCTGCCGGACCGCGACGCCATCACCGAAGCGCTGGGCGATGTCTACCTCGGCCGGCTGGAAGACCTCATGACGTCGTTCGCCGAGCAGGCGGCGCGCGAGACCTGGGACGACCCCGTCGCCCTGCTCGTGGACGCCTTCGCCGGGCTCTACCAGGCCGAACCCGGGTTCCGTGCCCTGTGGTTCGGCCGGGGGCTCACCGAGGGGACGCGGGAAGCCGACGTCGCGCACAAGCGCGTGATGGCCGCCGGGGTGCACCGCGTGCTCGTCGCCCAGCGCCTGCTCCGCGACGACGACGCGGCCGCGACCGCCTGCCGCACCGCGTTCCTCGCCGCGGACGCCGTCATCCAGGAGGCGTTCCGCGGCGGCCCCGCGGGCGCGGAGGCGCTGCTCGGCCAGCTCAAGGTGATGCTGCGGGCGTACCTCGGCCAGTTGCCCCGGCCGTAGCTCCGGCTCAGCGGCGGGCAAGATGATCGCCGTGACTTCACCGGACGCGCCCCCGGCGCGCGGCTCCGCGCACCTGGCCGCCGTGCTGCGGGAACGCGTCTACGGCGGCATCACCTGCCTCAGCACCCTGCTCGTGCTCGCCGGCCGGCTCCGGGAACCGCTTGTCCCGTGGGCCGCCGTGCTCGACCTGGTGATCGCCACCGGCGGGATCTGGGCGGCGAGCCTGTTCGCCGAGTACGTCTCCCACCTCGCCCTCCACGACGTCGACGGCGAGCGCGTCGACCTCCGGTCGCTGCTGCGGGCCAGCGGCCAGATCCTCGAAGCGGCCGTGCTGCCCGGCCTCGTCCTCGTCGCCGGGGCGCTCGGCGGGATCCCGTTCTCCGTGGCGGTCTGGACCAGCGTGTGGCTGCTCGTCGCCGAGATGGGGCTGTTCGCGCTGCTCGCCGTGCGCCGCACGCGGCTGCCGTGGTGGAAGCAGCTCCTCCTCGTGGTCGCGCTCGTCGCGCTCGGCCTCGGCGTCATTCTCCTGAAGATGGCCTGACCGGGGAGAAGCCCGTCGAATCCCGGATCACCAGCCGGCACGGCCGGGTGTGCCTGCCGGGGGACGGCTCGCCGTTGATCGCCGCCAGGAGCAGGTCGGCGGCGGTCCGCCCGAGCGCCTCCAGCTCCATGTCGACGCTCGTCAGCGGCGGCTGACAGGCCAGCGCCATGACGTCCCAGTTGTCGAAGCCGACCAGGGCGACGTCGTCGGGCACGCGACGGCCGGCCGCCCGCAGCGCGTCGGCGACGCCGCGGGCGATCTGGTCGCTGCCGCAGAACACGGCGTCGAAGGGATCGTTCGCGCCGAGCAGCATCCGCGCCGCCTGCCGGCCCCACGCCTCGCTCCACTCGCCGAACATCGGGACGCCGACCAGGTCGAGCCCGGCTTCGGCGAGCCGTTCGACGGCCGTGGCGGCGCGCACCGCCGCCGAGTGGTGGCGCTCGGGGCCGGTGATGTGGGCGACGCGGCGGCGGCCGGTGGCCAGGAGGTGCTCGACGGCCTTGCGGGCGCCGCCCGCTTCGTCCGGCACGACGGAGCAGTCGTGCGGGTCGGCGGAGCTGATGAACGCGTACACCACGGGGATGGGCAGCGCCGCGCCGATCGGCGGGCGGGCCTGCGTGCGGCGGCCGGTGACGATGATGCCGTCCACCCGGCGGGACAACAGGGTGCGCAGGTAGTACTGCTCGCGGATCGGGTCGTCGCGGGCGTCGCAGAGGAAGACCGACATCTCGCCGGCGCCCAGCGCGTCCTCCGCGCCCATCATCAGCGGGATGCTGAACCGGCCGATGGTGTCGGTGGTGATCATGCCGACCGTGTAGGTGCGGCCCGAGTTCAACGTCACGGCCGCGCGGTTGGGCTGGAAGCCCAGCTGCTCGGCCGCGGACAGCACCCGCTGCCGGGTCTCCGCGCGGAGCGACCCGCGGCCGTTGAGCGCCTTCGACGCGGTCCCGACCGAGACGCCGGCCAGCAGGGCGACCTCGCTGATCGTGGCCGGCTTGGCGACGTTTCCGGGAGTTTCCGAAAGTTTCCGCGGGGGCATGGCAGGCACAGTACCTCCGTGCTCGTCGGCAACTCAACGTAACCCCTGCAAATAGCCCCTTGACGCGCCGGATGAACGGTCCTAGCTTGAGTCGGAAACCGGTTTCTGAAAGTTTCTCCGGTCCTTCTTCGACATCCGCAGGCGGCGGCCTCCCGATAGGAGAGTCGATGATTTCGCACATCCGATCCAGGGCGCGGTGGGGGCGTACCGCGGCCGCGGTCGCCGGCGCGCTCGTCCTCGCGGCCTGCCAGAGCGGCCCGTCCGGGGCGGCGGCGGGGGACACCCCCGGCGTCGACGACGGCACCACGATCACCATGTGGACCCGGTCGCCGACGGCCACCTTCAGCCAGACGCTGATCGACGCCTACAACGCGAGCCACCAGAACAAGGTGAAGCTGACGGTCTTCCCAGCCGACTCCTACCAGCAGAAGGTCGGCACGGCCGCGGGCGCCCGGCAGCTCCCGGACCTGCTCGCGGCGGACGTCGTCTACGCGCCGAACTATGCGGCCAAGGGCCTGTTTCTCGACCTCACCGACCGTGTGAACCAGCTGCCGTTCAAGGGATCCCTCGCGCCCGCGCACATGAAGGCGGCCACCGCCGGCGGCAAGCACTTCGCCGTCCCGCACGACATCGACCTGTCCGCGGTGTTCTACAACAAGGTCCTGTTCACCCGCGCCGGCCTCGACCCGGCCAAGCCGCCGGCCACGCTGCCCGAGCTCGCCACCGCGGCCCGCAAGATCGCCGCGCTCGGCGGGGACGTCAAAGGCTACTTCTTCGGCGGCGCGTGCCCGGGCTGCCAGCTGTTCACCAGCTGGCCGATGATCTGGGCATCCGGCGGCACAGTGCTCAACGATCAGGGCACCGCCGCCACGCTCGACAGCCCGCAGGCGGCGCAGGTCTACTCGCTCCTCCGGCAGCTCTACACCGAGGGGGTCGTGCCGCCGTCGGCGAAGAACGAGTCCGGGCCCACGTGGACGCAGCCGTTCCTCGACGGCAAGATCGGCATCCAGCCGATGGGCGCCACCGCGCTGCAGGGCATGAAAGAAGGACCCGGCCTGCAGGTCGGCGTCGCGCCGATCCCCGGCCTGACCGGCGGCAGCTCGTCGTTCGTCGGCGGTGACGTGCTCGGCATCGGCAGCAACAGCACGCACGCCGCGGCCGCGTGGGACTTCATCTCCTGGACGCTGTCCGACCAGGCCCAGGTCGACGTCGTCGCGAAGAGCAAGAACATCACCGTCCGGTCCGACCTCGCCGACAACACCTACGCCAAGCAGGACCCGCGGCTCGGCGTGTTCAACCGGCTCGCGGGCCAGGGCCAGACGCCGATCTCGGTCAACTTCGGCAAGACGTTCAACGACGCCAACGGTCCCTGGACGCAGACCGTGATCGACGCGGTGTTCGGCGGCGGCGACGTCGGCTCGATCCTGAAGCAGCACAACGCGGCTGTCACCGAGTCGTTGTCCAGCGGCGGCTGACCGTGGTGTCGCTGTTGCCTCCGAGGGTGTCGGCGCCGGAGTCCCCGGCGCCGGCACCCCGCCGCCGAGGCTCGATCGCCCGGGGACGGCGCCGGCTCGGGATCGCCTACGCCACGCCGATGGCCGTGCTGGTCGCCGTCTTCTTCGTCATCCCGCTGGGGCTGATGCTGTGGATGTCGGTCAGCCACTGGCCGCTCGTCGGCGCGTCCGCGCCCAACGGCGTCAAGAACTACGAGGCGCTGAGCGACCCGCTGTTCCTGCGGGCGGTGTGGTTCACGCTGAAGTACACCCTGGTGACGACGGTGGTGCTCAGCCTCGTCGCCTTCGGGCTGGCGCTGCGAGTGCAGCACGACCGGCCGGGCACCGGCGTCGTCCGCACCGTCTTCTTCCTGCCCAGCGCGGTCGGGCTCGCGTCGACCAGCCTGCTGTTCTACGGGCTGTTCAACACCGATTCCTCGGCACTCAACCACCTCGTGGACTACCTCGGCCTCGGCCGGGTGGACTGGCTCGGCTCGGGCGGCGGCGCGCTCGGCTCGACCGTCGGGATGATCACCTGGCGGTTCGCCGGGTTCTACATGCTCATCCTGATGACCGGCCTGCAGAGCATCGACCCCGCGCTGTACGAGGCCGCGCGGATCGACGGCGCGAACCGGTGGCAGATCCTGTGGCGGGTGACGCTGCCGCTGCTGCGGCCGACGCTCGCGCTCGCGATGGTGCTGTCGCTGACCGGCTCCCTGCTGGCGTTCGACCAGTTCTTCATCCTCACCGGCGGCCGGCACGACACCGCCACGGTCGTCATCGACATCTACCGCGAAGCGTTCCTGTCGCAGGACCTCGGCCGGGCGGCCGCGGTCTCGGTGGCGACGCTCGCCGTGCTGATCGTGCTCAACGTCGCGCAGCTGCGGCTGATCCGCCGGGAGGGCCGGTGAACCGGATCCGGGCCGTGGGCCCGCACGTCACGAGCGCGGCGCTGGCCGTGCTGTTCCTGCTGCCGTTGCTCTGGACGCTCTATTCGTCGCTGACCGGGCGGGAGGCCGGGGACGCGGGGACCGACAACTACCGGCGGCTCGCCGGCTACGGCAGCGGCATCGGCACCTACCTGCTCAACACGACGGTGGTGGCGGTCGTCGCGGTGACCGTCACCGTCGTGACGACCACGCTCGGCGGCTACGCGATGGCCCGGCTCGCCTTTCCCGGGCGCAACGTGCTGTTCCTGGTCACGCTGGCCATCCTGATGGTGCCGTACACGACGATCCTGGTGCCGCTGTACATCCTGCTCGGCTGGCTCGGCCTGCAGAACTCGCTGATCGGCCTCGGCCTGGTGATGGCGGTGCTCCAGCTGCCGTTCGGCCTGTTCATGATGCGCAACTCCTTCGAAGCGCTGCCGGTGGAGCTGGAAGAGGCGGCGCTGATCGACGGCTGCTCGGTCGGCGGGGCGCTGCGCCGGGTGCTGCTGCGCGGGGTGCTCCCCGGCATCGTCACCATCGCGCTGTTCTCGTTCCTGGCGGCGTGGAACGAGTTCGTCGCGCCGTTGATCTTCCTCACCGACGGCGAGAAGTTCACCCTGCCGGTCGCGTTGTTCAACCTCCAGTCCGGCAGCCTCGGCTCCGTCGACTTCGGGGCCCTGCAAGCGGGAGTGGTGGTCTCCGCCCTGCCGTGCGTGGCGGTCTTCCTCGTCCTGCAGCGGTATTACATCCGCGGCTTCACCTCGGGAGCCCTCAAGGGCTGACAGGAGCACTCGATGACCGAACGCATCCTCGGGCCCGTGCACCCCACGGCCGCCGCGACGTCGGCGTTGCGGCCGCTCTTCCTCGGCGCCGTCGCCTTCGCGCCGGACAGCCTTTTCGGCGGCTGGCAGGAGCGCAACGCGAGCCGGACCCTGCCGCACTGCGTCGAGCACCTCGACACCGCGGGCGCGCTGGACAACCTCCGCCGCGTCACCGGCGAGGTCGACGGCGACCACCGGAACATGTGGTTCGCCGACTCCGACGTCTACAAGACCCTGGAAGCCGCCGCCTGGCAGCTCGGCCGGACCCCGGACGACGCCGAGCTGCGCGCGTTCCTCGACACCACCGCCGCGCTGGTCGCCAAGGCGCAGGAGGACGACGGCTACCTGAACTCCTACTTCACCGTCGACAAACCGGAGCTGCGCTGGCGGGAGCTGCACTGGAGTCACGAGCTGTACTGCGCGGGCCACCTGATCCAGGCGGCCGTCGCCGCCGCGAGGGCGGGGGTCGGCGCCCAGCTCGTCACGGTCGCCCGGCGCTTCGCGGACCTGATCGTCGAACGCTTCGCGACCGTCGATGACGTCGACGGGCACCCGGAGATCGAGACGGCGCTGGTGGAGCTGTACCGGCTGACCGGGCACCGGCCCTACCTCGACCTGGCCGCGCGGTTCCTCGACCTGCGCGGGCGCGGCCTGCTCAACGGCGAGCGGTTCGGACCGCGGTACCTGCAGGACCACGTGCCCGTGCGCGAGGCCGACGAGGTCGCCGGGCACGTCGTGCGCCAGCTCTACCTGCTCGCCGGCGTCGTGGACGTCGCCGTCGAGACCCGCGACGACGAGCTGCTGGACGCGTCCCGCCGGCTGTGGGCCGACGCGTTCGGCGCCAAGACCTACCTCACCGGCGCCCAGGGCTCGCGGCACCGCGACGAGGCGTTCGGCGACCCGTACGAGCTGCCGCCCGACCGGGCGTACGGCGAGACCTGCGCCGCGATCGCGAGCTTCCAGTGGAACTGGCGGATGCTGCTGGCCACCGGGGAGGGCCGGTACGCCGACGAGATGGAACGCGCGCTGTACAACGCGATCGCCGGCTCGACCGCGCTGGACGGCACGCACTTCTTCTACTCCAACCCGCTGCACCTGCGGACCGGCCACGACGGCTCGCACGAGGACGCGCCGTCGCGGCGTCTGCCGTGGTACTCGTGCGCCTGCTGCCCACCCAACCTCGCGCGGCTGGTCGCGTCGCTGTCGGGCTACGTGGCCACCACCGACCGCGGCGGGCTGCAGGTGCACCTGTACACCGCCGGGGAGCTGCGCACCACTGTGGACGGTTCCGACGTCCACGTCGTCACGCGCACCGAATACCCGTGGGACGGCCGGGTCGAGCTGACCGTGACCACGGAAACGGCGCTCACGCTGGCCCTGCGGATCCCGGGCTGGGCCGACGGCGCCCTGGTCGACGGCGCGCCCGCCGACGTCCACGACGGTTACGCCGAGGTGCGCCGGGACTGGTCCGCCGGAGTCACGGTGACGCTCGAACTGCCGATGCCCGCCCGCGTCGTCCGGCCGCACCCGCGGATCGACGCCGTGCGCGGCTGCGTCGCGGTGGCGCGCGGGCCGCTCGTCTACTGCGTCGAGCAGGCCGACCTGCCCGGCGGTGTCACGCTGGAAGACGTGCGGATCGACCCGGCCGCGCCGCTTTTCACCAGCACCGCCACCGGTACCGCCGCCGGCCGGCCGCCGGAGGTGCCGGTGACCCTCACCGCGCGCGGGAGTCTCGAACCGCCGTCGTCGGACGAGCTGTACGGCGCCCATCCCGGCGCGCCCGGCGAGCCGGTCGAGCTGACCGCGATCCCGTACTTCCTTTGGGGCAACCGGGAATCCGGCCCGATGCGGGTCTGGATCCCGGTGGCCACCGTCGGTTGACCCGTTAGCGGTCGTGGGTGGGAAACAGGGTTTCTCACTCACGACGACGTCGGCACATGGGAGCGCACCCAGCCGTCACTGTTAACGCTAACCGAAGATTGCGAGGACCCGATGACGCGTCCTGTGGAATTTCGGCACAACCGTGGCGTGACGCGGCTGGCTGCCTCCGTGGTGCTGTGCCTGGTGGCGGGCCTGCTCTCGGTGCTGTCCGCGAGCAGCGCCCTGGCCGCGACCGCGTTCACCAGCACGATCGTCAACCAGGGGAACGGCCAGTGCGCCACCGTCCCCAACGGCGGCAGCGCCGTGCAGCTGACCCAGTCGAGCTGCACTTCCGCCGCCGGGCAGTCGTTCCGGTTCACTCCGGTGTCCGGTGACGTCTACACGATCGGCACGTTCACCGCCGGCAGCTGCGTGGACATCTATGGTGCGTCCACTTCGGACAACGCCGCGGTGATCCAGTACGCCTGCCACTCGGGGACGAACCAGCAGTTCCGGCTGCAGTCCTCGGGAAGCGCTTTCCTGCTGGTGGCGGCCGCCTCCGGCAAGTGCGTCTCCCCGGCGGGCACCGGGCTCGTCCAGCTGCCCTGCGCCACGGCGAGCGCGTGGCGGCTGGCCGGCTACCCGACCGGCGGCGGCACGCAGGACCCGCCGGCGAAGACCGTGCGGGTGTGGCTGCTGCGGCCGTCCGACGTGCCCTACGACCAGCGCTACCCGGACGGCATCGCGAACGTCCTGCGCGAGGCCCAGCGGTACTACGGGCAGGAGCTGGGCAAGACGTTCCGGCTCAACGACCCCGTCGTGCAGGTCGTCACCGGCGAGCACGTGAAGAGCTGGTACGAGAACACCCCGAACGGCGGCGAACGCTACTGGTGGGCGGTGTTCAACATGCAGCAGGAGCTGCTGCGCCGGTTCGACGTCAAGGCGCCGGACAGCCGGTGGATCAACGTCGGCGAGGTCATCGCCGAGGGCCCGGGTGCGGGCGGCGGCGGAGGCGGCGGCTGGGTGATCCTCTGCCAGCACGACGCCGACGGCGCGGCCGGCGTCAACGGCCCGATGAACCGCTGGTACGGCGGCATGGTGCACGAGCTCGGCCACGCGTTCGGCCTGCCGGACTCCACGTCGACCGACGGGACCCCGATGTCGGCGTCGTTCTACGACTACCCGAACACGCACTTCAACCAGAGTCAGAAGACCGCGATCCTCAACGGCCCGTACGGCTCCTTCCTGTCCTGAGCTAGGAGAAACCCGATGAGACGTCCCATTCTGCTCGTCGCCGCCTCGCTGGCGGCAGGATTCTTCGTCGTGGCCCCGGCGACCGCCGCGACCACGTTCACCAGCACGATGGTCAACCAGGGCAGCGGCAGCTGCGCCACCGTGCCCAACGGCGACAGTGCCGTGCAGCTGACCCAGACCGCCTGCAATTCCGGTGCGGGGCAGTCGTTCAGGTTCACCCCGGTCGGTGACGCTTACACGATCGGCACGTTCACCTCCGGCAGTTGTGTGGACATTTATGGTGCGTCCACTTCGGACAACGCCGCGGTGATCCAGTACGCGTGTCACGGGGAGACGAACCAGCAGTTCCGGCTGCAGCCGGCCGGGACGAACACCTTCAACGTCGTCGCGGTCAGCTCGGGCAAGTGTGTCGCCCCGGCGAACAACGCGCTCGTCCAGCTGCCCTGCTCCACGGCGAGCGGCAGCGCGTGGCGGCTGCCGGGCTACAACCCCGGCACGCCGGGCACCACCTACGAGGGCATCCCGAACCTCGCGCCGAACGCCTGCAAGAACTCCGGGCTGCCGCGGTCGTACGGCACGAACTTCCAGACGCCGAACGACCCGTACGGCCAGGGCTTCCAGAACACCACGGCGATCGGCTGGGACGGGAACTACTGGCCCGTCTTCAGCTACCTGTCCGGCTCGTTCTTCGCCCGCGGCGTGAACACCACGTACAACGGCCTGTGCGGCGGGATGTACTCGTTCAGCGCGTACACCTACGGCGGCAACCCGGGCGCGCAGTCGGTGCAGTGGACCGAGGACAACGGCTACCTGCCGGCGATGACGACGAGCCGCACCTCGGGCAGCGTCGGGATCACCATCAAGAACTTCGCCGCCAAGGTCACCGTCAACGGCAGCGCATTCATGCTGGTGTACACCCGGGTGTCGATCAAGAACAACGGCTCGTCGCCGGTGACGGTGCCGCCGGGCGGCTCGGGGCCGAACCTGGTCCGGCTCACCTCGTCCGGCTTGGACACCGTCGCGGCGGGACAGACCAGCAACCACGACTTCGTGGTGGCGGTGGACAACTTCGGCAACGGCGCCGCGCTGCCGACCGGCTCGACGTTGTCGTCGAACGCGCCGAACTACGACACCGCGTACACCCAGATGGCGTCGTACTGGAACTCACGGCTGGCCGAGACGAACACGTTCAGCCTGCCCAACACCACCCTGCCCAACACCGGCGGCCTGGCGAACCCGGGCACCGCGATGGCCAACGCCTACAAGGCCGGCACCATCTACAACCTGATCATGCAGGTGGGCAAGGCGCAGTTCTCCGGCGCCAACAACTACAACTGGATCCTCAACCACGACGTCCCCGGCGAGCTGACCGCCAAGTTCCAGACCGGCGACTTCCGGGACGCGCGGAACCTGCTGCTCACCGCGCGGATCTCCCAGCAGGACAACTGGGACGAGGTCGGCGCCAACTGGTACTGGGACGGCGTCTGGAAGACGATGGGCTCCTGGGCGACGTACCTGGCGAAGACGAACGACACCGCGTTCGTCAGCCAATACTTCAACGACACCGGCTCGTGGGGCCCCAGTCTCCGCACCATCGCCCGGGTGAAGTACCCCGCCCAGCTCGCCTCGGACGGGACCCTGCAGACCAACTTCGACAACGACTCCACCGGCCGCTGGCTGTTCAGCAACTTCTCGGCGTTGCAGATGCTGGCGTCCTACAAGTACATCGCGACCAAGATCGGCCAGACCGCCGAAGCGACGTGGGCGAACACCGCCTACACCTCGCTGCTGAACGCGTTGAACACCGTCGTGGGCCGCAACCAGTCCGCGAACGGGTTCAACTACCTGCCTTGTGAGGTCGACAAGCCTAACAGCGCCAACCGCTGCAACACCTTCAACGACGCCAACTGGGCTTCGCCCGGGTGGGTCGGGCAGAACCAGTGGTCGACGATGCTGTCCGGTGGCACCCTGACCGGCATCATGGGCGACCCCGGGCAGATCGACCGGATGTACCAGTGGGGCTTCAACCGGCTGTCCGCCAACGGCTACCCGTTCCCGACCTTCGGGGCGTTCAACGGGTACTCGACGGCGTACAACACGTCGTACTCCTCCGACGGGCTCTACTCGAACAACTACCGCGATCTGCCGATCACCAGCTACGCCTGGCAGCTCAAGACCACCACCGGCGGCCCGAACGCCTGGTGGGAGGCCAACGGCAGCGGGCCGAGCACGGCCAACCCGTGGATCGGCAGTCACGCCGGCCCGCAGTTCGGCGCGTGCCCGTACGCGTGGCCGATCGCGGGGCAGCAGCAGGGCCTGCTGGAGTCGCTGGTGGCCGAAGGGCTGGCGTCGAGCGGCTCCGGGCCGTACACGTTCACCCGGCCGCTCTACATCGGCCGCGGCGTGCCGAACTCCTGGATCGCGCCCGGCCAGACGATCTCGGTCGGCAACCTGACCAACACCTACGACGTCGCGTCGGGCAGCCGGTCCACCTACGGGGTCTCCCTCGCGGTGAGCGGCTCGAGCGGCGCGCGCGTCGTCACGGTGACGCTGTCGGGGAGCCTGCCCGGCGGCGCGGTCGCCATCCAGCTGCCGGTGTTCTTCTCGACCGGCGTCAACTCGGTCAGTGGCGGCAGCTACGACGCGGCCACGCACACGGTCACCGCGAGCGCGAACACGGTGACCATCACCCTCGCGAGCTGAACTCCCCGGGGTGCGCCGCGCCGACGGCGCACCTCGCCCCACCGAAAGGGCTCGATGATGCGTGAACCAACCTTCGACCGCCGCCTGCTGCTCAAAGCCGTGGGCGCCCTTTCCGCGAGCGCGGCACTGGCCCCGGCGTTCGCCGGGACCGCCGCCGCGGCCACGCGGCCCGACATCGGCGTCTCGGTGTTCCCGTTCCCGCTGGGCGCGGTCCGGCTGCAGGCCGGACCGTTCCTCGACAACATGAACCGGCAGCTGGCGTACTTCCGGTTCGTCGACGCCGACCGTCTGCTGCACACCTTCCGGCTCAACGCCGGACTGGCCAGCTCGGCGCAGCCCTGTGGCGGCTGGGAAAGCCCCAGCACGGAACTGCGCGGCCACTCGACCGGCCACCTGCTGTCCGGGCTGGCCCAGGCGTACGCCAACACCGGCGACACGACGTACAAGACCAAGGGCGACTACCTGGTCAACGCGCTGGCCGCCTGCCAGGCGGCTTCGCCGGGGCGTGGCTTCCACGCGGGTTACCTCTCGGCGTTCCCGGAGAACTTCTTCGACCGGCTGGAGAGCGGCCAGTCGGTGTGGGCGCCGTACTACACGCTGCACAAGATCATGGCCGGGCTGCTCGACCAGTACCTGCTGGCCGGCAACCAGCAGGCTCTGGACGTCCTGCTGCGCAAGGCGGCGTGGACGAAGACCCGCACCGATCCGCTTTCGTACAGTCAGATGCAGCAGGCCCTGCGGACGGAGTTCGGCGGGATGCCGGAGGTGCTGGCCAACCTGTACCAGGTCACCGGCGACGCGAACCACCTCGCCACGGCCCAGCGGTTCGACCACGCCCAGATCCTCGACCCGCTGGCCGCGAACCAGGACCGGCTCTCGGGATTCCACGCCAACACGCAGATCCCGAAGATCATCGGGGCCATCCGCGAGTACCACGCCACCGGGACCACCCGCTACCGGGACATCGCCGTCAACTTCTGGCGGATCGTGCTGGACCACCACACGTACGTGATCGGCGGCAACTCCGACGGCGAGTACTTCCAGACCCCGGACGCCATCGCGAGCCGGCTCTCGGACACCACGTGCGAAGTCTGCAACACCTACAACATGCTCAAGCTGACCCGGCAGCTCTTCTTCACCAGCCCGGCATCCGAGTACATGGACTACTACGAACTGGCGCTGTTCAACCAGATCCTCGGCGAGCAGGACCCGGACTCGAGCCACGGGTTCGTCACGTACTACACGCCCATGCGTGCCGGTGGCATCAAGACCTACGCCAACGACTACGACGACTTCACCTGCGACCACGGCACGGGCATGGAGTCGCAGACGAAGTTCGCCGACAGCGTCTACTTCTACAGTGGCGAGACGCTGTACGTGAACCTGTTCCTCGCGTCGGTGCTGACCTGGCCGGGCCGGGGCATCACGGTCCGGCAGGACACGACGTTCCCGGCGTCCTCCGGGACGAAGCTCACGATCACCGGTTCCGGGCACATCGCGCTGAAGATCCGGATTCCGAAGTGGACGTCCGGGGCGGTGGTCAAGGTCAACGGCGTCGCGCAGGGCACGACCGCCCCGGGGTCCTACTTCACGATCGACCGGACCTGGGCGTCCGGCGACGTCGTGGACGTGTCGGTGCCGGCGTCGCTGACCTTCCCGCGGGCCAACGACGACGCGAGCGTCGGTGCGGCGAAGTACGGCGCGATCGTGCTCGCGGGTCAGTACGGCTCGAACAATCTGAGTGCGCTGCCGACGTTGCAGACGGGAACCCTGAAGCAGGATCCCGGGAACCCGTTGCGCTTCACCGGGACGGCGAGCACGGGAGCGGTCACGTTGCTGCCGTTCTACGCCACGCACCACCAGCGCTACACGGTGTACTGGCGGCTCACGAATTCGCCGCCCGCCGGGACGTCGTACGAGGCGGAGTCCGGCACCCTGGCCGGGCAAGCGGCCGTGCGGAGTTCCTCCGGTGCGTCGGGTGGTGCCCTGGTCGGCTATGTCGGCGGGGGCTCGGCGAACTACCTGCAGTTCAACGGCGTCAACGCCACGGCGGGTGCGCATCCGGTGACGATCTTCTACGCGTCCGGTGAGGCGCGGTCGGTGGCCTTGAGCGTCAACGGCGGTGCCGCGGTCTCGGTCGCCACGCCCGGCACGGGTGGCTGGGACACGGTCGGGTCGGTGCAGGTGACGCTGAACCTCGCCGCGGGCGCGAACACGATCCGCCTCGGCAACCCCTCAGGCTGGGCGCCCGACATCGACCGGATCGTCGTCGGCTGACCGGGCGAAAGCCGTGAATGTCGCATTGAGGGACTTCAAGTCCCTCAATGCGACATTCACGGACTGGGGATCGTGGGTCAGCGGACGCCTTGGGCTCGTTCCGAGATCGTCACCGCGCGGCCCAGCAGCCGGGTGCCGAGGGCCGCCACCGGGATGTGCTTGCCCGCCAGGAGGAACCCGGCCGTCGCCAGGACCACCCACGGCACCGGGCCGTGCGCGACGCCGTCCGACAGCGGGGCGAACCCGTGCGCCGCCAGGCCGAGCAGGCCACCGGAGACGAGGAGCCCGGCCACGACCAGCTGCGGCACCTTCGCCGTCGCCTCGACGGCGTCGCGCTGCGTCTCGAAGTGGGCGAACAGCCGCAGCAGCCCCAGCAGCACCGCCCCGCACGACGCGACCCACGCGGGCGCCATGACCAGCCAGAACACCGTGCCCGGCGCCGGCGTCTCGTAGCCGAGGCCGTACACCGTCACCCCCGCCACGACGATCAGCGCCGGCATGTGCCAGAGATAGACGCTCATGAACCGCGCGCCCAGCCAGCTCAGCGCGTTGCCGACTCCCGGCCGCTCCGCGAGCGCGTTGAGCTGCGGGCGGAAGGCGAGCAGCAAGCCGATCTGGCCGACGGCGAGGAACGCCAGCAGCACGGTCGGCGGGCTCATGTTCGACACCGGCGCCCCCGGCATGCCGATCATGCTCGCCGGGTACGGGCCGAACGCGACCATCAGCGCGGTGGTGCCGAACCCGGCCGCCGACAGCGTCAGCGCGGCGCGGCGGGTCAGCGAACCGAGGCGGCCTTCGACGTAGTGGAAGCCCAGCTGGTGCACCGCGACCCAGACGAACACGGCGTTGGCGTACCCGACGTAACCGAAGTCGTTGAAGCGCGCGACGTCGACGAGCACGCCCGCCACCGCCATGACCAGCGGCACCTTCAGGCCCCAGCGCCGGTGCGCGGCCACCATCAGCGGCGTGAGCAGCACGACCAGCACGTACACCGCGAGGAACCACAGCAGCTGCGCGGCGATCGCGCTCGCGACCTGGAGCGGCTGGGGTGGCACGCCGAGGCCGCGGAGGAAGTCCGGCATGACCAGCCACACGGCCATCAGGGGCAGCACGGGCACCATGAGGCGCCTGATGCGCCCGGCGAGCCACTCCCGGGGCGACCCGGCCCGGCGGAACGAGATCAGGTTGGCCGCGCCCCCGGCGAAGAAGACCAGGGGCATCACCTGCGACAGCCAGGTCACGATCCACCAGCCCGGCGTCGCCAGCGCGTTGCCGGTGGCGAGGCGCCCGTCGGAGTAGGACAGCACCGGCATGACCCAGTGCTGGGTGATGACGGCGAGGATGGCTCCCGCCCGGACGACGTCGAGAAACCTGTCCCGGCCGCCGCTCGCGGTCCCCTGGCTTGTCTCCATGCAGTGAGTTTGGCCGCTTCGACCTGGGGGAACAGCGGTGCTGACCCGCGTCTTCGGCCTCCGGCCAGCCCCCGCCCCGACCGGGGGTTTTCCCTACCTCAGGCCGTCCGGCTCGGGTTCGTGCTGCGCCGTGGCGACGCGGTACTCCCAGCCGCTTTCGGTGAGGCCGAGCTCGTAGCGCGTCTCGATCTTCGGGCCGCCGTGCAGGTGGATGTGCCGGATGACGGTGCCGGGCACCGGCTCGGCGTCGCCGATTTCCTGGACGCGGCCGTCGAGCGGTCCGCCGAAGAAGCGGACGCAGCGGGACGGCTCGTCGGACATCCGGGCACTCCTCTCGCCGCCGGGTCCGCTCATGGTAAGTGAGCGGTCGCCGGGGTGCCGCCCGCGGAACGGGTGACCCTATGTCCACTTTACGGAACTTTTGGTCACTGTCCGTCTTTCCCGCGGCGCTAAAATCGCCTTCATGATCGAATCGCCCCGCCTTCCGGGTCTCACACTGGCCGATGCCGACCGGCTGGTGGACGCCGCGTTGTCCGTCGGAGCCGAACGCGGGTTCCCGCCGCTGGCCGTGGCTGTGCTCGACGTCGCCGGCGAAGTGATCGCGCTGCGCCGCGCCGACGGCGGGATGCCCATGACCAGCCGGATCGCCGTGGCCAAAGCGCGCACTGCGCTGACCGCGCTGAAACCGTCGGGGCAGATCGAGCTGCCGGGCGCGATCGTCGACAGCATCCAGCACCTCTTCGGCGGCGACTTCGTCCCCTTCGCCGGAGGCGTCCTCGTCACGGACGGGGACGTGATCCTCGGCGCCGCCGGCGCTTCGGGCGCGCACGCGCTCGAAGACGAGCAGGCGGTGCGGGTCGCGGAGGAGCGGTGGCTCAGCGACCGAGATAGGTGAGGACCGCCCGGACGCGGCGGTGCTCCTCCGCGCTCGCTTCCAGCCCGAGCTTCGAGAAGATGTTGCCGATGTGCTTCTCCACCGCGCCGTGCGAGACCACCAGTGAGTTCGCGATCGCGGTGTTCGACAGGCCCTGCGCCATCAGGCCGAGGACCTCCGACTCGCGGGCGGTCAGCGCGTCGAGCGGGTTGCGGCGGCCTCGGGCCATCAGCTGGGCGATGACGTCCGGGTCGATCGCCGTGCCGCCGCCCGCCACCCGGCGGACCGCGTCCAGGAAGTCCGCGACGTCCGCCACGCGCTCCTTCAGCAGGTAGCCGACCCCGCCGGCGCCGCCCGAGAGCAGCTCCACCGCGTACGACTCCTCGACGTACTGCGAGAGCACCAGCACCGGCAGCCCCGGCACCTCCTTGCGCGCCGCCAACGCCGCCCGCAGCCCCTCGTCGGTGAACGTCGGAGGCATCCGGACGTCGACGATCGCCAGGTCGGGACGGTGTTCGGTGATGGCGCCGAGCAGATCGTCCCCGTTGTCGACGGCCGCGACCGTCTCGATGCCCTCATCGGCCAGCAAGCGGGTCACCCCCGCCCGCAGCAGCACAGCATCCTCGGCGATGACTACCCGCATCCGACCCCCAGGTTCGTGGATGAACGGGCTCCAGCCTATTCACCACTGACAGGGGAGGTCTGCCCGGATTACGGTCGGCCCGCCCACCGGGCTGACCACCGTGATGACGCCGTCGATCGTCGCGGCGCGGTCGGCCAGGCCGGCCAGCCCGCCGCCGGGGCGCACCTCGGCGCCGCCGTGACCGTTGTCGGTGATCTCGACGACGACGTGGTCGTCGGTCCGCCACACCTTCACGCCCGCTTCGGTCGCTCCGGAGTGCTTCGCGATGTTCGTCAGCGTCTCGCCGACGATGAAGTACGCGGTGGTCTCCACGGCCGCCGGCGGCCGCGGCTCGACGTCGACCCGCACGTCCACCGGGATCGGCGACTTCGCCGCCTGCGCCGACAGCGCCGCGTCCAGCCCCCGGTCCCCGAGCACCGCCGGATAGATCCCCCGCGCCAGATCCCGCAGCTCCGACACGGCGAGCTTCGCGTCCGAGTGCGCTTCGTCGATCAGCTCCCGCACCGCCTCCGGGTCGTGGCCGAACTTCGACTTCGCCCGGCCCAGGCTCATCGCGACCGCCACCAGCCGCTGCTGCGCGCCGTCGTGCAGGTCACGCTCGATGCGCCGCCGCTCGGCCTCCGCCGCGTCGACACCCCGGGCCCGCGAAGCCTGCAGCCGCTCGGCCTTCTGCTCGAGCCGCTTCGTGCGGTCCGGGCCCAGCAACGCGATGCCCAGCTCACCGTGCAGCCAGCCCAGCCACGGCGTCACCCAGATCGCCATCGGCAGCAGCACGATCGACGCCAGCGCGATCGCCAGCTCCGCGCACGCCAGCGGGAACGCCACCATCAGGTACGCCAGATCCCGCCACGTCGTCGGGTCGCTCAGCCGCACCACCCACCGCCGCAGCAGCGGCAACCCGCCGTACGGGCGCCGCTCCGCCGGCGGCAACGGCACCCGCAGCATCGTCCCCAGCCACGCCCGCTCCCGGTCACCCGACCAGCGGATGAAACTCGTCGTCGCCAGCAGGATCGGGAACCCGACCCACACCACCGCCGTGCTCACCCCCACCGCGATCCCCGTGACGATCAGCACGAACTGCAGGATCCGGAAGACGAAGCTCACGATCATGTACACGATCGTGCGACCCGAGTGCGGCCGCGGATGCTCCACCGGCGCCAGCTTCCCGCTCATCCCGCCACCAGATTCTTCTCTTCCGCGACTTCCCACCAGCGCTCCATCCGACGGCGCTGCGCCACAGTCGGCGCCAGCAGCGCGTTCGCCAGCCGGGCATGCAACCCCGCCAGCGCCTTCGTCAACGCCACCGACAACGCGACGAACAACACCCCCAACGCCGCCCACGGTAGCGCCCCCACCGTCGAATCCACGGTCAGCCACCGCACGTCCGCCGACGGGAAGTAGTACGCGCCGTCCGGCAGCCACCGGAAGTAGACCGGCAGCCCCGCCAGCGCCAAACTCGTCGCCCAGAACGCCGTCACCAGCACGAACTCGACCAGCCCGAGCGGGAAGAGGACGAAGAAGTACGCCAGGTCCCGCCACGTCGACGGATCCTTCAGCCGCCCCTTCCACCTGAGCGCCTGCTTGCCGGCGGGCAACGGCAGGTACGGCAGGTCGATGTACCGGTCCAGCAGCGCGTAGACCCTCGCGCGCTCCAGGCGCGCGCCACCCCGCACCGCCAGCACCACGAGGGCGAGCAGGCCCACCCCCACCCACACCACCGCGGTCCCCAGACCCGCCGCCGTGAACGCCGTCAGCAACCCGAACGCCAGCACCCCCAACGGCAGGTTCATCAGCAAGAACACCAGCGATCCACCGAACGGCGGATCCCGCCTTTCGCCCACCATGGCGAGGCTCCCTTCATCCCAACGATGGTCCAAGGATCGCCGTCCGGCAGGGTCGCCGACATGGTGCGCGCGGGCATTCCCGCAGTAGGGCTGGCCCTACCCCAGGTCACGGACTAAAGCCCTGGCACCCCGCGTTATGATGTACGGGTAGTTGTCCCGCCAAGGGGGTGAACGGTTTCGACTTTGGACGTTGATTCAGGAGAAGCGTGCCGGTGCAGGCGAGAGACCACCGTAAGCGTCATCGCAACCAAATAAGCGCCGACTCCAGTCAGCGCGAGTACGCCCTCGCCGCCTGAGCGAGTGCGTCTCTGTCGGCCCGGGTTCGCCTCCGGCCCGGGTACCGGCATCAGCTAGGAGGCTCAGCGACTGTCCCGGCCACGGGGAACAGTCGTGAAGCAAACAGTGGCTGGGCTCGTCACCTCAGCTTGTTCGCGTGACTGAGGGAGCCAAGCAGAGACGTAGCGGACTGCGCACGGAGAAGTCCTGTTGATACGCCAGAGGACCCGGGTTCAATTCCCGGCACCTCCACTACGAGAAGGCCCACGCCCCTTCGGGGCTGGGCCCTCTCTTCGTTCTCGGGTGTTTTTCTGGGGGTCGAACCCCCAGACCCCCGCCAGGCGGGCTTCGCCCCCTGGACCCCCGCCCGGGGGCTTCGCCCCGGACCCCTCCTTGGGGCTCCGCCCCTAGCCCCCGTTCTCTCCGGGGCTCCGCCCCTGGACCCCGGTTCTCTCCGGGGCTGCGCCCCTGGACCCCTCAATCGGGGGCTTCGCCCCGGGGGCCGTTGGGCGCTGGCTTCGCCCCTGGACCCCGGTTCTCTCCTGGGCTGTGCCACTGGGGCCCGTCTTTCTCGGGGCGTCGCTCTGGGGCTCGTTTGGGGGGTTTTGCTCTGGCTTTGGGGGTGGGGTTGGGGGTTGCTTTTGGGTGGTTTTTTGGGGGTGGTGGGGGCCACTTGTGGGTTAGGGGGGTAGGGGTGTCATGCTTGGGGTCTTCGATGGTCCTGGCACCGGCTGGGGCTGGAAGTAGGTGGCCACATGACTTGGGCCCGGCACAGCGGCAGCTCTCTTGCCAATGATGAAGACAGCCGTATGGGCGTCATACGGGCTGAAGAGGCGGTGCGGCTCGGTGAGCAGAACGATCGGGCGCTGATCACCGTAGCGGGACACTCCGCCGATTCGCGGGAGTGTGCCGAGTTGCTGGCCATGCTCGGGCTTGATGTCGGGCGGCGGCAGAAGACCGCCTGAGGCTTCATGCCAGGTCCGCTACGTGGACCACCTTGTTCCGGCCCGTGGCCTTCGCGTGGTAGAGCGCCGTGTCTGCCGCGTCCAGCAGGCGCTGGATCGAAGTTCCCGCGGTGGGGTAGACGGCTATGCCGATCGAGGTCGACAGACCGGTGATCGTCAGCTGGCCCGCTGGGACCTTCAAGGTGCTTATCGCCCTGCGGATTCGCTCGGCCACCTGGCCGATGTCCGGGTGGCCGACGCCGGGCAGGAGCACGACGAACTCCTCGCCGCCGAAACGGCCCACCGCGTCGCCTCGGCCGCGGACCGCCGAGATGATCGTCTGGGCGACCGCTCGCAGCACCGCGTCGCCCGCCAGGTGGCCGTAGGTGTCGTTGACCTGCTTGAAATGGTCCAGGTCCAGCATCAGGAGGCCGAACGTCGTGTGCTGGCGGGACGCCGTCGACAGCGTTCGCTCCGCCAGCACGTGCCAGCCGCTCGGGTTGTAGAGACCCGTCTTCCCGTCACGGTGGGCCGCCACCTCCAGCTGCTTCACCAGCACCGTCCGGTGCAACAGCAGCAACGGTGGAAGAACCAGCACCACCAGGCCTGGCAACGTCGCCAGCGTCACGGCGTTCAGCGCGCCCAGACAGAGCGTGGCCACTTCCAGGCCGTTGTCCGACCACGTGCCGAACAGCGCTTCCGCTGTGTGGCCGACTTCGCGGCGAGCCGGGAGCACCAGCAGCGCGTTGACCACGAAGAACGTCACCCCCGCCGCCGCCACCGCGAACGTTCCCGTCCAGCCGTGGGTCATGGCCGAGCGGATGTCGCCGTCGCAGGTCAGGCGCAGGACGGCCTGGGCCGCGTAACACGAGAGCACGATGATCGCCGCGTTGCTGACCGTCCGCGAGGCCGGGACCCGCTGCAGGCGGTACCAGCTGCGGACGGCCAGGTGCCCGTACAGGCCGCCGACCAGCACCGCCAGGAGCAACGGCGGGAGCAGCAGCACGCCGGCGAACGTCCAGACCGACGTCATGTTGATGTGCGGAGTCTCCGACACCCGGCGGCGGATCCGCTCCAACCGCCGGCCCGTCTCCGACTGGACCACCCCGAGAACCAGCAGGGAGCCGAGGATCAACAGGGTCCGGCGGTCCACCGCCACCGGGGACGGGCGCAGCGTCAGCGCCACCGCCACGACCTCGCTGAGCAGGCAGTAGACGATCACCCGCGGACCCTGGCGCCACAGCGCCCACCGCCGCGGTGCCACGAGGACGTCACGAAAGCTCGATCCAGGGCGCGAACCCCCACCCCCGGTCCGCATACTCATAGTATCCAGCCGGTGACGGAGCCGGTCCGGCCCGAGATCCTGAAGGGAGGCGCCCCATGTGCGGACGCGACAACTGAGGTCATCGTTCCTCCTGCCTGGCCCGGCCCCACGCCAATGCGATCGGCACCGCCACCGCGGCACCCGCCGTGCCGGCCACGGCGATGGTGCGGGCCGGGCTCAACACTTCGGCCAGCGCGCCCGCCGCGGCCGCGCCGACCCCCTGCACGGTGATCAGGCCCGCGGAGTTCACCCCGGCGCACTGCGCGCGGTGCTCGTCCGGCACCCGCCGCATGAACGACACCGTGCCCTGGATGTTGTAGCCGGTGGCCAGCAGCCCGGACGCCGCCAGCAGCACCACCGACGGCACCAGCCCCGGCCGGAAGACGAACACCACCAGCGGCAGCCCCGCCGCGATCCCCAGCCACCCCAGCACGCGGATCTGCAGGCGTTCCGGGATCCACTTGCCGAACACGACCCCGCCGAGCACACTGCCCGCCGGATCCGCCGCCATGAGCAGCCCCACCAGCGTCGCGCCGGCGCCGATCCCGGCCGCGTACGGTGCGGCCAAGGCCTCCGGCACGACGTAGAACCCGGCCAGCCAGTTGAGCGCCACCAGCGTCCGCAGTGCCGGATCACGGCAGATCAGCCGGAGCCCCGCAGTGGTCGACGAGAGCCACGCGGCGCGGACCGCCTGCGCGACCGCCGCCCGCCGTCGGACCCCCATGACCAGGAGCAACGCCGAGAGCAGGAACGTCGCCGCGTCCAGCGCCAGCGCCGCGGACGGCGCGAGCGCGGCGATCAGCAGGCCGCCGCCGGCGAACCCGGCCAGCTGCGCGCCCTGGATCGTCACGTTCCGCAGAGCCATCCCGACCAGGTACCGCTCGCCTTCGAGGACCGTCGGCAGCAGCGCCTGCTGCGCTGCCTTGAACGGCCCGCTCAGCGCCGTCATCGCCGCGACCAGCACGCACAACACCCACAGCGGGACGCCGGGGATCGCGATGACCGCGACCAGCGCGGCCCGGACCAGGTCAGCCGCGATCATCACGTCCCGCCGCGGCCAGCGGTCACCCGCGCCGGCCAGCAGCACGCCGCCGAGCAGCGAAGGCACATACGTCAGGGCGTAGGTGAGGCCGGTCAGCGCGGCCGAGGACGTCCGCTGGAAGACGAGGACCGCGAGCGCGACCCTGGCGAGCTGGTCACCGCAGACGGACAGCAGCTCGGCGGCCCACATCGCCCGGAATTCGGCGACGGCGAGCACCGCGCCGAAGCCTGCCTTCGTCGCCCGTGCGTCATCCATCAGCCGGCGCCTTCCCCTCGCGCCCCACATCGCCGGTGCCCCTCGAACCGCTGTTCAGTCACGGTAGTCACCCAGCGGAGTGGAATCGAGCCGTTCGGTGACAGTTGCCCCGATCGCGCCAGCCGATGCGCCCGGACGGACCTCGACGGGGTCAGCCGGGGTGGCCGCCGATGCGCGCGGTCAGCTCGGCCGCCGTCGCCGCGACTTCCGCCGCCAGCTCCGGCCACGTCTCCGCGCACGGCTCCGCCGCGCAGTGGTGGCGCAGGGTCACGCTGATCGCCGCCATCGGGCGGGCCCCGTGGTCGAAGACCGGGCAGGCCACCGAGGCGAAGCCGTCGGTGACGTGGCCGTCCTCGACCGACCAGCCGAGGCGGCGCTCGGCGGTGAGCGTGCGGCGCAGCTCGGCGAGGGTGCGCGGGCCGCGGCCGGTGCGGAGCACGAACGCCGACGCCGACGGGAACAACGCCCGGACATGCGCCGGTGGCAGGTGGCGCAGGATCGCGCGGCCGGACGCGGTCAGCTGGGCCGGCAGCCGGACGCCCACCTCCGTCACGAGTGTTTCCGGACGGGCCGGGCGCTCCTTGATCAGGTACAGCGACTCGTTGCCGTGCAGGACGCCCAGGTGCGCGGTGTGCCCGGCCCGGTCGACGAGCTTGCGCAGCAGCGGCCCGGCCAGCCGCTCCAGCGGATCGTGCCGCAGGTAGGCCGAGCCCAGCTCGAAGGCCGCGATGCCCAGGCCGTAACGGCGTTCCGCGGGCAGGTGCACGACGAAGCCGGCCGCCTCCAGCTCGTTGAGCAGGTGGTACGTCGTCGACCGGGGGAGCCCGGCTTCCCGCGCGATCGCCGCCGCGGTCACCGGACCCGGGCGCGTCGCCAGCAGCCGCAGCACCGCGAGCCCGCGGCGCAGCGCCGGGACCTCGCTGCTCTCGCCCATGCCCGGCCTACCTCCTCATGCGCCCCAATGTGGCGTTCGGTGCGTCCAATGCACCCAATGTGGCGTTCGGTGCGTCCAGCGCACCCAATGCCACATTGGGGCGGTTGGGACCAGGCTAACCCGCTTGTCTGGGATCCCAGACACAACCACTCGTTGAGGCATCCCACCAGTGGGAAGGAGGGAGTCCAATGGGCTCATGCCGGAAAAAGTGCTCCTGGGCCCGGAGCCCCTGACCGCCGCCCAGGTCGTCGACGTCGTCCGCGGCCACGCGCCGGTCGGGCTCACCGACGCGGCCGAGAAGAACCTCGCCGCGACCCGCCTGCACATCGAGGACCTCGCCCACGCCGCCACGCCCACCTACGGCGTCTCGACCGGCTTCGGCGCGCTCGCCACCCGGCACATTCCGGTGGAGAGCCGGACCGCGCTGCAGCGCGGCCTGATCCGTTCGCACGCCGCCGGCGCCGGGCCCGCCGTGGAGGCCGAGGTCGTCCGCGCCCTGATGCTGCTGCGGCTGCGGACGCTCGCCAGCGGCTACACCGGCGTCCGGCCGGGCACGGCGCAAACGCTTGCGGCCCTGCTCAACGCCGACATCACGCCGATCGTCCACGAGTACGGCTCGCTCGGCTGCTCCGGCGACCTCGCTCCGCTCGCGGCCGTCGCGCTCGCACTCATGGGCGAAGGCGAAGTCGTCCACAACGGCGTGACCAAACCGGCGGCCGAAGCGCTGAAGCAGGCCGGGATCGAGCCGATCGTCCTCGCCGAGAAGGAGGGCCTGGCCCTCACCAACGGCACCGACGGCATGCTCGGCATGCTCCTGCTCGCCGCCGCCGACCTGCACCGGCTCTTCGACATCGCCGACCTCACGGCCGCGATGAGCGTCGAAGCCCTGCTCGGCACCGACCGCGCGTTCGCCGCCGACCTCCAGGCCCTCCGGCCGCACCCCGGGCAGGCCGAATCCGCGGCCCGGATGTTCAAGGCGCTTCAGGGCTCGAAGATCGTCGAGAGTCACCGCGGCCCCGACTGCAACCGCGTCCAGGACGCCTATTCGCTGCGGTGCGCCCCGCAGGTCCACGGCGCCGCCCGGGACAGCCTCGCTCACGCCGAACTCGTCGCCGGCCGCGAACTCGCGTCCTCTGTGGACAATCCGGTCGTCCTCGCCGACGGCCGCGTCGAGTCCAACGGCAACTTCCACGGCGCGCCCGTCGCCTACGTGCTCGACTTCCTGGCCATCCCGGTCGCCGACGTCGCCAGCATCGCCGAGCGCCGCACCGACCGCATGCTCGACAAGGCGCGCTCGCACGGTCTGCCGCCGTTCCTCGCCGACGACCCCGGCGTCGACTCCGGGCACATGATCGCCCAGTACACGCAGGCCGCCATCGTCAGCGAGCTCAAGCGGCTCGCCGTGCCCGCGTCGGTCGACTCGATCCCGAGCAGCGCGATGCAGGAGGACCACGTCTCCATGGGGTGGTCGGCCGCGCGGAAGCTGCGCAAGGCCGTCGACGGCCTGACCACCGTGCTGGCCATCGAACTGCTGACGGCGGCCCGTGCGCTGGACTTCCGGGCGCCGCTGACGCCGTCGCCGGTCACGGGCGCGGTCCGCGACCTGCTCCGCACGAAGGTCGCGGGCCCCGGCCCCGACCGGCACCTGGCGCCCGAGATCGCGGCCGCCGAAGAACTCGTCCGCTCCGGCGCCGTCCTCGACGCCGCCCGTCTGGAGGTCTGAGAATGTCCCGCGTAGTCCGCGCCGCCCGTGGCACCCAGCTCACCGCGAAGTCGTGGCAGACCGAAGCCGCGCTGCGGATGTTCCACAACAACCTCGACCCCGACGTCGCCGAGCGGCCCGAGGACCTGGTCGTCTACGGCGGCACCGGCAAGGCCGCCCGCAACTGGGCCAGCTTCGACGCGATCACCCGCGAACTGACCACTTTGGACGTCGACGAGACGCTGCTGGTCCAGTCCGGCAAGCCGGTCGGCGTGTTCCGCACGCACGAGTGGGCGCCGCGCGTGCTCATCGCGAACTCGAACCTGGTCGGCGACTGGGCGACCTGGCCCGAGTTCCGCCGCCTGGAGCAGCAGGGCCTGACCATGTACGGGCAGATGACCGCGGGCTCATGGATCTACATCGGCACCCAGGGCATCCTCCAGGGCACGTACGAGACGTTCGCCGCCGTCGCGAAGAAGAAGTTCGGCGGGTCGCTGAAAGGCACCCTCACCGTGACCGCGGGCCTCGGCGGCATGGGCGGCGCGCAGCCGCTCGCCGTGACCATGAACGACGGCGTCGCGCTGGTCATCGAGTGCGACCCGCAGCGCGCGCACCGCCGCGTCGAGACCCGCTACCTCGACGAGGTGGCCGACGACCTCGACGACGCGATCGCCCGCGTCACGAAGGCGAAGCAGGAGAAGCGGCCGCTGTCCGTCGGCGTCGTCGGCAACGCCGCCGAGGTGCTGCCGGAGCTGCTGCGCCGCGGCGTCGAGGTCGACATCGTCACCGACCAGACGTCGGCGCACGACCCGCTTTCGTACCTGCCCAAGGGCGTCGACGTCGCCGACTGGCACGACTACGCGGCGAAGAAGCCGGACGAGTTCACCGACCGCTCGCGCGAGTCGATGGCCGACCACGTCGAGGCCATGCTCGGGTTCCTCGATCGCGGTGCCGAGGTCTTCGACTACGGCAACTCCCTGCGCGGCGAGGCCAAGCTCGGCGGCTGCGAGCGCGCGTTCGACTTCCCCGGCTTCGTGCCCGCCTACATCCGCCCGCTGTTCTGCGAGGGCAACGGCCCGTTCCGCTGGGCGGCCCTTTCCGGTGACCCCGAAGACATCGCGGCCACCGACCGCGCGATGCTGGAACTGTTCCCGGAGAACGAATCCCTCGCCCGCTGGATCAAGCTGGCCGGCGAGCGCGTGGCGTTCCAGGGGCTGCCGGCGCGCATCTGCTGGCTCGGCTACGGCGAGCGGCACCTGGCCGGGCTCCGGTTCAACGAGATGGTCGCCAGTGGCGAGCTGAAGGCCCCGGTCGTCATCGGCCGCGACCACCTCGACTCCGGCAGCGTCGCCTCCCCGTACCGCGAGACCGAGGGCATGGCCGACGGCTCCGACGCCATCGCCGACTGGCCGCTGCTCAACGCGCTCGTCAACACGTCCTCCGGCGCGAGCTGGGTGTCGATCCACCACGGTGGCGGCGTCGGCATGGGCCGATCCATCCACGCCGGGCAGGTGAGCGTCGCCGACGGGACGGCGCTGGCCGCGCAGAAGCTCGAGCGGGTGCTCACGAACGACCCGGGCATGGGCGTCATCCGGCACGTCGACGCCGGTTACGATCGCGCGGCCGAGGTCGCCGACGAGCGCGGCGTGCGGGTGCCGATGCGGGAGGCCGAGTGAGCGCCTCGGGGCTCCTCGGCGAGATTGCCGACGTCGGGCGCGATCCGAAGCGCGGCGGCTATTCGCGGCACGCCTTCGACGGGCCGGAGCAGGACCTGCGTGCGTGGTTCATCGAGCGCGCGCTGGGGCTCGAACTGGATGTCGAGACCGACCGCAACGGCAACATCTGGGCCTGGTGGGGGCCGCCGGGGCGCAACGCCGTCGTCACCGGAAGCCACCTCGACTCGGTGCCCGGCGGCGGCGCCTTCGACGGCCCACTGGGTGTCGCGAGCGCGCTGGCCGCCGTGGAGACGCTGCAAGCCAAGGGGTTCCGGCCGCGCAAGCCGCTCGCCGTCGTCGTGTTCGCCGAGGAGGAGGGTGGCCGGTTCGGCGTCCCGTGCCTCGGTTCGCGGCTGCTCACCGGCACGATCGACGCGGACAAGGCGCGCGGGCTGCGTGACGCTGACGGCGTGACGTTCGCCGAGGCGGCCGCGAAGGCCGGGTTCGACCCGGCGCGGATCGGGCCGGACCCCGAGCGGCTCGACCGGATCGGGCGGTTCGTCGAACTGCACGTCGAGCAGGGACGCGGGCTGATCGACCTCGGCTCGCCGGTGGCCGTCGGCAGCACGGTGATCGCCCACGGGCGCTGGCGGTTCTCCTTCTCCGGCCAGGGAAACCACGCGGGGGCGACCTTGCTGGCCGACCGCGCGGACCCCATGCTGCCCGCGGCCGCGACGGTCACCGCCGCCAGGCGGCTGGCCGCCAAGGTGCCGGACGCGCGGGCGACCGTCGGCCGGCTCGTGCCGACGCCCGGCGGCACCAACGTCATCGCGTCCACAGTGGACCTCTGGCTCGACGCGCGCGTCCCCGGCCAGGCGACGCCGGGACTGGTCGCCGAGATCAGCCGGGCGGCGGCGGACGCGGCGAAGGAAGAGGGCTGCCGGGTCGAGGTCACCCGCGAGTCCTACTCCGGTGACGTCGTGTTCGACGACGCCCTGCGCCGCGACCTGGCCGACCGGCTCGGCGGGCCGCCGGAGCTGCCGACCGGCGCCGGCCACGACGCGGCGATCCTCGCCGGCTTCGTCCCGGCCGGGATGCTCTACGTGCGCAACCCCACCGGGATCAGCCACTCGCCCGAGGAGTTCGCCGAGGCCGAGGACGTCGAGGCCGGCGCGAAGGCCCTCACCGACGTCCTGGAGCACCTGGCGCGATGACGACGTACTGGTGCGAGCGGGCCTGGCTGCCCGGCGGGATCGCGCGCGGGGTGCGGATCGACGTCACCGACGGCCGGATTTCTTCGGTGACAACGGATGTGGCGCGGGCGGGGACCGTGCTCGAGGGGCTCACGCTGCCGGGGTTCGCGAACGGGCATTCGCACGCCTTCCACCGGGCGCTGCGGGGGCGGACGCACCACGAGCGCGGCACCTTCTGGACGTGGCGCGAGCGGATGTACGCGCTGGCGTCCCGGCTCGATCCCGAGACGTACTACCGGCTGGCCCGCGGGGTCTACGCCGAAATGGTCCTGGGCGGATACACGAGCGTGGGGGAGTTCCATTACCTGCACCACGCGCCCGGCGGCAAGCCGTACGCCGACCCGAACGCGATGGGGGAGGCGCTGCGGCAGGCCGCCGCGGACGCCGGGATCCGGCTGACCCTGCTGGACACCTGCTACCTGGCGGGCGGGATCGGCGCCGAGCCCGACGAGGTCCAGCGGCGGTTCTCCGACGGCACGGCGGCGGCGTGGGCGCGTCGCGTCGCTTCCCTCGAAGAGGGCGAGTTGTTCCGCGTCGGGGCCGCGATCCATTCGGTGCGGGCCGTTCCGGCGGATCAGTTGTCTCTTGTGGACAGTTCGCGGGTGGTGCACGTCCACCTCTCCGAACAGCGCGCCGAGAACGAGCAGTGTCTCGCCGCGTACGGCCGCACGCCGACGGAGCTGCTGGCCGAGCGAGGGGTGCTGACCGACCGGCTCGTCGCCGTGCACGCCACGCACCTGACGCCGTCCGACATTGCCCTGCTGGGCGCGGGCCGGGCGCGCGCGTGCTTCTGCCCGACCACCGAACGCGACCTCGGCGACGGCATCGGCCCGGCCCGGGCGCTGCTGGACGCCGGTGTGCGGCTCGGGATCGGCAGCGACAGCAACGCCGTCGTCGACGCCTTCGAGGAGACCCGCGCGCTGGAGCTCGACGACCGGCTGGCCAGTGAGGAACGCGGCCGGTTCACCGCGGAGGAACTCCTCGAAGCCGGCACCGGCCACGCCGCCGTCGGCTGGCCCGAGGTCGGGCGCCTCGAGGCCGGTCAGGGCGCGGACCTCGTCACCGTGGGCCTGGATTCGGTGCGGACGGCCGGGATCGAGCCGTCGGGTGTCGTGTTCGCGGCGTCCGGGGCCGACGTCCGCCACGTCGTCGTCGCGGGCCGCGCGGTGGTGCGCGACGGGGCGCACCGGCTGATCGAACGACCGGAAACCGTCCTCTCCAAGGAGATCGAGGCACTGTGGCAGTCCTGATCACGGGAATCGGCGAACTCACCACGAACGATCCGGCGCTGGGGCGGCTGACGGACGCGGCGCTGGTCGTCGAGGGGTCGGAAATCGCCTGGGCCGGACCGGCGTCGAGCGCGCCGGACGCCGACGAGCGCGTCGACGTCGAAGGCCGCGCGGTGCTCCCCGGCTGGGTCGACAGCCACACGCACCTCGTCTTCGCCGGCGACCGCACCGCCGAGTTCGAGGCCCGGATGGCCGGGAAACCCTATACCGCCGGCGGAATCGCGATCACCGTCGGCGCGACGCGGGAGGCGTCCGACGAGCAGCTGGCGGCGAACCTGCGTCGCCACGTCGGCGAAGCCGCCCGGCAGGGGACGACCTGCCTGGAGACGAAGACGGGCTACGGGCTGACCGTCGCGGACGAAGCGCGCTCCGCCCGGATCGCCGGGGAGGTGGCCGACGAGGTCACGTTCCTCGGCGCGCACCTGGTGCCGCCGGGCGCCGACGCGGAGTCCTATGTGGACCTCGTCTGCGGCGAAATGCTCGACGCCGTGGCGGGAAGCGTGCGCTGGGCGGACGTGTTCTGCGAGACCGGCGCGTTCGACGAGGCCCAGTCGGCGCGGGTGCTGAAGGCCGCCGCCGGCCGCGGGCTCGGCCTGCGGGTGCACGGCAACCAGCTCGGCGAGGGTCCCGGCGTGCGGCTGGCGGTGGAACTCGGCGCGGCGAGCGTCGACCACTGTACCTATCTTTCGGACGCGGACGTCGAAGCGCTGGCGGCGTCCGGAACGGTCGCGACCTTGCTGCCCGCGTGCGACCTGTCGACCCGCCAGCCCCTGGCCCCGGCCCGGCGGCTGCTCGACGCGGGCGCGACGGTCGCGCTGGCCAGCAACGCCAACCCGGGCAGCTCGTACACGACGTCGATGGCGTTCTGCGTCGCGACGGCGGTGCTGCAGATGCGGATGACGATCGAGGAGGCGGTCTGGTCGGCGACGGCCGGTGGTGCGCAGGCGTTGCGCCGGGATGACGTCGGCGTGCTGCGGCCCGGCGCCCGGGCGGACGTCCACGTGCTGGACGCGCCTTCGGTGACGCACCTGGCTTACCGGCCGGGGGTGCCGCTGACGCACTCGGTGTGGCGCGCCGGAGATCGGGTCCGCTAGCGGCGTCGGCGACCCGGCCAGGTCAAACGGGCTCCGCGACGGGACGGCGCTCGGCGGGTGACCGGCGGCGGACCGACACGACCGTGCCGGCCAGCGCGAGCAGGCCGCAGAGCCAGGCGAACCAGTCGCCGAAGCGGGCGTACGGCGTGTGGCCGGCGCCGATCGGGACGTCGGCGACGACCACCGAGAACGGGCGGCCGCCGGTGTGGGTGTCGGCCAGGACGTGGCCCTGGGCGTCGGCCGGCATCGGCGTGCCGCGGGCCGCGCTCCACGCCACCGAGAAGCCGTTCTCGACGCCGCGGATGAGCGCCGTGCGGCTGTGTTGCCAGCCGTCGACGTCCTCGTCGGAGGCCGGGATGAGGACCAGACCGGTACCGGCCTGGCCGTATTCGCGGCTCGGGTCGGCGAAGTTGACGTCCATGCACACCAGCAGGCCGATCCCGGCGAAGTGGGCGGTTCCGGTGCCGGACACGATGTTCTTCGCGTCGCCGTTGTGCCGCTGGTGGTATTCGACGGGCTCGCCGGACGGTGGCACGGCGAGGGCGGCGTTGAACCGGCCTTCCGGGGTGGTGTCGTGGACGCCGGTGACGACGGCGAGGTTCTTCGTCCGGGCCACCCGGCCGAGCGAATCGACCAGGAACGGCCGGCTCGCCTGGTTCACCGCGAAGGCGGCTTCGGGCAGCACGACGGCCTGTACCCCGGCCGGCAGCCGGCCGATCTCGTCCACATAGGACTGGACGAGCGCCTGGCCGTCCGCGGTCGCGACGTCGACGGCCCAGCGGCCCTTTTCCGGGGCGATCAAAGCGATCCGTGCGGGCGGTCCGGTGAGCGGCGGAGCGGTCCAGAAGGCGATTCCCGCCAGCACCGCGGCGACGGCGACGGTGGCGGCGAGCCGCGTCCGGCCGCGGACCCCGGGTGCGAGCGCGGCGGCCACGGCGGCCGGGACGAACAGGACCAGGAACTCCACGCCCCAGCCGCCGGTGACCGCGGCGATCCGCAGCACCGACGGCCGGTCGGCCTGCGTGGTCATGAACGTGCCAACCAGGCCGGTCGGGTTGACCAGCGAAACGACGTACAGCGCGACGGTCCACAACGCGGGCGCGGCGACTGCTGCCAGCACCGCGTGATTCCGCCGGACCAGCAGCCCGGACAGCCCGGCGGACACCGCGAACAGCAGCGCGCTCCCGCCGAGGATGCCGATCGCGGCGGGGCGGGGGATCGACAGCGAATGCCAGAAGTAGCTCCAGCTGCCGGCGCTGCCCGCGAGGTAGGCGGCGAACGCGCAGGCGAGCGCGACCGCACCGGGTACCCGCGGTACCAGCATCAAGATCGGCAGGGGCGCCAGCCAAGCCAGTTCCGGCACCGGATCGAGACCCGTCCCGAAGAAGAACAACACCGCCGACGCCACTGTCGCGACGACCGCCCACCCCAGCTTGTTCATCCTTGCCCCTTTCGTCTTGGGGAGACGGTCGCAGGCTGGACGGGCGGACGCACTGGGCCGGACCACCGCGCCCGTGGTCGGGTTGTCCCTACCCCTGGTTCTCATGCGCCCCAATGTGGCGTTGGGTGCGTTGGATGCACCGAACGCGGCTTTGGGTGCGTTGGATGCACCGAACGCGGCTTTGGGTGCGTTGGACGCACCGAACGCGGCGTTGGGTGCGTTGGATGCACCGAACGCCACATTGGGTGCGTTGGATGCAGCGAACGCGGCGTTGGGTGTGTTGGATGCACCGAACGCCACATCGGGTGCGCTGGACGCAACCAACGCCACATTGGGGCGATTGGGCCAGGAAAGCGCCTGCCGGTTCGGGTGTTGGCCGGTTTGGCCGCTGCTTCGTCGCCCCGGCGGCGATCAACGGGTACGGGAGCTACTTGAGCGTTGCCTCAGCGCGTTCCCGCAGGCCGGTGGGCAGGCCGCCGAGCATCGGCTTCAGCGTGGCCCGGCGCGCGCCGCTCAGGTGGGTCAGCAGGTCCAGCGCCGGGGTCCACAGGTCCTCGTCCGTGCCCGCCGTGGTGATCAGCCGGCCGAGCCGGTGGGCCGGCAGCAGGCCGATGACGTGGTCGATGCGGTTCTTGTCGTCGAGCACGAACGCGATCCGCAGCAGGCCGGGGTCGTCGATCTCCTCCAGGGCGCGCCGCACCGTCGGGTCCGGCAGGTGTCCGACGAACCGGCTGAGCGTGATCCAGTCCTCCCGGCGCGTCAGTTCGGCGGCGACCGCGAGAACGGTCTCCAGGGGGATGCGCGTGATGATCGCGCTCGCGCGCCGCGGGTCGAGTTCGGCCGCGACCTCGGCCAGGAACCGGGGGGTGAGGCGCTTCGCGACGTCGACGCCGCGCGAGACGTCGACCAGGCCGGCGATCCGGGCGCACAGCAGCGGGCCGAACACCTTCTCGGCGATCTTGGCGAGCACCCCGCCGGGCAGCAGCCGCGCCGCCGTGGCCATCCGCTGCAGCGCGGCGATGTTCGCGTCGAACAGGGTGTCGGTGACCTGCTCGCGGAACGCCCGCAGGTCGTCGGCGTCGACGCGGGCGAGGTACTCGAGCCGTCCGGGCTCGACGCCGAGGACGCGGGCCAGCTTCAGGATCTCCCCGCGCGCCGCGTAGTCCTCGGTCACAGGCCCACCGCCTTCCGGACCGCGCCGCGCAGCAACGCGGGAACGTACCGGAGGCCTTCCTCGCCCGCTTCGGCGAGCGCTTTCGCCTGCCGCCGCCGCGCGTCGCGCAGCGCGTCGGCGAGGTCCTGCCGCTCGTGCTCTTCGAGGGCCTCGATGCCTTCGGGGAGGTAGCCGCCCAACTGATCGGCGAGGGTGCGCTCGGCCATGGTGGATCATCATGCAACACCGCGGGCGCTACCGTGCGGATATGCGCATCGAGACGTCCACCGTCCAGGTCGGCGAACTGTCCGCGTACCTTGCCCGCCCGGCCGGCCGCGGTTCTGGAGACACAGCGGCGTCCGGGATGCTGCTCCTGCCGATGATCACCGGGATCGGCGAGCAGGTCCGTGTCTGGGCCGACGAGCTTGCCGGCCGCGGGATCACGGCGTTGACCTGGGACGTCTTCCACGGCGCGAGCACCGACAACACTTCCCGCGAGGACCTCGGCGCGAAGCTCGGCGACCTGCGCGACGAAGCCGCGCTCGCCGAGCAGACGGCGTTGCTCGACCACCTGCTCGGCGACCTCGGCTGCGCGACCGCCGGCGTCATGGGCTGGTGCCTCGGCGGCCGCTTCGCGCTCCTGCTCGCCGCGCGTGACCAGCGGCTTTCCGGGGTCGTCGCCTACCACCCGACCGTCCGCGACCCGGCGCCGCCGAACCACGACCTCGACGCGGTCGCTTTGTCGACACGGATCACCGCGCCGGTGCTCGTCGCCTACCCGTCGGCCGACGCCGTCGTCTCGCCCGAGACGTTCGCCCGGCTGCAGACGGCGTTGCAGTCGCGGCCGCGGGGTGCGACGTTCACCCAGCACTTCCCGGGCGCCGAGCACGGTTTCAGCGACTCTTCGCGGCACGGCACCGCGGTCAACGCCGACGCGTTCGCGCTGTCCTGGCCGCAGACCCTGGCCTTCCTGGACGTCCTGAAGGGTTGACTTTCGGCAGTGGCCGCCCCGTCGTCACGCCTTGTAGCTTCGAACCCGTGCGAGAGGTGACGAAGCGCAGGTGGCGCGTGACGCTCGACGTCGCCGTCGGGGGGTTCCTGGCGTTCGTCGTCGTCGTGGGCACGGTGGAGACCCGGTCGTACGGGGAGCTGGCCGCCGGTCTCGCCGTGGTGGCCGGCTCGGTCGCCACGGCCCGGCGGTACCCGGCCGTTTCACTCGGCATCGCGCTGGCCGGGGCGCTGGCCGTGCCGTTCCCGTACGGCGACCACCTGCCGGTCTGGGTGGTGTTCGTGCTGGTCGCGATGAGCTACCAGGCCGGACTGCGGATGCCGCGCGCCCGGCCCGGGATCCTGACCGGGGTGGCCTTCGCGGTCCTCGGGCTCCCGCTCGCGCTCGTCTTCGGCCAGGACGGTCTCGGCGACTGGGCGGCGATGGTCGCGATCCTGGTGTTCGCCGGGCTTTCGCCGTGGCTGCTCGGCCGGTACATCCGGGTGCGCGGCGAGCTGGCCCGCACCGGCTGGCGGCGGGCCGAAGAGATGGAGAGCAGGCAGCGGCTGATCGCCGACCAGGCCCGGCTGCGCGAACGCGCGCGGATCGCCAGCGACATGCACGACTCGCTGGGGCACGAGCTGAGCCTGATCGCCGTCCGCGCCGCCGCGCTCGAGGTCGCGGGCGGCCTCGACGACGTCCAGCGTGACGCGGCCGCGCAGCTGCGGACCAGCGCCGCGGCGGCGACCGAGCGGCTGCGCGAAATCATCGGCGTGCTGCGCGAGGACGCCGCGCCGGTCGAACCGGTGCGGGGCGACCTCGGCGAGCTGATCGGCAGGGCCCGCGCGTCCGGGCTGCTCATCGAATCCACAGTGGACAGTGATGGGGTGCCGCCGATGGTCGCGCGCGCCGCCTACCGCGTGGTGCAGGAAGCGCTGACGAACGTGGCGAAGCACGCGCCCGGCGCCGCCGTGACGGTGCGGGTGGCCGGCTCCGGTGGGGTGACCGACGTGAGCGTCGTCAACGCGCCGCCGCCCGCCGGGCCGCTGCCGGGAGCCGCGTCCGGCCACCTCGGCCTGATCGGCCTGCGCGAGCGCGTCCGGCTCGTCGGCGGCACGCTGCGGGCCGGGCCGCACGAGGGCGGGTTCGCCGTCACCGCGACGCTGCCGCACGACGCCGCGCCGGTCGAGGAGTCCCCGGAGCTGCGGGAGGCCGCCGACGACGAAGTCGGGCAGCCGACGTCGGCCCGGGCCCTGGAGCTGGCCCGGCGCGACGTGCGGCGCAGCCTGATCCAGGCGGTCGCCGTCCCGCTCGCGTTGTTCGGGGTGGTCGTCGCGGTCAGCGGGATCGTGTTCCTCTACGAGTGGAACTCCTCGGAGCTGCCCGGCCCGGTCTACGAGCGGCTGCGGATCGGGCAGTCACGCGCCGAGCTGGCGCCGCAGCTGCCCGAAAACGAGCGCGTCGCCCGCCCGGTGCGGGGCGAGCCGCCGCTGCCGCAGGTGCCCGGGGTCGCGTGCGAGTACTACGGCACGGGAAGATCGTGGCTCGACAACGACTACGCCGCCTTCCGGCTGTGTTTCGCCGGTGGGACGCTGGTCGCCAAGGACAGGTTCGCCGAGGGGGCATCGTGATCAGGGTCGTGCTGGCCGACGACGAAGCGCTGATGCGGGCGGGGGTGGCGGCGATCCTGGGCGCGGATCCCGGGATCGAGGTCGTCGCCGAAGCCGCTGACGGCCGGGAAGCGGTTTCACAGGTGCTCGCCACGCATCCGGACGTCGTGCTGCTCGACATCCGGATGCCCGGGCTGGACGGCCTCGGCGCGGCCGCGGAGATCCGGCGGCTGCTGCCCGCCACCGGCGTGATCATGCTGACCACGTTCGGCGAGGACGAGTACATCGAACGCGCGCTGGGTCTCGGCGCGGGCGGGTTCCTGCTGAAGTCGGGCGATCCGCGCGAGCTGCTGGCCGGCATCCACGCGGTCGCCGGCGGGGCCGCGTTCCTCTCGCCGAAGGTGGCGCAGCGGGTGATCGCCCGGCTCGCCGGCGGCCGGCTGGCGCGCGCCGCCGCCGCCCGCGAGCGGATCGCCGTGCTGACTCCGCGGGAGCAGGAAGTGCTCGTCCTGGTGGGTTCCGGACTGTCCAACGCGGACATCGCGGCGAAGATGTTCGTCGTCGAAGGCACGGTGAAGGCGCACGTGAGCACGATCCTGACCCGGCTCGGGGTGAAGAACCGGGTGCAGGCGGCGATCACGGCGTACGAGGCCGGACTGGTCGGGGGAGCCGCGGAGGCCGCCAGCCCGTGATCCGCGCGCCCGCCCGGGCGGTCACCTTCGCCGGGAGGAGGCGCAGGACGGCCGTGCGCAGCGCCACCGCGACCGGGTTGGCCAGCTGGGGGCCGAGCTTGCCCATCCGGACGGACTCGCGGGCGACGTGCTGGCTGCGGGGGCGCCGTTGCTCGTCGTAGCGCTTGAGCGCGGCTGCGACGGTGTCCTCTGTGGACACCGCGTGGGCGAGGACGACGGCGTCTTCGAGCGCCTGGCAGCCGCCTTGGCCGAGGAACGGTGGCATCGCGTGCGCGGCGTCGCCGAGCAGGGCGATCCGGCCTTGGGTGTAGGTCTTGAGCGGCGTCCCGAGGTGGTAGAGATCGTGGTGCAGCACGGCTTCCGGTGGGGTCGCGTCGATCAGCGCCGGGATCGGGTCGTGCCAGCCGCCGAAGGCTTCCTTGAGGTCGACGGGCTGCTCGCCCGGCTCGGTGCGGTACGAGATGAACCAGTAGACGTCGCCGCCGGTCAGCGGGAGGACGCCGACTTCGGTGCCGGGGCCGAAGCTGGTGCTGAGCCTGGCCCCCGGGTACCGGGTGACGCCGCGGAACGCCGTGCTGCCGGCGTACACCGGCTCGGGGTGGTCCGGGAACAGCGCGTGGCGGATCGGGCTGCGAATGCCATCGGCCGCGACGACGAGGTCGGCCTGGAGTTCGCCGCCGGTGAAGCGGACTTTGCCGTCTGTGCCGACCTCGGTGACTTCGGCGCCGGTCTTCAGGCTCTCGGCGGGGACGGCTTCCCGGAGGGCGGCGATGAGGTCCTTCCGGTGGATCCCGCCCAGCGGACGGCCGTGGACGCGTTCGAACGCGGCGGTGTCGTAGCGGGTGATCCGGCGGCCGCGGCGGTCGCGGAACCCGCCTTCTTCCTGGGTGGCCAGGCGGTCGCCGAGGTCGATCCCGAGTTCGTCGAGGCAGGCCAGGGCGTTCGGCCAGAGTGAGATGCCGGCGCCGACGTCGCCGAACGCCGTCGCCTGTTCGAGCACGGTGACCGTCCAGCCGGCCCGGTGCAGGCCTGCCGCCGCACCCAGGCCGCCGATACCGCCGCCCACCACCACCGCGTGTCGTCCCATGACTCCTCCTCTACATCTGTAGAGGACTCTACACCTGTAGAGTGCGCCTTGTGGAACGACTCGAGGTGATCGGTGACACGGCCATCGCGGTGATCGCGGCGGACGGGATGCGCGGCCTGACCCACCGGGCGGTCGACCGCGCCGCGGGGCTCCCAGCGGGCTCGACGTCGTACTACGCGCGCACCCGGGCGGCGCTGCTGGAGCTGGCCATCTCGCGGATCGTGGAGCTGGACCGCGTGGACGTCCCGCCGCCGGCGGGCGGCCCGGCGGAGTTCATCGCGGGTTACGCGCACGAGGCGATCACGTCCGGCCGGACGCGGATGCTGGCGCGCTACGAGTTCGCGCTGGAGGCAACGCGGCGCCCGGAGTTGCGCGCGGTGTACGACGAGGGTGGCTTGCTGATCCGCCGCCAGGCGGCTTCGATGCTGGCGGCTTCCGGCTCGGCGGACCCCGAGCGCCACGCGACTTTGGTGGTCGACTGGATGGAGGGGACGATCTTCGGCGCACTGGCCGGGACGGGGTCGCTCGCGCCGCCCACTCTGGAGGCTCTTACCGCCAGTGCCCGGGAAATCCTGGCGGGCATCGGGGTGGGCTGACGAGGCCCGGTTGTCCACACCCCCGTCGGGATGTGGACAACCGGGCCTCGGCTGCGGCGTTTCCCGGCTTTCGTCAGTGGCCGCCGGTAGACTGGACTCGGGGACGCCCCCCCAGGGCCGGGCGGGGGAGTGTCAGGCGTCCCGGCGGTGCAGCACCGCCGCGCCCGTCAGCAACGCCGCCGCCGACCAAACCGCGCAGATCGCCAACCCTGCCCACGGCGCGTACGGTGCGACCGTCATCGTGATCGGGTTGGGCTGCCCGGCCTCCACCATCGCGTTCACCCCGGCGATGCCCGGGAAGTACGGCATCAGCTCCGGCAGCCCCAGCGACGCCACGATCAGCGGCAGCGGCACGAGCAGCACGATCACCGACACCAGCGCCCCGGCCGCGCTGCGCAGCGCCCAGCCGAAACCGGTGCACAGCAACCCCAGCAGCGCGTAGTAGCCGCCCATGCCGGACGTCGTCGTGAAGCCCGCCGCGAACGACGTCGGCAGGCCGTGGCCGTCCTTCACCGTGCTCGCCAGCGCCATCCCCGCGCACGAAAGCAGCACGCCGTAGCCGGCCAGCACCGGCAGCAGCACCGCCGCCTTCGCGAGGACGACCCGTGAGCGCACCGGCGTCCACAGCAGCGTCGAACGGATGCCGCCGCCGGCGTACTCGCTCGTCACGAACAGTGTCGCCGCCGCGATCACCGCGAACTGGGCCAGGTAGAAGCCGCCGCCGAGGGCGATCGTGTGCGCCCCCATCGGCCGGTCGCCGTCGTAGCGCTGGGCGATCCCCGACAGCGTGCTGTAGCCCAGCATCAGCGCGGTTCCCGCCGCCAGGCACCACCAGGTCGCCCGGACCGACCAGAACTTCGTCCATTCCGCCGCCACCGCGCCGGTCAAGCCGCCGCCCACCGCGGTAGTCATGCCGACACCCCGTATTCCACCGAAGAAGCGGTCAGTTCCATGTACGCCTGCTCGAGCGACGCCGTCCGCTCGGCGAGCCCGTGCATCCGGACCCCCAGCTCGTGCGCGAGGTCGCCGACATGCGTGACGGCCAGGCCGTCCACCACCAGCTCGCCCGGCTCGCCGGGGTGCGTCAGCCCGCCCTCAGCGCGCAGCCGCCGGTCCAGCGCGTCGCGCTCGGCGTCGGCGGGGACGACCACCGACACCGTCGTCCGCGAGTTGCCCGCGATGAACTCCGCGACCGGCGCGTCGGCCAGCAGCTTGCCCTTGCCGATCACCACGAGGTGGTCGGCGGTCAGCTGCATCTCGCTCATCAGGTGGCTCGAGACGAACACCGTGCGCCCCTCGGCCGCCAGCGACCGCATCAGCTGCCGCACCCAGCGGACGCCGTCCGGGTCGAGGCCGTTGACCGGCTCGTCGAACATCAGCACGCCCGGGTCGCCGAGCAGCGCGCCCGCGATGCCCAGCCGCTGGCCCATGCCCAGCGAGAACTGCCCGGCCCGTTTGCCGGCGACGTCCGAGAGCCCGACGGTCGCGAGCACCTCCTCCACGCGGCCCGGCGCGATCCCGTTGCTGCGCGCCATGGCCAGCAGGTGCTTCCCCGCACTGCGGCCGGGGTGCAGCGCCTTGGCGTCGAGCAGCGCGCCGACCTCGCGCAGCGGGTGCCGCAGCTCGGCGTAGTGCCGCCCGCCGACCAGGGCTTCGCCGTCCTGCGGACGGTCGAGCCCGACGGTCATCCGCATGGTCGTCGACTTCCCGGCGCCGTTGGGGCCGAGAAACCCGGTCACCCGGCCCGGTTCGACGTCGCAGGTGAGCGCGTCGACGACGGTCTTCTCCCCGTAGCGCTTCGTGAGTCCTCGAAGCGTGATCATGATCCCTCCCGGTTTTCGCCTGTACCGGGAGTCTGGGGTTTCCGTGGTGGCGGAGGCATCGGACGACGGTCGCGGGCGACCCCCGACTTTCGGCGGGGTCAGCCGCGGCGGCGGGCGTGCCGCGTCGGGACGGCCGTGGCGGGGTCCTCCGGCCAGGCGTGCTTCGGGTAGCGGCCGCGCAGGTCGGCGCGCACCGCCGGGTAGCCGGTGGTCCAGAAGCTCGCGAGGTCGGCGGTGATCGCGGCCGGGCGGCCGGCGGGGGAGAGCAGGTGCAGCACCACCGGGACGCCGGCGAGCGCGGGCGTGCCGGCCCAGCCGAACGTCTCCTGCAGCTTCACCGCCAGCACCGGCTGGTCGCCGCCGTAGTCGACGCGGATGTGCGACCCCGACGGCACTTCGAGACGGTCCGGGGCGAGCTCGTCCAGCTTGGCGGCTTCCGGCCACGGCAGCAGGGCCTTCAGCGCGGTGCCGGCGTTGATCCCGGCCAGATCGGCGCGGCGGCGGGCGCCGGAGAGATCGAGCCAGCTGTCCACATCGGACAGCAGAGCGGCGTCGTCCACCGACGGCCACGGTGGGCCGAGCACCCGGTGGAGGAACGCCATCCGCTCCCGCAGGCGGGTCGCGTCCTGGCTCCACTTCAGCAGGCCGAGACCTTCGGATTTCAGCCCGGCCACGAGGGCGTCGTGGACATCGGCGTCCTTCAACGGCTTCGTGGAGAGGGTGATGGCACCGAGCTTCCGGACGCGGCGGGCGGTGACGTCGCCGTCGGCCCAGGCGACTTCGTCCACTTCGGACAGCAGGGCGGGAGCGGCGCGGGTGGCCAGCTGCTCGTCGGCGGCCGCGGCGAGCCGGATGGTGCCGTGCACCCGGCCGGGATCCCGGGTCGCCTCGGCGACGGCCAGCCACTCGGAGTGCAGCCCGCTGCCGGCCGGGAGTTCGGCGGCGGTGCCGCCGGCCATGAGGTAGACGGGCGCGCCACCGGGACGCCGCCGGGCCAGCCGTTCGGGATGCGCGAGGGCGACGACCAGCGCGGCGTCGGCCTTGCCTTCGCCGGTCACGAGTTTCGAGAGGCGTTGGACTTCACGCTTCCAGCGTCGCGCGGGTTCGTCGGTCGCCGCGCGGAGTCTTCTCAGCTCCGCCTCCACGTCCGTCAGCGTCGCGCCCGCGTCCAGCAGGGCCACCACCTCCGCCGCGGGGCGGGCGCCCACCGCTTCCGCGCCGTCCAGCAACGCCCGGGCCAGCCTCGGATGCAATCCCAGCTCGGCCATCCGCCGGCCGCGTGGGGTCACCGTTCCGTCCGGGGCCGTCGCGCCGAGCGTCGCCAGCAGGGCCCGGCCCGCCGCCAGCGCGCCCTCGCCCGGCGGGTCCCACCAGGCCAGCCCGCTGCCGTCGGGCGTCGACCAGCAAGCCAGCTCCAGAGCGAACCGGGCCAGCTCCGCCGTGCGGATCTCCGGCTCGGGATACGCCGGCAGCAACGCCTGCTCGTGCTCCGCCCAGCAGCGGTAGACCCGGCCCGGCGCCTCGCGTCCCGCGCGCCCGGCCCGCTGCGCGGCCACCGCGACCGACACCCGCACCGTGGCCAGGCCGGGCAGCCCGCGCCGGTGGTCGACCCGCGGCACGCGCGCCAGACCCGAATCCACCACCGCGCGCACGCCCGGCACGGTCAGGCTCGACTCCGCCACCGCCGTCGCCAGCACCACCCGCCGCCGGTCACGCGGCCGCAGCGCGTCGTCCTGGTGCGCCGCCGGCAAGCGCCCGTGCAACGGCAGCACGTCCACATCGGACAATCGAAGCAAGCTCGACGTCCGGGCGATCTCCCCGGCGCCGGGGAGGAACGCCAGCACGTCACCGTCCCCTTCGGACAGTGCCGTGCGAACGGCGCGCGCCACGGAACGTTCGACACGCTCACCGCGCGCGGGTGGCAGGTAGGACGTCGTCACCGGGTAGGTCCGCGCCGAAGCGGTGATCACCGGCGCGTCTCCGAGCAGCGAAGCGAGGCGCCCGGACGCGACCGTCGCCGAAGTGGCCAGGAGCCGCAGGTCGTCACGCAGCCCGGCACGGACGTCCAGGAGCAGCGCCAGCAGCAGGTCGGCGTCCAGGTGCCGCTCGTGGCACTCGTCGAGCAGCACCGTCGCCACCCCGGGCAGTTCCGGGTCGCCCTGCACGCGCCGCACCAGCAGCCCCGAGGTCACGACCTCGATCCGGGTCCGCGCGGACACCTTCCGGTCGCCGCGCACGGCGTAGCCCACCGTCTCGCCGACCGGCTCCCCGAGGATCGCCGCCATCCGCGCCGCCGCGGCCCGCGCCGCCAGCCTTCGCGGCTCGGCGACCACGACGCGGCCGCCGGAAGCCGCCAGCGCCAACGGCACCAGCGTCGTCTTCCCCGTCCCGGGCGGCGCCACGAGCACCGCGGTGCCGTGCGCGTCCAGCGCGGCCAGGACGTCGGGCAGCACTTCCCGCACCGGGAGATCGGGCAGCTTCACTTTTCGGTGACCTCAGGAGGTGGGGGCAGCTGATAACCGGACGGGCCGATGTTCGCGTTGAGCGAGCGCAGCCATTCGCCGGAGGAGATCATCTTGCGGATCGCGTCGTCGACCGCGGCCACCCCCTGGGTGTCGTCCTTGCGCAGGCCGACGCCGTAGTTCTCCTTGGAGAACGGTTTCCCGGCCAGCTTCAGCAGTTCCGGGTCGCGCGCGACGTACCCGGCGAGGATCACCGCGTCCGTGGTCACCGCGTCGATCTGCCCGGCGAGCAGCGCGGTGACGCAGTCCCCGTACCGCGGGTACTCGACCAGCTGCACCGCCTGGGCGAACTTGTCCTTCACCTGCTGCGCCGGCGTCGAGCCGGTGACCGAGCACAGCCGCCGCCCGTTGAGCGACTCCGGGCCGGCGATGTCGGCCGACGTCCGGCGCACCAGCAGGTCCTGGCCGGTGCTGAAGTACGGCCCGGCGAACGACACCAGCTGCTTGCGCTTGTCGGTGATCGAATAGGTCGCCACGACCAGGTCGACCGCGCCGGAGGTGAGGTCGGTTTCGCGCGTCGCCGACGTCGTCTCGCGCCACGTGATGTCCTTCGCGGGGACGCCGAGCTCACTCGCCACGAAAGTGGCGACGTCGACGTCGAACCCGACGAACCGGCCGTCCACGGTGTGCTCCGAAAGCCCCGGCGCGTCGAACCGGATGCCGATGGTCAGGTGATCCGCGGCACTGGCCCTGGTCACCAGCGAGTCGGTCGGCGAAACCCGGCCCGGCCCGCACGCCGACGCCGTGACCAGCAGCAACGTCGAGCCGAGGAGCGTGCGCCACCGCATCCAGCCGCTCCCTCCGCCACTGCCCTGCCTCACGAAGTTCTCAGGTCTTCCCGTTAGCCTAAGCGCGTGGTGCGACCGTCCCAACCCGTGCTGGACGCCGTCGGCACGCTCGCCCGGCTCGGGCTGGCGGCCGTCTGGCTGGTTTCCGGCGCGCTCAAGCTGGCGGATCCGGGACAGACGCTGATCGCCGTGCAGGCGTACGACGTGCTGCCGGACGCACTCGAAGACGTGGTGGCCATCGCGCTGCCGCTCGTCGAACTCGTGCTCGGGCTGTTCCTGCTCGCCGGCCTGATGACCCGCTGGGTCGCCGGCGCCGCGCTGGTGCTGCTCGTCGTGCTCATCGCCGGGATCGCCCAGTCGTGGGCGCGCGGGCTGAGCATCGACTGCGGGTGCTTCGGCGGCGGCGGCCAGGTGGCGGCGGGGCAGACCGAGTACCCGCAGGAGATCCTCCGCGACTCCGGTTTCGCGCTGCTGGCCGTCTGGTTGCTGGCGCGGCCGCGCACGTGGCTGTCGGTCGACGGCTGGCTCGCGCGAGATCGCGGGAACTCCACCGGGCCCGAGGCCGACTACTCGGGTATCGCGGAAGGGAACTGATACACAGTGGGTGGAGCTGAGCGGACCGCTCGGAAGCGTCGTCAGGCCGCACAGGCCGGTCCGAAGGTGGTCGCGCAGGCCAGAGGGGCGTCCGGCGACCGGCGGAAGTGGATCATCGGAATCGGCGCCGTCGTCGTCGTGGCCGCGCTCGTGATCGGCGGCGTGATCTGGACGATCTCGGACAAGAACAAGACCGAGGGTCAGGTCATCGATCCGAGCCAGGGCAGTAGCGCGCTGACCCCCGAGGTGACCCAGAAGCGTGACGGCGTCGTCGTCACCGTCGGCAAGACCGGCGCCAAGGCCTCGATCGACGTCTACGCCGACTTCCTCTGCCCGATCTGCGGCAAGTTCGAGGAGCAGTACAAGGCCGGCATCGAGCAGGCGATCAACGACGGCAAGCTGCAGGTGCGCTACCACATGGTGCCGCTGCTCAACGAGAAGTCGAGCCCGCCCGGCTACTCGCTCGACTCGGCGAACGCGGCGCTCGCGGCCGCCGACGCCGGCAAGTTCCTCCAGTTCCACGACGCGCTGTTCGCGAACCAGCCCGAAGAGGGCAAGCGCGGCTACGACAAGGCCCAGCTGGTCGAGCTCGGCAAGAACGTCGGGATCACCGACCCCGCGTTCGCTCGGACGGTGAACGCCGGCACCTACGACCAGCAGCTCAACGCCGCGTTCCAGCAGATCGAGAACGACCCGAAGCTGGCGCAGGACTTCGGTGGCGGGCAAAGCGGCTTCGGCACGCCGACGGTCACTTCGAACGGCACGATCGTCTCCTGGCAGGACCCGGACTGGCTCAAGAAGGTCACCGGCTGACTCCGGGCAATTCGCCCACCCGGGTAGGGACCGTGGTCTAGGCTGAATCCCGCATCAGGGGAACCGGGGGTGGCGCGCGCACGTCGCACCCCCGGTGACAGGGAGGGCCAGTGGACGGTTCGCATTCGGGGTTTCACGTCGACGACGGCGCGTACACGCGGTACGCCCGCGAAGTCGACCCGCTCGGTGAAGACGTCAAGGGTGCCGCGGACAAGCACGTCGGCCCGCACGTGACGCTCGGCGGCCACGGCTTCTCGGAGATGGGCGGCGAGTCCGGCTTCGCCGGGGCCTACAGCGGCCGGATGCGCGCGCTGCAGGAGAAGATGCACCGCGTCGGCGGCGGCTGGCGGCAGGTCGGCGAAGCCGCCCGGCAGACCGACCGCAACTACACGGCGGTCGAGGCCGAGCACGGCGACGTCGTCCGGCGGCTCGGTGGCGACCTCGGGCAGGACGCGTGACCGAGCACGCCGACCAGCTCGTCCGGCACGGCCTGGACACGACGAACCAGTTCGCGCGGAAGCTGCGCCACGACCCGGCCGCGATCGGCGGCGCGCGCGACGCGCACGTCTCGCTGCAGACGTCCGTCGGCCAGACCCGCGACCACGCCTCCGCCCAGCGCGTCACCCTGACCTCCGCCAGCTCGGGCACGACGACCGACCGCGCCACGGCGACGTCGCGGAGCCTGGAGAAGGAAGTCCAGGACCTGCTCGACGAAAGCGCCGAGATCGAAAAGGCCGTCGCCGAGGCGGCCGAGACGCTGAACCTGGGCGAGATCAAGAACGACCAGGTCCGCGACCAGATCATCAAAGAGATTTCGGCGTCGATGAAGGCGCTCGCGGCGGTGAAGACCATTCAGCCGCCGGAGAGCCGCGGCGCCGCGTCCCGCGACATCCTGATGAAGCTGCAGACCAAGATCAGCCAGCTGACCGGCCAGGCCGCGACGTTCAGCGAGCAGACGATCAACCAGCTCACCGACATCGGCACCCGGCTCGGCGGTGGCGAGCAGACGACGTCGTCGAGCAGCGCGTCGTCGACGAAGGTCGGTTCGTCCTTCAACAGCAACAATGGCTACTCCGGCGGCGGCTCCGATGGGGGCGGTGGCGGCGGAGGAGGCGGCGGCGGGGGTGGCGGCGGCGCCGTGCACAAGCCGCGGCTGCCGGTCGCGATCCCGCCGCAGCCCGGCAGCGGCGTCGCGATCAACCTGCCCGGCGGCAAGCAGGTCATGGCGCCGAACGAGACCGCGGCCAAGGCCGTGCGCAACGCGCTTTCGCAGCTCGGTGTGCCGTACGTCTGGGGCGGGACGGCGCGAGGCGTCGGTCTCGACTGCAGCGGCCTGACCATGACCTCCTACCAGGACGCGGGGCTGCAGCTGCCGCGGACGGCGGCGCAGCAGACGGTCGGCGCCGAGGTGCCCTCGATCGACCAGCTGCTGCCCGGCGACCTCGTCGTGTGGTCCGGGCACGTGGCGATGGTGATCGGCGACGGCCAGATGGTCGAGGCCGGCGACCCGGTGCACATCAGCAAAATCCGCACCACGAACGCGGGACAGTCGTTCATCGGCTTCTACCGCCCGACGGGATAACGTCTCACCGTGGCTGAATTCGACGTGGACCTGGCGGCGGCCCGGATCGCCGAGCAGGCGGAGCGAGCGGGGCGCGAGGCTGCCGCGCGCTTCGAACGCTCGGGTCCGGTGGTGGGCAAGGCGTCGTCCGACGCCATCGAGGTCGAGGTGGCGCCCGGCGGATTGCTCACCAGCGTGACGATCCACCGGTCGGCGCTGCGGCACGGGTCGTCGGTCATCGCCGACCAGATCCTCGAGCTGGCCCAGCGCGCGACCCGCCGTGCGGGCGACAAGATGTACCACGCGCTGGCTCCGGTCGTGGACGCGTCGCAGCTGGAAGTCCTGGGGTACGAGCCGATTCCGGACGACGACCCGGACGCCGACACCTACTCCTACGGAAGGTGAGCGCGATGTCCACGACGCGCCAGCTGATCGCCCAGGCCCGGGCCCGGGAAGAGGCGATGGCCCGGGTCGACGAGCTTCTCGCGTCGGCTTCCGGCACGGCCCACGACATCGACAACCAGGTCGAGGCCACCGTCGACGCGCGCGGCAAACTGCTGCGGCTGTGGCTGGCGCCGTCGGCGGTGAACCTCGGCGACCGCCTGGGCCCGCTGGTGGTGGAGATCGCCCAGGCGGCCATGCGCGAGGCGACCCAGGACGGCTACAACAAGGTCGCCCTGCTGCTCGGCGAGGACATGACGTTCATGATCGAGCAGATGACGGGCCTCCCGGCCCCGGCCCGCGCCGAAGACGACGACCCGGGCATGACGGTCGAGGAGTTCCAGCGGCTGCGGGCGGAACGGCTGGGAGCCGCTGGAACTCCCGCGTCTCCCGCTACCGCGGCTTCGAGTGGCGAGGACGAGGACGCGTACTGGGAGTCCTTCGACCCGGCTTCGCTGCGCTCGGATCGGTAGCGTTCGGAGCAGCCCCCGTTTTCCACGCTACCGGTGAGCACCGACAAATCCCGGTGCCGTCGGTGCGTTGGGCCCGGCTTGTCCACAGTGCCGGCCATGCGCCCCAAAGTGGCGTTGGGTGCGTCAGACGCACCGAACGCCACATTGGGTGCGTTGGACGCAACCAACGCCACATTGGGGCGTTTGGGCAAGGCCGGGCAGTTAGCTGCGGCAGCGAGCTTGCCCCCGGCGGGGATCCGCTGTGCCCCGGTGTCGGTGCGGCCACCCTCGGCGGGGATCCGCTGCGAACCGGTGCCGGCCCGGTGTCGGGGCGGCCGGTACGAGGCGCAGATCGACGCGGTGGGGAAGCAGGGCGAATGACCGAGCCGAAGAAGAGCAT
>NZ_JBFBBN010000038.1:94754-100513 GCF_040682715.1 Amycolatopsis sp. NPDC051128 | reverse complement strand
CGGGTGTTTCCGGCTCGTCATCGGCGCGGTTTTCGGGGTGGCGATGCTGGTGCTCGTGCGCGCCGGGCTGCTCCCGCTCGCCGCTCCCCCTCAATGCGACATTCACGGCCTTCGCTCAGGAGTTGCGGGGGAAGCCCAGGTTGACGCCCGCGTGCGAGCGGTCCGGCCACCGCGACGTGACCACCTTCGTCCGCGTGAAGAAGTGGAACCCTTCCGGCCCGTAGGCGTGGCTGTCGCCGAACAGCGAGTCCTTCCAGCCGCCGAAGGAGTAGTAGCCGACCGGGACCGGGATCGGCACGTTGACCCCGACCATGCCGACCTCGACCTCGTTCTGGAACCGTCGCGCGGCCGCGCCGTCGCCGGTGAAGATCGCCGTGCCGTTGCCGTACGGGTTGGCGTTGATCAGGTCCAGCGCGTCGTCGTAGGAAGCGGTGCGCGCCACCGACAGCACCGGGCCGAAGATCTCGTCGGTGTAGATCGACATCTCCGGGCGGACGTGGTCGAACAGCGTCGGGCCGAGCCAGAAGCCGTCCGCGGAACCGTCCACCTCGACGCCGCGGCCGTCCACGACGAGCGACGCGCCCGCCGCCACCCCGGCGTCCACATAGGACTCGACCCGGGTGTGGTGGGCCGCCGTGACCAGCGGCCCCATCTCGGACTCCGGCTTGCGGCCGTCGCCGACCCGCAGCCGGGAGATCCGCTCGGCGATCTTCGCGACGAGCTCGTCCCCGACCGGGTCGACGGCGACGACCACCGACACCGCCATGCAGCGCTCCCCCGCCGAGCCGAACCCGGCCGACACCGCCGCGTCCGCGGCCAGGTCGAGGTCGGCGTCCGGCAGCACGACCATGTGGTTCTTCGCCCCGCCGAGCGCCTGGACGCGCTTGCCGTGCCGGGTGCCGGTTTCGTAGACGTAGCGCGCGATCGGGGTCGACCCGACGAACGAGATCGCCTTGACGTCGCGGTGTTCCAGCAGCCCGTCGACCGCGACCTTGTCGCCGTGCAGCACGTTGAGCGCGCCCGCGGGCAGCCCGGCCTCGGCGAACAACTCCGCCATGAACACCGCCGCGGACGGGTCCTTCTCGCTCGGCTTCAGCACGACGGTGTTGCCGCAGGCCAGCGCGTTCGGCACGAACCACAGCGGCACCATGGCCGGGAAGTTGAACGGCGAGATCACGCCGACCACCCCGAGCGGCTGGGCGATCGAATAGACGTCGACGCCGGTCGAGGCGTTCTCGCTGAAGCCGCCCTTGAGCAGCTGGGCGGCCCCGCAGGCGTATTCGACGTTCTCGATCGCGCGGGCGATCTCCCCGGCGGCGTCCGACTCGACCTTGCCGTGCTCGCTCGTGACGATCTTCGCCAGCTCGTGCTTCCGGGCGGACAGCAGCTCGCGGAAGGCGAACAGCACCCGCGTCCGGCCGGCCAGCGACGTCCCGCGCCAGCCCGGCAGCGCCGCCGCGGCGGCGGCCACGGCCTGGTCGACCTCCGCCTGCCCGGCGAAGTCGACGTGCGCCCGGACGGCGCCGGTGGCGGGGTCGAACACCTCGCCGGACCGTTCAGCGGTCCCGGTGAACGGCTTGCCGTCGATCCAGTGGCTGATGCGGTCGGTCATGCGGTTCGTCACAGTCTGCACTCCTCTTCGACGTCCTTGACGAGTCTCCGGGCGGGCGCCACGCCACCGCCATCGACAACGTGTATCTACTCGCCGTTCCGGCCGTACAGTCTGTCCCTGCCGATCACACACCCCGAGGAGCCATGTACCCGACCGTCGCCGAGGTGCTCACGCTGCCGGTGCTGCGCCAGGGCCGTCCGCACGTCGTCGCCGGCGCGGCCGGGCTGGACGCGCCGGTGCGCTGGGCGCACGTCGCCGAGATCGCCGACATCGCGCACCTGCTGCGCGGGGGCGAGCTGGTGCTGACGACCGGCGTCGCGCTCCCCGACGACGGCCCGGCGCTGGCCCGCTACGTCGCCGACCTGGCCGGAGTCGGCGCCGCGGGCCTGGTGATCGAGCTGGTCCGGCACTGGAGCGACAAGCTGCCCGCCGCGCTGGTCGACGCGGCCGAGAAGCACGGGCTCCCCTTGGTGACGCTCTCGCGCGAGACGCGGTACGTGAGCGTCACCGAGGCGGTGAACGGCCAGATCGTCGACGCCCAGGTCGCCGAGCTGCGCGCAGCCGAGCGCGTGCACGAGACGTTCACCGCGCTGACGGTCGCGGGCGCCGAGCCCGGCGTCGTCCTGGGCGAGGTCGCCCGGCTCACCGAGCAGCCGGTGGTGCTGGAGACGCTGTCGCACGAGGTGCTCGCCTACGACGCGGCCGGCACCGACCCGGCCGAGCTGCTCGCCGGCTGGCCGGCCCGGTCGCGGGTGGTCCAGGTCGGCGAGCGGACCGGCTACCACCCCGGATCGGGCTGGCTGGTGACCGTGGTCGGCGCGCGCGGGCACGACTGGGGCCGGCTGATCCTCGTCTGCGCCGACCAGCCGCCGCACCGTCACCGGGTGGTCGCGGAGCGGGCCGCGTCCGCGCTGGCCGTGCACCGGCTGGTCGCCAAGGACTCCGACGGTCTCGAACGCCAGGCCCACCGCGCGGTGCTCACCGAACTGCTCGCTTCGCCGGCGCCGACGGCGGAACTGCTGGCGCGCGCCTCGGCGCTGGCGGTGCCGCTCACCGGGCGGCAGCTGGTCGGGCTGGCGGTCCGGCCGCGGCTGACCGGCACCGGACGGCCCGCGCTGTCCACGCCGCCGGTGCTGCGCGAACTGGCCGAGGCGACGGTGCTGGCGGCGCGCCGCGCGAAGGTGTCGGCGCTGGTGGCGACGGACGAACTCGGGGTGCGCGCCCTGATCGCGCTGTCCCCGGAGGCGAACGCCGACGCCGTGCTGCACCGGCTCGCCACCGACGTCCACGAGGCCAAGGGCAGCGCGCCGGGTGTGCTCGCGGTCGGCACCACCGTCGGGTCGCCCGCCGAAGCGCGCCGGACGCTGCTGGAAGCCGGGCAGGTCGCGGCCGCCGCGCTGGGGACGAGCTCGGAGCGGGTGCTCCACCGGTTGTCCGACGTCCGCCTCCGCGGCCTGCTGCACCTGCTTTCGGGCGACGAACGCGTCGCGGCGTTCGCGACCCGCGAGCTGGGCCCGCTGCTGCAGCGCGACGCCGCGTCGGGCAGCCGGCTGGTGCAGGCGTTGCGGCACTACTGCCGGCAGGGCGGCAACAAGTCGGCGGCGGCCGTGGCCGCGCACACCTCCCGGACGGCGTACTACCAGCAGCTTGCCCGCATCGAGCAGGTCCTCGGCGTCCGGCTGGAGGACCCGGAGTCGATGCTTTCGCTTTACGTGGCGCTGCTGGCGTTGGACATCACTCGGCCGAGCGACGAAGACTCACCTGGACGTGGAGCACAGTGATCGGGTCCGGGCTGCCGATGACACCGATATGGCCCTACTCCCGTTCGCAGCCTGCCTGATGAGCCTCGGCTGTCTCGCGCCGGCGCAGCCCCCGGCGTCGACGCTGCAGCTGACCACTCACGACACCGCCAACCGGATCGGCTCGGTGGTGCTCACCTGCGACCCGACCGGGGGCACGCACCCGAAGCGCGGCAAGGCGTGCGCGGTGCTTTCCGGCGTCGACGGGGACTTCTCCCGGATCACCGCGCGGCACCAGGCGTGCACGCTGATCTACGCCCCGGTCGACGTCACGGCGGTCGGCATCTGGCGCGGCAAGCCGGTGTCGTTCCGCGCGACGTACCCGAACCGCTGCGCGGCCAACCGCGACTCGGACGACGTCTTCGCCTTCTGAGGCTGGTTTTCGCGCGCGGAAGCCGCCGGGCCGCCCCCACGACGGCCCGGTGACTTCCGCGTAACTGTCAATCACGCATCGGCGGGCGGTTCGGTTCACCTGCAGCCGACACCGGAGCCGAACGTCACGTCACGGGCGGCCGACCGGCTGAGGTTCCATGCGGGCCAGCCGTCCGGGGTGTCGTTCCCCAGCACCTGCCGCAGCACGCACGTGCGCAGCGGTTCCGGGAGCCGGGCCGAGACCACCGGGACCACGTCGGCCGAGAAGCCCGCGAGGTAGCGGTCGTCCAGGGGTTTGCCGGCGGCCGCGCGGTCGAGGTTGGCGTCGGCGATGAGGCGTTCCGGGTCGAGGACCGCGAGGACGAGCAGCGCCGCGGCGGCCGTCCCGATCGCCGCGCGGGGCAGCCACGACGAGCGCAGCCGCGCCAGCGACGCCGCCACCAGCACGAACACCGTGCCGAACCAGAGTTCGCAGACCTCGACCAGCAGCCGCAGCACGGTGAAGCCGTACGCCTGCTGGTACGTCCACATGCGACTCAGCGCCGATCCCACCAGCACCAGGCTCAGCGCGCTCAACGCCCCGAGCAGGACGCGCTGGCGGAGCCGGTCGGCGCGCGTGGCGTTCGGCGCCCAGCGCAGGGCCGCGGCGACGATCGCCAGGGTCAGGACGGTGACCGCGCACAGCTGCCAGAAGCCGCCGCGGGCGTATTCCGCCGACGTCAGGCCGCTGGTGCGCAGGACGTACCCGGTGCCGCCGAAGAGCACGACCAGCCGGACGCCGACGAAGACGCTGAACAGCAGGACGAGAACGGTGAGCGGGACCGTCCATTCCAGACCGTAGGCGGTCCTGTGTGGACTCTCGTCCGACGCCCGGCGCGCCGGCGCGGCGAGGAAGTAGCACGCCCCGGCGACGAACAGCGCGAAGACGGCGAACACCGAGCACCACCGCACGAGCGTCGCGAAACTGAGGTCGGGGATCATCGCGTTGACGACGGCGGCGAAGGCGGCGTCGGCACTGGTGAGCAGCGGCACGAACACGGCGACGAGCGCGGCGGCGGCGAGCACGGACAGGGCGATCCGGCGGGCGACGCCGTCGCGCCGGGCGGTGAAGCGGCCGACGCCGCGGCCGGCCCACGGGATCGCGCGGAAGGCTTCGACGGGGAGCGCGAGCATGTCGTAGAGCACGGTGTTGACGGTCCGCTTCCCGACGACGGCGAGCGATCCGGTGACGACGGCGGCCAGCACGCACAGCACGAACAGCCACCCCGACGCCCGGACGGCGCCCATTGCGAGAAGGGCGAGGGTGAGGAACGCCCACCCGGCGCTGAGCCAGGTGAAGGGCCCGGGCTCACCGGCTTTCCGGGACCGCCGATCGGCCACGACGACGGCGGCGGTGACGGCGGAACCGGCGAGCAGCCACCCGACGCCGGGCCGGTCGACGGGCAGGACGAGCGCGGCGGCCACCCCGGCCAGCGCGGCGGCGGGCAGCACGGCGGGCGGCAGGGGGACCACAACGGACTTCGGCGGCGGAAGCGGCCGCATGAGAACGGGCGGAGCTGCGACGGCCACACCACCCCCAGGCGCCGACGCTCCGGCGGACAGGCCCGCATCCCTACCGGCCGGCCGGCCCGCCGCCGAGCTGACCGAAGCCGCCGCGCTCATCGAACGCGACCCCCGCGGCACGCCCTCCCCCGCACCCCAATCCCCACCGAGCGACCCACCTGCCACCGAGCCGCCCGGAGCCGCCGCACTCGCCGACCGCTTCCCCCGCGGCACGCCCTTCCCCACACCCGGATCCCCAGGGTCACCGATCCTGCTCTTGGGCATTTCGCCTGCCTTCTCGCGGTCTCACGTTCACGTTTGCAAATCGCTGCCGGGGCCCGCCCCTCGGCAGGCGGGGAAGGCGCTCCGGCACCGCGGGACGTGATGATCAGCGACTGGCACTGAGGTTACTTGACATAATGTACATTATCGGC
>NZ_JBFBBN010000038.1:0-94744 GCF_040682715.1 Amycolatopsis sp. NPDC051128 | reverse complement strand
ATGCGGGTGTCGGGGCGGAGCAGGGGCAAGGTCTCGTGCGCGAATGACTCATTCGAGCCCTCCGGCGTCCCGAATGAGTCATTCGCGACACCCGGACCGACAAGGACTCAGGCCGGCAGCGTCACCCGGATGCGGCCACCCGTCCCCGGCGACGGCTCCACCACCCCGATCGTCCCGCCGTGCAGCTCCACCGCCCACCGGGCGATCGCCAGCCCGAGCCCGGTGCCGCCGCCGGAAGGCCGCTCCCCCCGCGTGAACCGCTCGAACACGCGCACCCGGTCGGCCGGCGGGATGCCCGGGCCCTCGTCGCACACGTCGATGCGCACCTCGCCCGGCCGGACCTCGGCGAAGACCCGCACTTCGCCGCCCGCGGGGCCGTGGCGGGCCGCGTTTTCCAGCAGGTTCGCCATCACCTGGAACAGCCGACCGCGGTCCGCCGTCACGACCGCGTCCGCCGGGGAAACCGACACCGCGAAAGTCACCCCTCGCACCAACGCCGCCTCCGAGACCGCCTCGGACAACAACTCACCCAGCGAGAACGAAGTCTTGTGCAGCGGGATCGCCCCGGCGTCCAGCCGGGACAGATCCAGCAGCTCGTCCACCAGGGTCGCCAGCCGCTCGGTCTGCTGCAACGCCGTCTTCAGCGTCGCCGGGTCCGGGTCCTCGACGCCGTCGACCAGGTTCTCCAGCACGCCGCTCAACGCGGTGATCGGCGTCCGCAGTTCGTGGGAGACGTTCGCGATCAGCTCGCGGCGCCGCCGGTCGGCGTCGCCGAGGTCGCCCGCCATCTGGTTGAACGCCTGCGCCAGTTCGCCCACCTCGTCGCGGGTCGTGGCGCGGATCCGGCGGGTGTAGTCACCCTTGACCATCGCCCGCGCGGCCGCGGTCATCTCGCGCAGCGGCCGCGTCATCCCGTGGGCCAGCACCTGCGACAACAGCAGCGCCAGCACCATCGCGGTGACCGTCGTCCTCGGCGGCAGCCAGCCGATCTGCCAGTTGAAGAACGCGAACGCGATCCCGCCGGAGGCGACCATCAGGATCGCCAGCTTCAGCTTGATCGACCGGATCCCGTCCAACGGCCGTGGCAACAACTCGACCACCCTGACCAGCAGAGCCTTCACGATCCCGCCTCCAGGGCGTAGCCGACGCCGTGCACGGTGCGGATCAGGTCCGCGCCGAGCTTCCGCCGCAGGGCCTTGATGTGGCTGTCCACCGCCCGGGTGCCAGCGGACGTGCCGTGGACGTCCCAGTCCCACACCTCCGACAGCAGCCGTTCCCGCGGCTGCACCGCCCGCGGGCGCCGCGCGAAGTGCACCAGCAGGTCGAACTCGATGGGCGTCAGCTGCGCCGCGACCCCGGCCCGGGCGACCCGCCGCTGGTCGACGTCGATCTCGAGGTCGCCGAGCACGATCCGGGTCCCGGCGACGGACGACGAGCGCTCGACCCGCCGCAGCAGCGCGTGCACCCTGGCGGTGAGCACCCGCATCGAGAACGGCTTCGTGAGGTAGTCGTCGGCGCCGACACCGAGCCCGACCAGCATGTCCGTCTCGTCGGCCCGCGCGGTCAGCATGAGCACCGGCACCGGCCGCCGCCCCTGGATCCGGCGGCAGACCTCCAGGCCGTCGAACCCCGGCAGCATCACGTCGAGCACCACCAGGTCCGGCTCCACGGAGGCGTCCGCCTCGACGGCGGCCGGCCCGTCGTGGGCGACGTCCACGGTGAACCCCTCGGCCCGCAGCCGGGCCGCGATCGACGCGGCGATCGTGACGTCGTCCTCGACGACGAGCACCCGCCGCCCTCCCTGTTCCATGGCGACGACTCTAGGCACCACCGGTGGAGAGGGTCCGGGCGAATTGTGAAGATCCTGTGGAGACGCGTTTCCGGCGCTTTGCCGGGACGTGACCGCCGGATGTGTGATCCACGTCATGCACCCCGACACCCCTCCGCGCAATCGACAGACTGCACTCTCAGCCGGGGAAGAGTGAACAGTCTGCCGTTGCCGCCGCCGCGCCCGGACGCGCAGGATTCCGCAATGGCGCCGACACCCCCAGACCAGCGCGTGCACGACGACGGCCGGGTCGAGCTCGACCCCGCCGACGTCCGGTCTCTCGAAGGCAGCCGGTTCTTCAACGAGGAGCTGGCCCCCGTCCCCGTCGAAAAACGGACCTGGACCACCTATAACTACTTCGCGCTCTGGATGGGGATGGCTCACAACATCCCCAGCTACGCGCTGGCCGCGTCGCTCATCGCGCTCGGCATGAACTGGGTGCAGGCCCTGCTCACCATCACCATCGGCAATCTCGTCGTGCTCGCGCCCATGCTGCTCAACAGCCACGCCGGCACCAAGTACGGCATCCCGTTCCCGGTGTTCGCCCGCGCGTTCTACGGCCTGCGCGGCGCCAACCTGGCCGCGCTGCTGCGCGCGTTCATCGCGTGCGGCTGGTTCGGCATCCAGACCTGGGTCGGCGGCGAGGCCATCTACGTCATCCTCGGGCGCCTGCTGGGCTCGGGGTGGCGGGACTCCGCGGTGGTCGCCGGCCAGCACTGGACGCTCTGGCTGTCCTTCGTGGTCTTCTGGATCGGCCAGATGCTCATCATCTGGCGCGGCATGGAAGCGGTCCGCAAGTTCGAGAACTGGACGGCGCCGCTGGTGTCCGTCGGCTTCCTGATCATGCTCGGCTATGTGCTGGTCAAGGCCGGCGGGTTCGGCCCGCTCCTGTCCGACAGCGGCAAGCTCGGCTGGGGCCCGGACTTCTGGAAGGTGTTCGCGCCCGCGCTGATGGCGATGATCGCGTTCTGGTCGACGCTGTCGCTGAACATGCCGGACTTCACCCGCTTCGGCGGCAGCCAGCGCAAGCAGGTCCGCGGCCAGCTCCTCGGCCTGCCGACGACGATGACGTTCATCGCCATCGTGGCCATCCTGACGACGTCGGGCGGGCGCGTGCTCTACGGCGAGGACATCTGGGACCCGGCCAAGCTGGCCGACAGGTTCACCAGCCCGGTCGTGGTCGTCGTCGCGCTGGTCGCGCTGGTGCTCGCCACCATCTCGGCGAACCTGGCGGCCAACGTCGTCAGTCCGTCCTACGACTTCTCGAACGCGTTCCCGAAGAAGATCACCTTCGCCGTCGGCGGCGGGATCACCGGCGTCATCGGCATCCTCATCCAGCCGTGGCGGCTCTACTCCGACCCGAACATCTACATCTTCGCCTGGCTCGGGTTCTACGGCGGCCTGCTCGGTGCGGTCGCCGGGGTGCTCGTCGCCGGCTACTGGGTGGTCAACCGCACGAAGCTCCGCCTGAAGGACCTGTACTCACCCGATGGGGTGTATTGGTTCAGCGGCGGCTGGAACTGGCGCGCGCTGGTCGCGACGCTGGTGGGAGCGCTGCTCGCGGTCGGTGGCGCCTACGGCGGTCCGTTTCCCGCCGACGGGATCGTCCCGTTCCTCAAGCCGCTTTACGACTACAACTGGGTAGTGGGGCTGGTCGGGGCGTTCGTCGTCTTCACCGCCCTCTCCCTTCCCGCAACCAAGGAGGAAGCAAGTGAGCGTCGTCCGAGCCGGATTGATCCAGCAGCGGTGGACGGGTGACAAGGAGTCCATGATCAAGGCGGCGGTCGACCACATCGCCACCGCCGCCTCGCAGGGCGCCCAGGTCGTCTGCCTGCAGGAGCTGTTCTACGGGCCGTACTTCTGCCAGGTGCAGGACAGTGACTACTACTCCTACACCGAAGGCATCCCGGACGGGCCCACCACCAAGCTCATGCAGGAGGTGGCCGAGCGCCACGGCGTGGTGCTCATCGTGCCGATGTACGAGGTCGAGCAGCCCGGCGTGTACTACAACACCGCCGCGGTGATCGACGCCGACGGCAGCTACCTCGGGAAGTACCGCAAGAACCACATTCCGCAGGTCAAGGGCTTCTGGGAGAAGTTCTACTTCCGTCCCGGAAACCTGGGCTACCCGGTGTTCGACACCGCGGTGGGCCGCATCGGCGTCTACATCTGCTACGAGCGGCACTTCCCGGAGGGCTGGCGCGCGCTCGGCCTGGCCGGGGCGAAGATCGTGTTCAACCCGTCGGCGACCAGCCGCAGCCTGTCGCAGTACCTGTGGCGGCTGGAGCAGCCGGCGGCCGCGGTGGCGAACGAGTACTTCGTCGGCGCGATCAACCGGGTCGGCGTGGAACCGCTGGGCGAAAACGACTTCTACGGCCAGACGTACTTCGTCGACCCCAAGGGCCAGCTCGTCGGCGACGCCGCGTCCGACACCGACGACGAAGTGGTGGTGCGCGACCTCGACCTGGGCCTGCTCGACGAGGTCCGGAACCAGTGGGCGTTCTACCGCGACCGGCGCCCGGACACCTACGGCCCCCTCGCGGAGGCCTGATGACCACCCTCATCACGGGCGGCCAGGTCGTCTCGCCGTCCGGCGCGGTGCTCGCGGATGTGCTGGTGGACGGCGAGATCATCGCCGCCGTCGGCGCCCCGGGCACACTGACCGGCGACGAGACGATCGACGCCACCGGAAAGTACGTGCTGCCCGGCGGCATCGACGCGCACACGCACATGGAGATGCCGTTCGGCGGCACGCACTCGGTCGACACGTTCTCGACCGGCACCACGGCGGCGGCGTGGGGCGGCACGACGACGATCATCGACTTCGCCGTGCAGGCCAAGGGCACGTCCCTGCTGTCCACTCTGGACAAGTGGCACAGCAAGGCCGACGGCAACTGCGCCATCGACTACGGCTTCCACATGATCGTCTCCGACGTCAACGACCAGTCGCTGAAGGAGATGGAAGCCTGCGTCGACGGCGGGGTCGGCAGCTTCAAGATGTTCATGGCCTACCCGGGCGTGTTCTACTCGACCGACGGCGAAATCCTGCTGGCCATGCAGAAGGCGCGCGAGATCGGCGGCACGATCATGATGCACGCCGAGAACGGCATCGCGATCGACCAGCTGGCCGCGCAGGCCTTCGAGGCCGGGAACATCGATCCGGTCCAGCACGGCCTGACCCGGCCGCCGGAGCTGGAGGGCGAAGCGACGTCACGGGCGATCCAGCTGGCGAAGGTCACCGGCTCGCCGCTGTACATCGTGCACCTTTCGGCGTCGCAAGCGCTCGCGGCGGTGGCGGAAGCGCGCAACGAGGGACAGAACGTCTTCGCCGAGACGTGCCCGCAGTACCTCTACCTGTCCATCGAGGACCTGGCGAAGCCGGACTTCGAGGGCGCGAAGTACGTCGCGTCGCCGCCGCTGCGCGAGAAGTCGCACCAGGCCGACCTCTGGCGCGGGCTGCGGACGAACGACCTCTCGGTGGTCTCCACCGACCACTGCCCGTTCTGCTTCAAGGACCAGAAGGAGCTGGGCCGCGGCGACTTCCGGGCCATCCCGAACGGGATACCCGGCGTGGAGCACCGGATGGACCTGCTCCACCAGGGCGTCGTCGCCGGCGAGCTGACACTGGGTCGCTGGGTCGAGACGTGTTCGGCGACGCCGGCCCGGATGTTCGGGCTGTACCCCCGCAAGGGCGTGATCGCCGCGGGTTCGGACGCCGACATCGTGATCTACGACCCCGCGGCGTCGCAGACGCTGTCCGCCGAGACACACCACATGAACGTGGACTACTCGGCGTACGAAGGCCTGGACATCACCGGGAAGGTGCACACGGTGCTCTCGCGTGGCCGGGTGGTCGTCTCGCCTGCCGGGTTCACCGGGTCGACGTCGCACGGCAAGTTCCTGTCCCGCTCGCTGAACCAGTACCTGAACTAGGAGCGCGGCATGGACTTCGGGATCGTGTTGCAGACCGACCCGCCCGCGCGGGACGTCGTGCGGCTGATGAAGGACGCCGAGGACGCCGGGTTCCGCTACGGCTGGACGTTCGACTCGTGCGTGCTGTGGCAGGAGCCGTTCGTCATCTACTCGGCGATCCTGGCGGCGACGTCGTCGATGATCGTCGGGCCGATGGTGACCAGCCCCGGCACGCGGGACTGGTCGGTGATGGCGTCGACGTTCGCCACGCTCAACGACATGTACGGCAACCGGACGGTCTGCGGCATCGGCCGCGGCGACTCCGCGCACCGGGTGGTCGGCAAGCCACCGTCCACTTTGGCCACCGTGCGGGACTGCATGCACGTGGTGAAGGAGCTCGCCGAAGGGCGGGCCGTGACGATGAACGACAAGACCGTCCGGATCCCGTGGATCTCGAACGGCCAGCTCGAGATGTGGATGGCCGGGTACGGGCCGAAGGCGCTGAAGACGGTCGGCGAACACGCCGACGGCTTCATCCTGCAGTGCGCCGACCCGGCGATCGCGCGCTGGACGATCGGCGCGGTCCGCGACGCGGCTCGCGCGGCCGGCCGCGACCCGGGCGGCATCAAGATCTGCGTCGCGGCCCCGGCGTACGTCGGCGACGACCTGCCCCACCAGCGCGAACAGCTGCGCTGGTTCGGCGGGATGGTCGGCAACCACGTCGCGGACCTGGTGGGGCGCTACGGCTCGACGGGCGCGGTGCCCCGCGAGCTGACCGACTACATCCGCGAACGGGAGGGCTACGACTACAGCCACCACGGCAAGGCGGGCAACCCGTCGACGGAGTTCGTCCCGGACGAAATCGTCGACCGGTTCTGCCTGCTGGGGCCGCCGTCGGCGCACATTTCGCGATTGCAGGAGCTGGCGGAGCTGGGCGTGGACCAGTTCTCGCTGTACCTGATGCACGACGACCGCGAAGCGACGCTGGCGTCGTACGGCTCGCAGATCATCCCGAAGCTCACCGCCTGACCCTGGTCCCCTGCGCCCCAATGTGGCGTTGGTTGCGTCCAACGCACCCAATGTGGCGTTCGGTGCGCTGGACGCACCCAATGCCACATTGGGGGCGCATGAAATCCGGGGGTGCGGCTTTCCTCACCTCGGATCCGGGGGTGCACACTACTGCGCCGCCCGGACCCGAGGCGGGATGATCTTCCCCATGACTCCTCGGAAACTCCGTGCTGCGCTGGCGCTGGGGGCCGCCACGCTCGCGGTGGGCGCCTTGGCTCCCGCCGCCGCGGCGAGCCCACCCGCGGGAATCGTCTGGGAATCCTCGTGCCAGAGCGGTTACGAGTGCGGCCACCTCGACGTCCCACTGTCCTATCAGGACCCCTCCGCAGGCACCGTGCGGCTGGCGATCGGGCGGCTGCCCGCCACCGACCAGGCCGGCAAGCTGGGCACGATCTTCTTCAACCCGGGCGGGCCGGGCTCGTCCGGCCGGCTCGCGCCCGCGTTGACACCGGAGCTGCACCGGCGCTTCGACATCGTCGGGTTCGACCCGCGCGGGGTCGGCGCCAGCTCGAAGATCCACTGCTTCACCGATCCTTCGCAGCTCGAGGTGCTCCAGCGGGCTCTCGGCACGTTCCCGCTCACGCGTGAGGCCGAACGACAGCAGATCGCGGACACCGCCACGGTCACCGAGCTGTGCGGGCGGAACGGCGGCCCGCTGGCGAACCACCTGTCGACCGGCACGATCGCCCGCGACCTGGACCGGCTGCGGGCGGCGTTCGGCGAGCCGAAGCTGCGGTTCTACGGGAAGTCGTACGGCACCTACCTCGGCGAGACGTACGCCAACCTGTTCCCCGGCCGCGTCGGCTCGCTCGCGCTCGACGCCGTCGACGACCCGGTGCGCTGGTCGACCGGCTCCGCTCCGATGAGCTACCGCCTGCGCGGCTACGAAGACGGGGCACGCGCGATCCGGTCCTTTTTGGACGCTTGCGGGTCGCGCTGCGCCTTCCGTTTCGACGAGATCCTGGACCGCCTCGAAGCGGGCCCGATCACGGTGACGGACACGACCGGACGGCAGAGTGCCGTCACCTACCAGGGCGCGATCAGCCGGATCCACGGCTACCTGCTCGACGCCCGGTCCGCACCCCAGCTGGCGGCGTTCCTCCAGGCGCTGGCGGACCCGGCGAGCCGCGCCCCGGCGCCCGCGGGCGGGCCACCCGACGTCGACTCGATGCTGGGCGGCGGGGCGACGCTGTGTTCGGACGCGGCGAACCCGCGTGATCCCGCGGTCTGGTGGGAGTTCGCCCGGCGCGCGGACCGCGTGGGGCGCGGATTCGGGCCGTACGACGTCTACAAGACTCTGCCGTGCGCCACCTGGGACGTCGCGGACACCGGCCGTTACGCGGGGCCGTGGAACCGGCCGACGGCGCCGGTCCTGCTGCTCGCCAACCGCCAGGGCGACCTGGAGACGCCGTACGCCGGGGCGCAGCGGACCGAGCGGCTGCTGGGCAACGCGCACCTGCTGAGCCTCGACACGTACGGCCACGGTTCGCGTGGCAAGAGCGCCTGCGTGGACGCTTGGCTGGACCGCTACTTCGTCACGGGTTCGGTGCCCGCGCCGGGTACGCTCTGCGCTCCGGACCGGGGTCCCTTCGACTGAAGGTACTTCATCGCCGCTTCGGGATCGCCCAGCCGGCCTTCGTAGCCGGCCGGGTTCTCGAAGAGGTGCGCGGCGGGCGCGGTCGACGATCGCTTCCTGGTACGCCCTGGCCGCCGACCGGGTCGTTGATCACCGCGGTCGCCCATCGCGAGGACCAATCCCGCTTGGCCCGCTCCGACGATCCCGATCCGCCGCATGGCCGCCTCCCCCGGAAACCTTTTGCTCCCAACGTACTCCGGCCGCAACGAGATTCCCTGCCCGATCGGGCGTCGCTACAGTGGCCCGGTGACGGAACCGCCGAAGGGATTCGACCGCACGGTCCGGCTCCGGGACGGCCGGGTGGCGCTGATCCGCCCGCTCACCCGCCAGGACGCCCCGGAGCTCGGCGAGGCGATCCGCACCGCGGACCCCGTGACTCTCCGCCGCCGGTTCTGCGGCACGGCGCCCCGGGTGACCCCGCGCCTGCTCGAGCGGCTGACCGCGCTCGACTACCAACGCCGGTTCGCCCTGGTGGCCCGATCGCCATCGGGACACGGCGTGGCGATCGGCCGGTACGAAGCGACCGCAACGCCGGGGGTCGCGGAGATCTCGCTTGCCGTCACCCCGGACTGGCGCCGCGCGGGGCTGGCATCGGCGTTGGTCCAGTTCCTGGGCGAAGCAGCACTGACCCGCGGCTTCGACCGCTTCACGGCGGTGTATTTCGCGGACAACAGACCGGTGACGGAGCTCCTCGACAACGCGGGCGGCCGCCAGGTGATCGCGAAAGGCCTGGCGGAGGCCGAAGTGCTGCTGCGCACAGCACAGGCTCAGTCGATGAGGGCCTGGTAACGACCGTGGTCAAGTATTTGCCGACCCGTCGTGGCAGCGGTTATCTGATCCCTAAATTTCCTTTCCGTGGCCGGTAACAGACGGAACTGAACCAACGATCTAGGCAGCGCACCCTCGTAACCGGACGACGAATCGCCACTCTCGAGATCCGGACCAGTTCCCGCACAGAACGGCACCGGCATGGACATCGCGGAGCGCGCGCAGGCACTCGCCCTGAAAATCCGCAAGCACAAAGAAGGCATCGAGACCGAAGAGGCGACCAAGAACGCCTTCGTGATGCCGTTCATCAGCACTGTCCTCGGCTACGATGTGTTCAACCCGGCGGAAGTGATTCCCGAGTTCACCGCCGACGTGGGTACCAAGCGGGGCGAGAAGATCGACTACGCGATCGTGCACAACGGTCAGGTGCAGGTCCTCGTCGAGGCCAAGAAGATCAACGATCCGCTGCGCATCGAGCACGCTTCCCAGCTCTTCCGCTATTTCGCCGTCACGAACGCCAGGATCGCCGTCCTGACGAACGGGCAGGTGTACGAGTTCTACACCGATCTCGACGCTCCCAACCGGATGGACGCCAAACCGTTCCTCGTGCTGGACTTCGCCGACATCGACGAAACGCTGCTGCCCGAGCTCGCCAAACTCACGAAGGAGTCCTTCGACCTCGACTCGGTCATCAGTGCCGCCGGCGAGTTGAAGTACATCGGTCAGCTGAAGCGCATCCTCGCAGCGCAGTTCAAGGAACCCGAGGACGATTGGGTGAAGTTCCTGACCACGCGGGTGTACGAAGGAGCGTTCACCCAGCGAGTCCGCGAGCAGTTCGGTCCGCTGGTGGCCAAAGCGACCCGGCAGTTCCTGAACGAGCAGGTCAACGACCGGCTGAAGAACGCGCTCGGTGCGCCCGACTCGTACGTGAGCGTGTCGAGCGGCAGTACTTCACGACCCGTGTCCGAGCCGCAGCCGGCAGCAGGGGACGATTCGATCGACGACAACGAACGCGTGGTCACGACCGACGAAGAACTCGAGGGCTACCGCATCGTCCGGGCCATCGTCTGCGCCGAGGTATCCGCCGCCCGGATCGCCGCGCGCGACACCAAGACCTACTTCGGCGTCCTCCTGGACGACAACAACCGCAAACCGATCGCCCGGCTCTGGTTCAACCGGTCGAAGAAGTACCTCGGCGTCTTCGATGAAAACAAGGCCGAAACCCGCCTGCCGATCACCACGGTCGAGGACATCTACCTGCACGCCGACCACCTGCGCCGCACGGTGGCGAGGTACCTCACCGCCACGCAGGTCGCGGCCCCCGCGGAGCCGGCCGGAGCCGTTCAGTCCACCAGCGCCTGGTAGACCAGCTGCCGCAGCTGGGGGCGCAGCCGGTAGGCGCTGGACGGCAGCAGCTGCGTGTAGAACCCCACCGTCAGGTCCTCATCCGGATCCACCCAGAACGCCGTCGACGCCGCCCCGCCCCACGCGAACTCCCCCGCCGATGACAACGTCCGGGCCTTCACCGGGTCCTCCAGCACCGAGAACCCAAGACCGAAGCCAAAGCCGTCGAAGGGCATCTCCGCGAACAGCGGGCGGCCGAACGTCTCCAGGTCGACGTGGCCCGGCAGGTGGTTGCTCGCCATCAACGAAACCGTTCGCGGGGACAGCAACCGGACGTCGTCCAGCGAACCGCCGCGCAGCAGCATCTCCGTGAACCGCCAGTAGTCGGCAGCGGAAGACACCAGGCCGCCGCCTCCGGAAAGACAGGCCGGGCGCGCTGTTCCCAGGCGGCCGAACGCGTCGTTCCTGACCGCGCGGCCGGAAGAAGGATCCGGCACGTACAAAGCCGCCAACCGGGAAGACGAAGACGCCACGAAACCCGTGTCCGTCATGCTCAGCGGCGAGAAGATGCGCGTGGCGAAGAACTCGTCCAAAGGAAGACCGGACACCACCTCGACGACGCGGCCGAGCACGTCCGTCGCCACCGAGTAGTTCCATTCGCTCCCCGGCTGGAACAGCAGCGGCAGCGAAGCCCACTGCTCGCAGCACGCCGCCAGGTCGAGACCCGGCGGCGTGCCCCACTCGAATCCGGCCGCGCGGTAGATCGCGTCCACCGGGTGGCCGTGGTGGAAGCCGTACGTGAGGCCCGCCGTGTGGGTCAGCAGGTGCCAGACGCGAATGGGCGCGACGGCCGGCTCAGTGAGCGGCTTCAGCGCCGACCCCTTGACGTACACCGCCGGCGAAGCGAACTCCGGCAGCCACCGCGAGATCGGGTCGTCCAGCTCCAGCAAGCCTTCTTCGGCGAGCATCATCGCGGCGACCGACGTGATCGGCTTCGTCATCGAGAAGATCCGCCACAGCGTGTCGGTCTCGACCGGCAGCCCGGCTTCGACGTCGCGCTGCCCGCCGCTGCCGACGTGCACGATCCGGCCGTGCCTGCTCACCACCGCGAGCCAGCCCGGCAACCGTCCATTGTCGACATACCGGTCGAAGTGCGCGTCGATCCGGGAAAGCCGCGCCGCGTCGAAGCCGGCTTCGGCCGGATCGACGTCCGCCTCGAGTTCCGCCATGCGGCGAGGTTACTGTGCCGCTGATTACCAATCCGACGGCAGCCACGGCGGAAACCGTCGCCTCGTGCGGATCGGCTGCGGACCGTGTCCGCCTACTTTCGGTCGGATTGGTAATCCCGCGCGCGCTCGGCCGCCTTCTCTTCACGCCAGGCTTCGTCGTTCTTCCCCTGGCGCCAGTACCCCGAGATCGACAGCAGCTCGCGCCGCATCCCCCGCTCGTCGAGCAGGTACCGCCGCAGGTCGCGCACGAACCCGGCCTCGCCGTGCACAAAGGCCTGCACGACGCCGTCGCGCCACGGCAGCTCCCGCACCGCCGAAGCGACGTCGCCGCCGGAGGCCCGGTGCAGCCAGGTGATCCGCGCGTCCGCCTTCGTGACCAGCGGCTGCTCTTCGTCGGCGTTCTCGACGAGGATCACGGCTTGCGCCGGGACGCCGGCCGGGAGCGCTTCGAGCGACGCCGCGATGGCCGGCAACGCGCTCTCGTCGCCGGCCAGCAGGTGCCAGTCGGCCTCCGTGCCGGGCGCGTAGGCGCCTCCGGGACCGGAGAGCAGCAGCTCGTCGCCCGGCTGGGCGGCGGCCGCCCACGGGCCGGCGATGCCCTCGTCGCCGTGGTGGACGAAGTCGAGGACGAGCTCGCCGGCCTGCGGGTCGAACGCCCGGACGGTGTAGGAGCGCTGCCGCGGCCAGTGCTCCCGCGGCAGCGTGGCGCGGCACTCCTGGACGTCGAACGGCTCCGGGTACTCGACGCCGGGCACCTTGAACAGCACCTTCACGTAGGCGTCGGTGAACGCGTTGGGCGCGAAGCCGGCAATGCCTTCACCGCCAGCGACGATCCGGATCATGTGTGGGGTGAGCCGCTCGGTGCGCAGCACCCGCAGCCGCACCGCGGGACGCCCGGACCGCCGGGGTGCTTCAGCCATCGACAACTCCTCGCCAGAACTAAGGCTTACCTAAGCAACCGTACGCGCAGGATCCGCCTCCCGGCCACCCGGACGGTTCAGTTCTTCGAGCATCCGGGCGAAAGCGAGAGCCGTGCGCGCCCGGAACCCGACGAAGAACCGGTTGGCCGGCGGCACGGCCCATCGCCCCCAGGAGGCCGCGTTGACCACCCGGTGTTCGACGCGGGTACCCGCCGGATCGGCCGTGACACGGTATTCGCCGCGGTACCACCACCCACCCTGCACCGCGAGGAACCCCCGGTCGCGGTCGACCTCCGTCCGCATCGGGTAGCCGCCCCCGGTCACCCGGCGCCACAGTTCCTCGAACACCTCCCCGGGCGGCCGCGCGACGACTCCGGAGGCTTCCGCAAGCGTTTTCACCGGCGAGGATCCGAGACGCGTGTGTTCTGGAACGCCGTGATCAGCCATTCGCCGTCTTCCCGCACGAGCACGAAGCTGACGGTGGACTCGCGGCCCTCGTCGGTGGTGTCCGCGCCGGTGACCGAGGACCCGCCGGCCACGACGGCGACGGCGACGTCCGGGCGGATGAACCGCACCTTGGCCGGCGTGCCGAGCCCGGTCAGCTTCGACCCCTTCAGCGGTCCTTCGAACAGGGCGCGGTGCCCGCTTTCGATCTGCGTCCGCCCGGGCATGTTCAGCCCGAAGAACGTCACGTAGTCCGCGTCCTCGGTGAAGAGGCGCCCGTAGGCGGTCGCGTCGCCGTCGTTCCAGGCCTGGATGAGTCGGTCGAGCACGGCGCGGACATCGGCTTCGGCGGTGGTCGTGGTCATCGGATCCCCTTACGAACGTTGTTCGTTTGACGAACACCGTTCTACAGACGAACACTGTTCGCGTCAAGTACAGTGTCCGAGTGACCGTTCCCCCGCCGCCGTGGCGCCGCACCCCGCGCCGCCGCGCCGCGAAGCCCGCGCTTTCCCAGGAGCTCGTCGTGAAGACGGCGCTCGAAGTCCTGGCGAAAGAGGGCCTCGACGCGGTCACCATGCGGCGGGTCGCCCAGGAGCTGGAGACCGGGCCCGCGTCGCTCTACGCGCACGTCTCCAACAAGGACGAACTGGCGGAGCTGATGCTCGATGCCGTGCTCGCCGACGTGCCGCGGCCCGAGCCCGACCCCGCGCGCTGGGACGAGCAGGTGAAGGAACTCGTCCGCGCCCAGATCCGCGCGATGGTCGCGCACCGCGGGATCGCGCGCGTGGCGTGGCACATCGCCGTGCCGGTCAACCCGAGCTCGCTGCACCTCGGCGAGGCGATGCTGGCCCTGTTGCGCGCCGGCGGCCTCGACCTCAAGCAGGCGACGTTCGCGGGCGACGCGCTGGCGCTCTACGCCAAGGCGTACGCCTACGAAGCGAGCGGCTGGACCTGGGGCGAGATCGACGAAACCGACGTCACCGAGCGCGGCGAGCAGATGATGGCGTACATGCGGTCACTGCCCGCCGAGTCGTTCCCGAACATGCTGCGGATCGGCGAATTCTTCTCCGCCGAGACGGCCGCCGAACGGCTCGAGTTCGCCCTCGACATGTACCTCGCCGGTTTGAAAGCGATCGCGGCGCGGAACTAGGGCCGCAGCACGATCTTGCCGCGCGTGTGCCGCTTCTCCAGCTCCCGGTAGGCCTCCCGCACCTCGTCCAGCGGGTAGACGCGCGCGACCGGCACCTCCAGCAGCCCCTTGGCCACCAGCGTCGCCAGCTCGCGCAGAACGTCCGCGGAGGACGCGGCCGCGCTGCCCTCGGCCTTCACGTTGTACTTCTCGGCCGCGGCCCAGTCGATGATCGTGTCGATCCGGCCGGCGTAGACACCCAGGCGCAGCGCCAGTTCGACGTAGCCGGAGCCGAACGTGTCGATGAACGCGTGCACACCGTCCGGAGCGGCTTCCTTGATCCGCCCGAGAACCCCGTCGCCGTACGCCACCGGGATCACGTCCCGTTCGCGCAGCCACGCGTGGTTGGCCTCGCCCGCGAGGCCGATCACCGTGGCCCCGGACAGCTTCGCGAGCTGGACGGCCAGCGAGCCGACCCCGCCGGCCGCGCCCGAGACGACGACCGTCTCGCCTTCGCGCGGGAACACCGCCCGCACCGCGGCGTAGGCGGTGGTCCCGGCGACGAACAGCGAACCGGCCGCCTCCCACGAAACGCCGTCCGGGCGCGGGGTCAGGTTCGCCGCCTCCGCCACGACGAACTCCGCGTGGCTCGAGCGGGTGTCGACGAAGCCGATCACCTCGTCCCCGACGGCGATTTCCTCGACGCCGTCGCCGAGCTCGGCGACCACTCCGGCGAAGTCGCTGCCCTGACCCGAGGGGAACGTCGCCGGCCAGCGGTCGTGGAGCAGGCCCCGCCGGATGTAGCCCTCGCCCGGGTTGATCCCGGCGGCCCGGACCTCGACGAGCACCTGGCCCGGCCCCGGCGCCGGGCGCGGGACGTCCTCGACCCGCAGAACGTCCACGTCGCCGTACTCGTCGAACCTGATCGCGCGCGCCATGGGGCCTCCTAAGTCGTTGCTCAGTACAAGCAACGACCGGACCCGCGGATTTAATCCCGGAAGGTCAGCCCGCGAGCCGGCGGACCACGCCGTCGGCGAGCAGCCGCCCGCGGTCGGTGAGCACCGCGCGGCCCCGGGAGTCCAAAGCGGACGGATCGAGCAGGCCTTCGGCCGCGGCCGCGCGGGCCTCGACGAGCCCGGGTTCGTCGAGCACGTCGAGCGGGAGTCCTTCGGCGACGCGGAGTTCGAGCATGATCCGTTCGAGGTGCTGGTCGTCGTCGGTGAGCACCTCGAGCCCGCCCGCCGGCGAGTCGCCGTCGGCGAGCAGCGCGGCGTAGCGCGCCGGGTGCTTGACGTTCCACCAGCGCACCCCGCCGACGTGGCTGTGCGCGCCCGGACCGGCGCCCCACCAGTCGTCACCGCGCCAGTAGCCGAGGTTGTGCCGGCAGCGGGCCGCGTCGGACGCCGCCCAGTTCGACACCTCGTACCAGCGCAGCCCGGCCGCCGACAGGGTGGCGTCGATCATCTCGTAGTCCGCGGCCAGCACGTCGTCGTCCGGGGCGGGCAGCTCGCCGCTGCGCACGCGGCGGGCCAGCGCCGTGCCCTCCTCGACGATCAGCGCGTACGCCGACACGTGGTCGACCCCGGCCGCCAGCACGGCGTCGAGCGTCGCGCGCAGGTCGTCGGCGCGCTCGCCCGGCGTGCCGTAGATCACGTCGAGGTTCACGTGCTCGAACCCGGCCGCACGCGCCTCGGCGGCGGCCTTGCCCGGCCGGCCGGGGGTGTGCACGCGGTCGAGGATCTTCAGCACGTGCGGCGCGGCCGACTGCATGCCCAGCGAGACCCGCGTGTAGCCGGCTTCCCGGATCCCGGCGAAGAACTCCGGCGACGTCGACTCCGGGTTCGACTCCGTCGTCACCTCGGCCCCCGGCGCGAGCCCGAAGACGTCGCGGACGGCGTCGAGCACCGAGCGGAGGCCGTCGGCGCCGAGCAGCGACGGCGTGCCGCCGCCGACGAACACGGTGTCTGCGGCGGGCGGCACGACCAGCACGCGCGCGGCCAGCTCCAGTTCGCGCCGCAGCCCTTCGAGCCAGGACTGCGGCGACGAACCGGAGTCGAGCTCACCCGCGGTGTAGGTGTTGAAGTCGCAGTAGCCGCAGCGCGTCGCGCAGAACGGGACGTGCACGTAGACCCCGAACGCTCTGCTGCCGAGCCCCTTCAGCGCGCTTTCCGGCAGCGCCGGATCGATCGAGGTGGCGGGGTCGGGACGCAGCACGGGCACGCTCGGATTGTCCACCCCGCCACGCTCGGTCGCGCCAAGGGGCCGATCGGGTTAAGACCCGTTACGACGCCGGGACGTTCGCCGCCGCCCACTCCGGGTCGACCGGGATCAGCTCGATGACGTCGAGCAGCATGCCGTTCAGGTCGGCGACGTAGAAGTGCCGCTGCCCGTAGACCTCGTCGACGACCGGGGTGACCAGCTCGACACCCGCCTCTTCCAGCCGTTTCGCCTCGGCGCGAGCGTCTTCGACGACGAGCCCGAACAGCAGCCCCGCCGCCTCCTGCGTGCGGTAGGCCGGCGGCACCGACTCGTGCCCACGCTGCACGAAGCTGATCTCGTAACCCGGCGCACCGGCGTTGAGGCTGGCGAACCAGTCCAGCTCGACGGTCACCGGCAGCCCGATGACGTCCGCGTAGAAGCGGGTGGTCGCGGCGACGTCGTCGACCAGGTAACCCGCCCCGAAACCCTTGACCTGCATCCCCAGCACCTCTCGTTCAAATCACTGTACTCATAGTACTCTACACATAGTGGTTTGAATCGCGCAAGAGGGGACTCCGTCGAGCGGTTGACATCGCAAGACACCTCGCCGGACACCCGGACGCACTGGTCAGCGGCCCGTGCTTCTACCGCATTCGCCCAGGCAGTGACCCTTCTCCCACCATGCGGGCAGGCCTGGACCACATTGTGGACGCGTGGCACGCTGACGCCGTGACTCATGCCGGTGTTCTCCTCGTGGCCCGCCGCCACGTCGACCTCCTGCGGGTCGCCAGCGCCCTCTGCGTACCCGTTCGCTGACTCACCGATCGCCACCACCTGCCACGAACCTGGACAGCCGGCGCCGGAGGAAACCCGCGAGCCGGTGGTCCTCCTCCGCCGCCACGAAAGCCTCTCGGAGGACGCCGCCATGGCCACGCCCCAGACCCCCGCCCGCCCCGCGCGCGTCAAACAGAAGCGCGGTGAAGGGCAGTGGGCGCTCGGTTACCGGGAGCCGCTGAACCCGAACGAGCGGTCGAAGAAGGACGACCACCCGCTCAACGTGCGGGCGCGGATCGAGAACATCTACGCCCACCGCGGGTTCGACGCGATCGACCCGGGCGACCTGCGCGGCCGGTTCCGCTGGTTCGGCCTCTACACCCAGCGCAAGCCCGGGATCGACGGCGGCCGCACCGCGACCCTGGAGCCGGAAGAGCTCGACGACCGCTACTTCATGCTGCGCGTCCGGATCGACGGCGGCGCGCTGACCACCGGGCAGCTCGCCGTGCTCGGCGAGATCTCGCAGGCGTACGCCCGCGACACGGCCGACATCACCGACCGGCAGAACATCCAGTACCACTGGATCCGGATCGAGGACGTCCCGGCGATCTGGGACAAGCTCGAGCAGGCCGGCATGACCACGATGGAGGCCTGCGGCGACAGCCCGCGCGTCATCCTCGGCTCGCCGGTCGCCGGCATCGCCGCGGCCGAGGTGATCGACGGCACCCCGGCGATCGACGAGATCAAGCGCCGCTACATCGGCAAGCCGGAGTACGCCAACCTGCCGCGCAAGTTCAAGACCGCGATCTCCGGCCAGTCCGACGTCGCGCACGAGATCCACGACGTCGCCTTCGTCGGCGTGAACCACCCGGAGCACGGGCCCGGCTTCGACGTCTGGGTCGGCGGCGGGCTGTCCACCAACCCGATGCTCGGGCAGCGCCTCGGCGCCTGGGTGCCGCGCGACGAGGTGCCGGACGTCTGGGAAGGCGTCATCTCGATCTTCCGCGACTACGGCTACCGGCGGCTGCGCTCGCGGGCCCGGATCAAGTTCCTGGTCAAGGACTGGGGCGCGGCGAAGTTCCGGCAGGTGCTGCAGGACGAGTACCTCAAGCGCGAACTGCTCGACGGCCCGCCGCCGGTCGAGCCGGCCGTGCCGCTCGACCACGTCGGCGTGCACCCGCAGGTCGACGGGAAGTTCTACGTCGGCGCGGCGCCGATCGCCGGCCGCTCGTCCGGCGGCACGCTCGTCGCCGTCGCCAAGGCCGCCGAGCGGGCCGGTTCGGGCCGGGTGCGGCTCACCCCGCAGCAGAAGCTCGTCGTGCTCGACGTCCCCGAAGCCCAGATCGCCACGCTCTCCGCGGAGCTGGCCGAGCTCGGGCTGGAGACGAAGCCGTCGCCGTGGCGGCGCGGGGTGATGGCCTGCACCGGGCTGGAGTACTGCAAGCTCGCCATCGTCGAGACGAAGGCCCGCGCGCAGCAGCTCGTCGCGGATCTGGAGAAGTCCCTGGCGGACATCCAGGCCGACCTCGACACGCCGGTCAGCGTGCACCTCAACGGCTGCCCCAACTCCTGCGCGCGGATCCAGACCGCCGACATCGGCCTCAAGGGCCAGATCGTCACCGACGCCGACGGCAACCAGGTCGAAGGCTTCCAGGTGCACCTGGGCGGCGGCCTCGGCCTCGACGCCGGGTTCGGCCGGAAGCTGCGCGGCCACAAGGTGACCGCGGCCGAGCTGACCGGCTACGTCGAACGCGTCGTGCGGGCCTACGTCACCGGGCGCGAACCCGGCGAACGGTTCCCGCAGTGGGCCGCGCGCGCCGAAGAGAGCGCCCTGCAGTGACCTCTACCGAACGAGCGGCTCCATACTACTGCCCGTATTGCGGCGACGAGGATCTCCGGCCGGAAGAGAACGGCGGCTGGCTTTGTTCCGCCTGTCGCCGGGTTTTCTCGGTCAAGTTCCTCGGCCTGTCCCTTCCGGAGGTTTCCCGATGACCGCCACCGCCGACTACAAGACCCTCGCCGAGCGCGCGTCCAAGGAGCTCGCCGACGCCACCGCGGAAGAAGCGCTCCGCTGGACCGTCGAGACGTTCGGCGACGACTTCATCGTCGCGTCCAACATGCAGGACGCCGTGCTGATCGACCTCGCCACGAAGGTGAAGTCCGATGTGGACGTCCTGTTCCTCGAGACCGGCTACCACTTCCCCGAGACGATCGGCACGCGCGACGCGGTCGAGGCGGTCTACCCCGGCGTGAAGATCGTCAACGCCCAGGCCGAGCAGAGCGTCGCCGAGCAGGACGCCGAATACGGCGCGAAGCTGCACGACCGCGACCCGACGCAGTGCTGCCACCTGCGCAAGGTCGTGCCGCTGCGCAACACCCTCGCCCAGTACTCGGCGTGGGTCACCGGCGTCCGCCGGGTCGACGCGCCGACCCGCGCGAACACCCCCATCGTCACCTGGGACGACCGCAACGGCCTGGTGAAGGTCAACCCGATCGCGGCGTGGACCGACGACGAGTTCAAGGCCTACATCGCCGAGCACGGGATCCTGGAGAACCCGCTGGTCTCGATCGGTTACCTCTCGATCGGCTGCGCGCCCTGCACCGCTCGCGTGGAGCCGGGACAGGACCCGCGCAGCGGCCGCTGGGCCGGGCAGAGCAAGACCGAGTGTGGACTGCACGGCTGATGTCAGACACCGAGGGACGCATGACAACATTGGAACCCGCCACCGACGCGGCCCAGGACAACCTGGCCGCGCTCGAGTCCGAAGCCATCCACATCTTCCGCGAAGTGGCGGGCGAGTTCGACCGGCCGGTGATCCTGTTCTCCGGCGGCAAGGACTCGACGTTGCTGCTGCACCTGGCGATCAAGGCGTTCTGGCCGGCGCCGGTGCCGTTCCCGCTGCTGCACGTGGACACCGGGCACAACTTCGACGAGGTCATCGAGTTCCGCGACCGCGTCGTCAAGCAGCACGGGCTGCGCCTGGTCGTGGCGAAGGTCCAGGACTGGATCGACGACGGGCGCCTGGAAGAGCGCGCCGACGGGATGCGCAACCCGCTGCAGACCACGCCGTTGCTCGACACGATCGCGGAGAACAAGTTCGACGCCGTCTTCGGCGGCGGGCGTCGCGACGAGGAGCGTGCCCGGGCCAAGGAGCGGATCTTCAGCCTGCGCAACGCCTTCGGCCAATGGGAGCCGCGGCGCCAGCGGCCCGAGCTGTGGAACCTGTACAACGGGCGGCACCGCCCCGGCGAGCAGGTCCGCGTCTTCCCGCTGTCCAACTGGACCGAGGCCGACGTCTGGAACTACATCGCCCGCGAGAAGGTCGAGCTGCCGTCGATCTACTACGCCCACCAGCGCGAGGTGTACCAGCGTGACGGGATGTGGCTCGCGGAAGGCCCGTGGGGCGGGCCGCGTCCGGGTGAAGAAGTCCGCGAACTGACGGTGCGGTACCGGACCGTCGGCGACGGCTCGTGCACCGGCGCGATCGAATCCACCGCGGCCACCGTCGAAGAGGTCATCGCCGAGGTGTCCGCGTCCCGGCTCACCGAGCGCGGCGCCACCCGCGCCGACGACCGCATGTCCGAGGCGGCCATGGAAGACCGCAAGCGTGAGGGGTACTTCTGATGAGCTCGCTTCTTCGCCTGGCCACCGCCGGGAGTGTGGACGACGGAAAGTCCACCCTGGTCGGCCGGCTGCTGTTCGACACGAAGTCGGTTCTCGCGGACCAGCTGGACGCCGTCACGCGCGCGTCCGTCGACAAGGGACTGTCCACACCGGATCTTTCGCTGCTGGTCGACGGCCTGCGCTCGGAACGCGAGCAGGGCATCACCATCGACGTCGCGTACCGCTACTTCGCCACGCCCAAGCGGTCGTTCGTGCTGGCCGACACGCCGGGCCACGTGCAGTACACGCGCAACACCGTCACCGGCGCGTCGACCGCGCAGCTGGCCGTGCTGCTGGTCGACGCGCGCAAGGGCGTGATCGAGCAGACCCGGCGGCACGCGGCCGTGCTGGCCCTGCTGGGTGTGCCGCAGCTGGTGCTGGCGGTGAACAAGATCGACCTGGTCGGCTACGACGAGGCGACGTTCACGGTGATCGCCGCGGAGTTCGCCCGGCACGCGGAGTCGCTGGGCTACGAGCGCGGCTCGGTCCTCGCGATCCCGGTCTCGGCGCTGGAGGGCGACAACGTCGCGACGCGCTCCGAACGGACGCCGTGGTACACCGGCCCCAGCCTGCTGGAGCACCTGGAGGACGTGCCGGTCGCGCCCGACCCGCACGACCAGGCGCTGCGGTTCCCGGTGCAGTACGTGATCCGCCCGCGCACGCCGGAGTACCCGGACTACCGCGGTTACGCGGGCCAGATCGCCGCGGGCACGGTGCGGCCGGGCGACGAGATCGTCGTGCTGCCCCAAGGCATCCGCAGCCGCGTCGAACGGATCGACACCGCCGACGGCCCCCTGGCCGAGGCCGGCGCGGGAACGTCGGTGACGCTGCTGCTCACCGACGACATCGACATCTCCCGCGGCGACCTGATCGCGGCCGCGGACGCGCCGCCGCGGGTCACCGACGAGATCACCGGCACGCTGTGCTGGCTGTCGTCGAAGCCGCTCAAGCCGGGCGCGCGCGTTCTCGTCAAGCACGGCGCCCGCACGGTGCAGGCACTCGTCGGCGACCTCCACGCGCGGTTCGACGAGCAGGCGCTGTCCAGTGTGGACGATCCGGCCACGCTGGAGCTCAACGACATCGGGCTGGTCACCCTGCGCCTGGCCGAGGAGCTGGGCGTCGACGACTACGGCGTCAGCCCGCGCACGGGCGCGTTCCTGGTGATCGACCCGAAGGACGGCGACACCCTCGCCGCGGGCCTGGTGGGTGAACGCTTCTCGTGACGCCGCCCCTGGTCGCCGTCGCGCACGGCAGTCGTGATCCCCGCTCGGCCGCGACCGTGCGGGCGCTCGTCGACGTCGTGCGCGCGCAGGCACCGGGCCTTTCGGTCCACGAGTCCTTCCTGGACCTTTCGGAGCCGCGGGTCACCGACGTGCTCCGCAAGCTGTACGCGGACGGCCACCGCACCGCGGTGGTCGTCCCACTGCTGCTCGGCAGCGCGTTCCACGCGCGGGTCGACCTGCCCGCGCTGGTCGGGGAGGTCACCGCCGAGTGCCCCGGCTTCCGGGTGCGGACGGCGGACGTGCTCGGCGCCGACCCGGCGCTGGAAGCCGTCGCCCTCGACCGGCTGGCTTCCGCGCCGCGCAGGCGTGGCACCGGCGTGCTGGTCAGCGCGGTGGGCTCGTCGAACGCTTCGGCGAACGCCGTCGTCGCGGCGCTGGCCGCGCGCTGGGAAGAGCGGCTCGGGCTGCCGGTGAGCGAGACGTTCGCCAGCGCCGCCCAGCCGGACATCCCGGCGGCCGCCGAACGGCTGCGCGCCCGCGGCGTGCGGCACCTGGTCGTGGCCTCGTGGTTCCTGGCCCCGGGGCTGCTCCCCGACCGGATCGCGCGGCTGGCCCGCGAGGCGGACCCGGGCGCGTTCATCGCTTCGCCGCTGGCGGACGACCCACGCGTCGCGGACGTCGTGGTCGCGCGGTACGCCACCGCCGTCACAGGGTTGCTTCGCGCCGACGAGCGCGTCTAGTAGGGCGGGTCTGCCCCTCACCACCGCCAAAAGGCGAGTCTTATTCACATTTACCGTCACCCTGCGCGCATGGGAACGGTCAATCCTTGACGCGCTACTTAACTTGCCGGTAACTATCTAAACGCTGCGCAGCTTTCGTTCTCCTCCAAACCCCCAGGTAGGTGGACACAGATGAAAGCTCTTCACTTTTCCCGGCTGGCCGCTCTGACCGCGGCCGCGGCCCTTCCGATCGCTCTCGCCGCCCCCGCTTCGGCGGCCACCGCCGTCACCTTCGACTGCCAGGCCAACGCCCCGATCGTCGGACCGCAGAAGGTGTCGCTGAACCAGGGCACCGACGTCACCGCGCCCCCCACGGTCGCACCCGGCGCCGCGTTCGACATCGTCATCGACGCGGCACCGAACACCGTGCCGGGCGAGGTGAGCGGGAACAAGGTCAAGAACATCAACACCTTCGCGCTCAAGTTCCCGGTCCCCGCCAACTCCACCTACGTCGGCGCCGACCTCACCGGCGGCTCCGGCCTCGGCTCGACCCCGCCGGCCATCTCGGTCGCGAACGGCGTCGCGACGCTGAGCTTCCCGGGCCCGATCGCCGGCGGTTCCACCTTCGAACTGCCCACCATCACCGCCCACCTGACCGCCGGCCAGTCGGGCACCATCGAGACGAAGCTGTCCGGCACCAGCTACAGCGATCCCGGCCTGACGTTCAAGGCGGTGGCGAGCACCATCATCGGTGACATCACCGCCCCGACCGCCTGCTTCCCCAACCCCAGCCCGGTCTTCACCACGACGACCATCGGCTGAGCGCCCGGGAAAGGCCACCCTGCGGACGGCGTTCCGCCCGTAGGGTGGCCGCATGGGGTACGAACTCGCTCAGGTGAACATCAGCCGGATGAAGGCGCCACTCGACGACGAGTCCTTTCGCGACTTCGTCGACGCGTTGGAGCCGGTCAACGCGATCGCCGACCACGCGCCGGGATTCGTGTGGCGCCTGCAGACCGAGGACGGCGACGCGACGTCGATCCGCGCCTTCGAATGGGACGTCCGCGGCACGTCCGGGATCCTGGTCAACATGTCCGTGTGGACGTCGGTCGAAGCGCTGGCGGGCTTCGTGTTCTCCGGCGAGCACCTGGCGATCCTCAAGCGCCGGCGCGAGTGGTTCCACCGGGTCCAGGACGTGATGACCGCGCTGTGGTGGGTCCCCGCGGGCTACCGGCCGACGACCGCGGACGCCGAGGCGAAGATCAAGCACCTGCGCGTCTACGGTCCGACCCCCGAGGCGTTCACGCTGAAGCAGCACTTCCCGGCCCCGTCGCCGGCCGTCGCGGAGGCCCGTGAGGGTGACCCCGATTGGCTGTGCCCCGCGTGACGCCGGCCGTGTGCGAAGGTGTCGGTCATGGCTGACGAACTGGTGCACTACGACGTGGTGGGTGGCACCGCCACGATCACCCTGGACTCCCCGCACAACCGCAACGCGCTGTCGGCACAGCTGCGCCGGGAACTGTCTTCGGCGCTGTCCGCCTCGGCGGCCGACGACGCCGTGCGCGTGGTCGTGCTGACCCACACCGGGCCGGTGTTCTGCGCGGGGATGGACCTCAAGGAGGCCCGCGGCGCCGGCGCGGGCGACCAGGGCGTGAACGAGTTCCCGAAGATCCTCGACCAGCTGTGGACCAGCCCGAAGCCGGTGGTCGCCCGGCTGGCCGGCCCCGCCCGCGCCGGCGGCATCGGCATGGTGGCGGCGTGTGACATCGCCGTGGCGGTCCCGGAAGCGACGTTCGCTTTCTCCGAGGTCCGCATCGGCGTCGTGCCGGCGATCATTTCGCTGACGGTGCTCCCCCGGCTGAACCCCCGGGCGGCCCACGAGCTGTTCCTGACGGGCGACACGTTCGACGCGCGCCGCGCGGTGGAGATCGGCCTGCTGAACTCGGCGGTCCCGGCTTCGGAGCTGGACGGAGAGGTCGCGCGGTACGTCAGGGCCTTGGCGCAGGGCGGACCGAAGGCGCTGGCCGAGACGAAGGCGCTGTTGAGCCGCCCTCGCCCGGCGACGCCGTCGGAGGGCTTCGAGGAGATGCTCGGCCTGTCGGCGAAGTTCTTCGCCAGTGAGGAAGGCCAGGAAGGCATCCTGGCCTTCGCCCAGAAGCGCAAGCCGAACTGGGTCCCGCAGGACTGAAGGCGCGCCGGACAATGCCCCCCAATGTGGCGTTCGTTGCGTCCAGCGCACCGAACGCCACATTGGTGCGCTTTACGCGGCCTTTGGGCGGCAGGTCACGGCAGGGCGTGGGCGTCGCTGCGCCGCCGCGTACGCCGAGCGAAGGTCGGCGATCACCCGGTCCGGCTGGGTACGCAAGTGGATCGGCAGCGTCTGCAGGAAGGCGATTCCGGCTGCGGTGTAGCGGGCGTTTCGAGCGAGGGTGTCTGAGTAGCGATTGCCATCGCTGTGCCATTGGCGTGAGTCGATCTCCCAGGCGAACGCGATGTCGTCGCACCAGGCATCGGGCTTGGCGATGAAGGTGCCTTGCTCGTCGAAGACCCTGACGTTCCATTCGGCGGGTGGCAACCCGGCAAGCTTCCAGATCTCCCAGGCGTCGGCTTCGGCGACCGATTCCGCGCCACAAAGGATCGCCTGGAGAGCCCGACGGGGCAGTGCTGAGCCTCGCTGGCTACCGAGACGAAGTTCCCTGTCGAGTTGCTCCGGTGTGCAGCGCTTGCGTTGCACCGCCTCGGCGAGCAGTGCTTGCACGGTGTCGAAGTCCCGGATCCGGCGTGCCGCGTCGAGCGCGGCCCGATACACCGGTGCGACGGGGACGCCGCCTCGCGTGATCGGATCGGGCAGCCGGGTAGTGCGTTCGACGAGGGCGAAGCCGCTGCTGGTGGTCTCGCGCTCGCTCCGAACGAGGATGTGCACGTCGTCAGGCTCCGGGAAGTCCCGGAGCCCGTGTCTTCGCAGTGCCCAGAGGCCCGTGAGCACCGCGGAGCCGCCGCCACGGATGAGCGCTGCCTGCAAGCGCTGTTCGCCGGTGGGTTCGGTGGGATGCAGCAGGATGATTCCCGGTAGCAACCTCCGCCACGGGCCACCGGGCAGACAGCGGCGATAGATGCTGCTGCGTTGCATGCCGATTTCCTCGAGTTCGACGGTGCGCACGACATCCGGATTGCTCTTGTGGCCGACAACCAGTGGGTGCCGGGCCCAGGTCCCTCTTCGCACACTTCAAGGATCAGCGACCTCAGAGGTAAAACGCCAGCTCGGAGCGGCGCGAACGGTCCGTTCGAACCGCTCTGAGCTGCAAACCACCCGTTCGTGACATCCCGGCTCATGAAGCTCAAGCCTGCTTGAGAGATCAGCGCAGTCAAGCGGGCGGCGCGGGCTCAGGCGTCCGGCAGCACGACCGTGAGCCGCCACGAGCCGGCGCCGCGGCCGCTCGGGCCGAGCGCGCGCTGCGCGTCCGAGAGCACGCTGCGGATCGCCAGGTACGTCTTCGGCTCCGCCTTGCGCAGCGCGTCCGAGCCCGGCCAGATCAGCACGTGCTCCCCCGGCGGCAGCCACGACAGGTCGGTCAGGCAGTCGTAGAGCGCGTCCAGGTTGTGCCCGAAGTAGTCCGGAAAGGACAGTGCGTCGGCGAACGCGCTCAGCGTGCTGGTCTTGTCCACGGTGGGCCGTGAGTTCACCAGGTGCGGGTACGCGCCCCTCGCGAAGGCTGCTTCCGCGGCGGCCTTCGCCTGCTCCTCGGCGCTCATCGGGCCGGGTCCACGACGACGAACGACGCGTAGTGGTCGCCGGTGTAGTACAGCTCGTGCGCCTGCCCGGTGACCAGCCGCCGCGCGCCGCGGTCGGCGCTGCCCGGCGTCTTCACCGTGTACTCGTGGTAGTAACCGGACTTCTTGCCGGGCAACTGTTTCTCGCGGTTCTCGAACACGACGTCGTCGTTGCGCGGGTACGGGTACGGCCCGCCCTTTTCGATCAGCTTCCACGTGTCCGCGGCCTGTGTGGGCAACGCGGAAAGCGCCTTGACCGGCAGCCCGGAGTCCGCGCCCGGCACGGCCGCGCCGCCCTTGGCCGACGGACTCGGCGCCGACGGACTCGGCGCCGACGAACTCGGCGCGGGCGACGACGGCGAGCCGTCGCTGAGGACGTCCTTGACCAGCCAGCCCCCCAGCACCAGCACGAGGAGCCCGATCAGCGCGGCGGTGATCCGCCTTCGGTTGAACATGGTGCGCGAGCCTATGCCGACCCGTCGGACCGGTCGTCGTCACGCCCCGGCGTCAGTCTGCGGGCGAAGAGCCCGACGAGCTTGTCGAGCACCCACGCGGCGGCCAGGCACAGCGGCACGACGACCACCATGACCAGCACGAACTGGACCGGGAACCACGCCTGGGCGAGCCACAGCTCGACCCCGTCCCACCAGTCGGCAAGCCCGTTGAACACGGTGTGAGCCTACGCGCGCTCCGCTGCCACCGCGCCCCAGGGGCGGTACGTTGCAGGACATGTTCGCCGTGTACGCGCAGGAACCCAACGCCGACAGCCCCCTGGACTCGCTCGTCGTGGGCGAGCGCCCTGACCCCGACGTGCCGGACGGCTGGGTCCGCGTGCACGTCAAGGCGGCCAGCCTGAACATGCACGACCTCTGGACGCTGCGCGGCGTCGGGATCAAGCCGGACCAGTTCCCGATGATCCTCGGCTGCGACGGCGCCGGCACCCTCGACGACGGCTCCGAGGTCGTGCTCCACTCGGTGATCAACGCGCCGGGCTGGCAGGGCGACGACACCCTCGACCCGAAGCGCACGCTGCTCACCGAGAAGCACCAGGGCACCTTCGCCGACCAGGTCGTCGTGCCGGCCCGCAACGTCGTCCCGAAGCCCGCTTCGCTGAGCTTCGCCGAAGCAGCCACCATGGGCACGGCCTGGCTGACCGCCTACCGGATGCTGTTCGTGAAGTCCGGACTGCGGCCGGGCCAGACGATGCTCGTGCAGGGCGCGTCCGGCGGCGTCTCGACCGCGCTGGTGCAGCTCGGCCGCGCGGCCGGGTTCCGGGTCTGGGTGACCGGCCGCACCGAGGAGAAGCGCGCCCTCGCCGCGAGCCTCGGCGCCCACCAGACGTTCGAGTCGGGCGCCCGGCTGCCCGAGCGCGTCGACGCCGTGTTCGAGACGGTCGGCAAGGCGACCTGGTCGCATTCGGTCAAATCACTCAAGCCGGGCGGGATCATCGTGGTCTCCGGCTCGACCAGCGGCCCGGACGCGAACGCGGAGCTCCAGCGCGTCTTCTTCCTCCAGCTGCGCGTTTCCGGGTCCACCATGGGCACCCGCGACGAACTCTCGGACCTGCTCGCCTACCTCGACCTGACCGGGGTCCGGCCGCAGATCGGCGCGGAACTTTCCTTCGCGGAGGCCCCTAAGGGGTTCCAGGCGATGCTCGAAGGGGACACCGCGGGCAAGATCGTCTTCACTCGCTAGACCCGCCCTGAGCTGGGCGGATTCCGATGTGAAAAGTCATTCGACATTGAGTGAATCCTTGGCGTACCCGGTTCGAGACCTGGTCGTTAGCACCTAAGTTCCACCTAAACTCCATGCCGGGCAGCTAATCTGTAGTCATGACCGCGACGAAGCGGCCCGCTCCGGCTGTACCGGGCGGCCGGCCCAGTGACCCGGACCCCGTGCGGGTCTCCTTCCGGCGCTACGCCGGCGTCCGCACCCGTGTTCTCGAGGTCGGCGACCCCGTCCAGGAACCGGAGCAGCCCGCTTCGCGCCGCTCGCCGCGGCGCCGGGCCGCGGCATCGCACGTCCGGCCTTCCGCACCGCGCCTGGTGCTGCTGCACGGCTACTGCGACAGCGCTGATACCTGGCGTCCCGCCTTGGAGCAGCTCGCGGCCGCCGGAATTCCGGCGGTCGCGGTCGATCTGCCCGGTTTCGGGGACGCCCAGCCGCTGCGGCCCGGCCCGATGCTGCCGCAGCTCGACGCGTTCGCCACCGCCGTCGTCCGGGAGCAGGCGGTGCTCGGTTCGGTCGTGCTGGCCGGGAACTCCCTCGGCGGCACCATGAGCCTGCGCGCGTCCCAGAACAGCCACCTCCCGATCTCGGGCGTCGTGTCGATCGCCGCGCCGGGGTTCGTCGACTCGTGGCTGATCCGCGCGGTGGCGCGCTATCCGCTGCCGCTGCGGCTGTACACGGCGCTCCCGGTCCCGGTGCCGGGCTTCCTGGTCCGCAAGGTCGCCGAACAGGTCGTCCCGCGGCTGCTCTACGCCGACTCGGGCGCGGCCGACGCGACCCAGGTGCAGCGCTTCACGGCGCTCTTCCCGGACTACCGCGCGACCAAGAGCCGCCTGGAGCAGGCCCGGCAGCTCGTCGCGGAGCTCGCCGACGCCTACCGCCTCGACTCGGTGCAGGTCCCGCTGCTCGTCGTCGCGTGCGGCAAGGACAAGCTCGTCACCGCCGCGTCCGGGCGGCAGCTGCACACCCTGGTGCCGCACAGCAGGCTGCTGGTCCGCGAGGACTGGGGGCACTGCCCGCAGCTGGACGACCCGGTGGAGATCGCGGAGCTGCTCACGTACTTCGCCGCGAGCGCGGTCCGGACCACGCAGGCCAAGCGGGCCGCCGCGACGGCGTCGGAGGCCGTGGGCGAGGACACCGCGGCCGGCTGAGGCGCTCAGGCTGTGGCCACGCGGAGTTGACGGTAGGTTCCCGCGTTGGGTCCGCGACCCGGGCCCGCTCATCGCGACGTTCGGGAGACGATTGATGTCCGCTCCAGAAGGTTTGGGTTCCAGCTCCGGCATCTTCCGGCGCAAGCCGATCGACCAGATCCAGGACACTTCGGAAAGCGGTGGCCTGAACCGCACCTTGGGACTCTGGCAGCTGACCGCCATCGGCATCGGCGGCATCATCGGCGCCGGGATCTTCGCGCTCGCCGGCAGCGTCGCGCACGGCGACGCCTCGGCCGGCATCCCCGGCGTCGGCCCGGCCGTGCTGATCTCGTTCCTCATCGCCGGCGTCGCGAGCGCCGCGGCCGCGTTCTCCTACGCCGAGTTCGCCGGCCTGATCCCGAAGGCCGGTTCGGCCTACACCTACGGCTACGCGGTGCTCGGCGAGGTCGTCGGCTGGTTCATCGGCTGGGACCTGCTGCTGGAGTACACCGCGATCGTGGCGGTGGTGGCGATCGGCATCTCCGGCTACTTCAGCTTCCTGCTCGGCCAGCTCGGCCTCGACCTGCCCGCGTGGATGCTCGGCGCGCCCGGCACCGGGCCGGGTCACCGGGTCGACCTGTTCGCCGCGCTGCTGTGCCTGCTGATCGCGTACCTGCTCAACCGCGGCATCCGCAGCGCCGCCCGGTTCGAGACGGCGATGGTCGGGATCAAGGTCCTGATCGTGCTGGTGGTCATCCTGGTCGGCTTCTTCTACGTAAAGACCGGCAACTACACGCCGTTCGCCCCGGCCGGCTTCGGTGGAGCGGTGACCGGCGCCGCGACCGTGTTCTTCGCCGTTTTCGGCTATGACGCGATGTCGACCGCGGCCGAAGAGTCGAAGGACGCGCAGCGGCACATGCCGAAGGCGATCCTCTATTCGCTGGCCATTTCGATGGTGCTGTACGTGCTGGCCTGCCTGGTGCTGACCGGCATGCAGAACTACACCGAGATCGACCCGAAGAGCGGTTTCTCGACGGCGTTCAAGTCGGTCGGGCTCTCCGGGCTGGCCACGGTGATCGCGATCGGCGCGATCGTCGGCATCCTCACCGTGCTCTTCACGTTCCTGATGGGCGCCACCCGCATCGGCTACTCGATGAGCCGCGACGGGCTGCTGCCGCCGTGGCTGGGCAAGACCAACCCGACGCGGCAGGTGCCGAGCCGGATGACGTGGATCCTCGGCGGCGCGTCCGCGATCATCGCCGGGGTGCTGCCGATCGGCGAGGCCGCCGAACTGACGAACATCGGCATCCTGCTCGCCTTCGTCGTGGTCTGCGTCGCCGTGATCGTGCTGCGCTACAAGCAGCCCGGCCTGCCGCGGACGTTCAAGACGCCGGGCATGCCGGTGGTGCCCGCGATCGGCGTCGTGTTCTCGATCTGGCTGATCACGTTCCTGCAGCCGGCGACCTGGATCCGGTTCGCAATCTGGTTCGCCATCGGCCTGCTCGTCTACTTCGCCTACAGCAAGCGGCACTCGCTGCTGAACCGCGGCGGCGCCGGCCCCGCGGACTAGCGGATCCGGTCGAGGCGTGCGGCGGCTTCGCGCGCCTCGACCTTCAGCCGCTCGAGGATGACGGCGACCGAAGCGTCGTAGCCGAGCGGGTAGGTCTGCCCGGCCCACAAGGACATCGCCTCGGGATCACCGGCCTTCGCCGACGCCTTGCGCACCGGCCCCGCGAGGTGGTTGAGCTGCGGGTACGCGGCCGGCGCGCCTTCGGACAGCTCGTCCATGAACTTGTTGACCAGCCCCCGCGCCGGGCGGCCGCTGAAGGCGCGGGTGAACGCCGTCTCGCGCTCGGCGACGGCCAGCGCCTTGCGGTGGGGCTCCGCGGTGCCCGCCTCGTCGGCGCGCAGGAAGACCGTGCCCAGCTGGGCGGCCACGGCACCGGCCGCGAGCACGGCCGCGACGTCGGCGCCGTGCACCAGCCCGCCGGCGGCGATCAGCGGCAGGTCGACGCGCGCGGCGACGAGCCGCAGCAGCGCGAGCACGCCGTATTCCGCGCCACCACCGGGCAGCGCGGCGTCGTCGGTGAACAGGGAGCGGTGCCCACCCGCTTCGAAGCCCTGCAGGACGAGCGCGTCGGCGCCGAGGTCCGCGGCCCGTTGCGCGGCCTGCGGGGTGGTCACGGTGACGACGACCCGGGCGCCGGCTTCGTGCAGCCGCAGGACGTCCGACGGTGCGGGCGGCCCGAAGGTGAACGACACCACCGGAACCCCCTTCTCGAGCACGACGTCCAGCTTCGCCGCGTACGCGTCGTCGTCCCACTTCGGTTCGCCGAGCTCGACGTCGTACTCGCGGGCGAACCCCTCGAGCCGCTCGCGGTGCGCGGAAATGTCCGCACCGGTGTCCGGCTGCGGGACGAACAGGTTGACGCCGAACGGGCGCGTGGTGAGTTCGCGGGTCCGGTCGATCTGCGCCGCCAGCTTTTCCGGTGTCAGCATCCCGGCGGCCAGGAAACCGAAGCCGCCGGCCTCGGTCACCGCGGCGACCAGCTCCGGGGTGGTCGGCCCGCCCGCCATCGGCGCGGCGATGACCGGGAACGCAAGCTCGTCGAACATACCTGCGAGCGTAGTCCCGGGTTTGCCGTCAGGACCACCCGAGTTGGTCTAGACCATGACCGGGGAAGATGCGACGATCCGGGCAGGTGCGACGGCGAGGTCGCGCCCTGCCCGCCAGGAGGTCCCCCGGTGAAGACATCCCCAGCGCGGCGCCTCGGCCGCGCACTCGCCGTGCTGGCCCTGATCGGCGCCAGTACCACCGCCGCCTTGCCGGTGGCCGCGGCGGCCACGCCGGCGCTGCAGTCGATCGTGCCGGTGCCGGTGTCGGTGACGCCGTCGGCCGGAGTCGCGTTCCCGCTCGTTTCGACGACCAAGATCGTCACCGAGGCCGGCTCGGCGCCCGCCAAGCAGGTCGGCGACTACCTCGCCGGGGTGCTGCGGCCCTCGACGGGCTTCGCGCTGCCGGTGTCCGACGCCCCGGCTTCGGTGCCGTCCGGCAGCATCGCCCTGCTGCTCAGCGGCGCGCCTTCCGCCGTCGGCGCCCAGGGCTACCAGCTGGTGTCGACGGCGTCTTCGGTCACCGTGCGGGCCACGACGGCCGACGGGCTCTTCGCGGGCGTCCAGACGTTGCGGCAACTGCTGCCCGGGCGCGTCGAAAGCCCCTCGGCGCAGGCCGGGCCGTGGACCGTGCCGGGCGCGACGATCCTCGACTACCCGCGGTTCGGCTACCGCGGCGCGATGCTGGACGTCGCGCGGCACTTCCACCCGGTCGCGACGGTCAAGCGGTACCTCGACCAGCTCGCCCAGTACAAGATCAACAACCTGCACCTGCACCTGGCGGACGACCAGGGCTGGCGCATCCAGATCGACAGCTGGCCCCGCTTGGCGACGTACGGCGGCAGCACGCAGGTGGGCGGCGGCGCGGGCGGCTACTACACGAAGGCGCAGTACACCGACATCGTGAACTACGCGGCTTCGCGGCACATCACGATCATCCCGGAGATCGACATGCCGGGGCACGTGAACGCGGCGCTGGCGTCGTACGCGGAGCTGAACTGCGCCGGGGTGGCGCCTTCTCTGCGGACGGACACCGCGGTCGGCTACAGCTCGCTGTGCATCTCGAAGGACGTCACGTACACGTTCGTCGCGGATGTGCTGCGCGAACTGGCGGCCCTCACGCCGGGCCCGTACCTGCACATCGGCGGCGACGAGGCCTCGGCGACGAGCAACGCGGATTACCTGGCGTTCATGAACAAGGTGCTGCCCCTGGTGGCGGCGACGGGCAAGTCGGCGGTGGGCTGGCACGACATCGCGAAGGCGGCACTGCCCTCCTCCGCGACGCCGCAGTTCTGGGGAACGACGACGTCCGATTCGGGGGTGTCGACGGCGGTTTCCCGCGGCAGCAAGGTGATCCTGTCGCCGGCGAACAAGGCGTACCTGGACATGAAGTACAACAGCTCGACCCCGATCGGCCTGTCGTGGGCGGGGTACATCGAGGTGCAGGACGCGTACGGCTGGAACCCGGGAGCGTATCTGTCGGGTGTGGCCGAGTCCGCGGTCCGCGGCGTGGAGTCGCCCCTGTGGACGGAAACGGTGGTCACCCCGGCCGACATCGACTACCTGGCGTTCCCCCGGGTGGCGGCGCACGCGGAGCTGGGCTGGTCCCCCTGGTCGACCCATGACTGGACGGCGTTCCGCACCCGCCTCGGCGCCCAGGCCCCGCGCTGGACGGCCCAGTCGCTGAACTTCTATCGCTCCTCACAGGTTTCGTGGAACACGGGCGGGACGACGAATCCGGGCACGTGCACGGACCCGGCTTGGAGTGCTTCGCAGGTGTACACGGGCGGGACCGTGGTGTCCCACAACGCCCACAAGTGGACGGCGAAGTGGTGGACCCAGGGCGAGGAACCCGGCACGACGGGCCAGTGGGGAGTGTGGACCGACAACGGCGCCTGTTGAGCGGCCTGGCGCGGCTGCGATGTACGCCGCTGGTCGGCGGCCATGCCGGAGCCGTGCCCGATCTGTGCCAAGCACCGGGGTGCCGGGCCGCTGGTGAGCCCGGAGGTCTGGGCCGACGACCAGGTCGTCGTCACCCACCGGCCCGGCCCCGGCCTACTCGGCTATCTCTTCGTCGAGCCCGGCGGCACGTCGCGAGCCTCGACGCCCTCGACGAGCCCGAAGCACGCGATCGCCCGGGCCGGCTGGGTGGCGGCGACCCGCCGGCCCTGTGCGGACGGTTAACACCGCACTTCAGCCGGTGAAACCGGAACACGTGGCTCGCCGGGCGGGTTAGGTTGAGGCATGAGCGCCGATCTGGAGCAGGTTCGCACGCTGTCGCTGCAGGAGCACGGTCTCGCCACCGTCGCCACGACGCGCGCCGACGGCACCGTTCATTCCTCCGTCGTCAACGCCGGCGTCCTCGAAGACCCGGTGACCGGCGTCCCCGGCGTCGCGTATGTCGCCGTCGGCCGGGCGCACAAGCTCGCGCTGCTGCGGCGGGCCGGACACGCCACCGTGACCTTCCGGCGCGGCTGGAACTGGGTCTCCGTCACCGGCGCCACCCACCTCATCGGCCCCGACGACCCCGACCCCGCCTTCGACCCCGCGGGCTTGCCGAAGCTCCTGCGCGACGTCTTCATCGCCGCCACCGGCACCCACGACGACTGGGCCGAGTACGACCGCGTGATGGCCGAAGAGCGGCGGGTCGCGGTGTTCGTGAAGGCGGACCGGATAATCGGCAACCCCTGATCCACCCGGCCCCAGGAGTCGTCCGTTGTCCGAGTCCCCGCCTCGCGTCACCACCCCGGTCAAGATCCTGCTCGGCTTGCTCGCCGTCGCCGACGCCGGCTTCGGCGCGGCGCTCGCCCTCGGGCTGGTGCGCGGCCTGCCCGTCTGGCTGATCGTCGTCGCCTACGCCGCGACCGTGCTCATCGCCGTCGTGGCGTACCGCGCGTCCCGCGCTCTGGGGCTGAAGCGCGGCCTCGACGGCCTGCGCGACCTCACCCTCGGCGACGAGGGCATCCGCCTGCCCGCGGGCACGCTCAGCACCCGGCTCGTGCCGTGGGACCAGATCGCCGACGTCACCGCGCGCCGCTCGGCCCGCTTCGGCGACGGCTACCTGCGCGACGCCCTTTGGCTCGACCTGGTCACCGGCGGGGGCGTCGAAAGCTCGGTGCAGTGCTACGCGCCGCGGAGCAAGCTCGCCCCGGCGCCGCCGCAACGGCGGCAGTTCGAGCAGACCGCGATCCTCGACCCGGCCCTGTTCACCGCGGTGATCGAGCGGCTCAGGAAGGAGCTGCGACACCGGCAGCTGCACTCCCAGCTCCGCGGCACACCGCGCATCCGGCATCGCTGACCGGGGCGGCGCCTGTCCCGTTCGGCGCCGCGGTCCGGGAGCCGCCGGGCTCAGCCGAGCCTGCCCAGTAGTTCCCGTGGCACGATCCGCACCGGGAACGGCCGCTCGGCCTCGAAGACCTCGTCGCCCGCCGCCTTGCCGACCTGCTGGTAGTGCCCGTCCTCGTCCAGCTCGAACACGGTGAGCGCGGGCTCCTCCGGATCGATCACCCAGTAACTCCCGGTCCCGAGCCGCTCGTAGGCCGCTTTCTTGAGGTTCAGATCGTAGAGCGCCGTACTGGGCGAAAGCACTTCAACGGCCAGTACCGGCGGCGCCGGGAGATCCTTCTCGGTGAAGTCCTCGTCCCGGCCGACCAGGACGTCCGGCTGCAATTCGATCTTGTCGCCCGAGTGCACCGCGAACGGTGCGACAAGTACGTCGTACTCGGGCGGGCACACCCTCTCGAGCACTCTCCATAGTCTCACCACGATTGCCTGGTGCTTTCTTCCCGGCGCGGGGCTCACGATGAGCACCCCGTCGATGAGTTCGTGGCGTCGGCCATCGTCCGGCATCCCCTCGAGGTCGTGCACCGTCAGGGGGCCCGAATCGGCGGGATGCTCGATGTCTGCCATGACCGTCATGGTGCTCTCCTTTCGCTCTTCGCACCAGAGCGAACCAGAGAGCACCGACAGAAACCGCATCGAACACGGGTTCGGCGCCCACATTCACACGGAGGCGTGAATGTGGGCGCCGTTGTCACCTCAACGCGACACTTACTTCTTGTTCTTCCCGGAGTCCTCAGTGGACAGTGCGGCGACGAAAGCTTCCTGCGGGACCTCGACTCGGCCGACGGTCTTCATCCGCTTCTTTCCTTCCTTCTGCTTCTCCAGCAGTTTCCGCTTACGCGAGATGTCACCGCCGTAGCATTTCGCGAGGACATCCTTGCGGATGGCGCGAATCGTCTCGCGGGCGATGATCCGGGCACCGATCGCGGCCTGGATCGGCACCTCGAAGTTCTGCCGCGGGATCAGCTCGCGGAGCCGGTTCACCATGCGGTTGCCGTAGTTGTAGGCGTCGTCCTTGTGCACGATCGCGGAGAACGCGTCCACGCCCTCGCCCTGCAGGAGGATGTCCACCTTGACCAGGTCCGCCGCCTGTGTGCCGGCCTCTTCGTAGTCCAGCGACGCGTACCCGCGCGTCCGCGACTTCAGCGTGTCGAAGAAGTCGAAGATGATCTCGCCCAGCGGCATGTTGTACCGCAGCTCGACCCGGTCCTCGGACAGGTAGTCCATCCCGAGCAGCTGGCCGCGCTTGTTCTGGCACAGCTCCATGATCGTGCCGATGAACTCCGACGGCGCCAGGATGCTGACCTTGCTGACCGGCTCCAGCACCTTGTCGATCTTGCTTCCGGTCGGCCAGTCCGACGGGTTGGTGACGTGGATTTCCTTGCCGTCGTCCAGCACCACGTCGTAGACCACGTTCGGCGCCGTCGAAATCAGGTCGAGGCCGAACTCGCGCTCGAGCCGGTCACGCGTGATCTCCAGGTGCAGCAGGCCGAGGAAGCCACAGCGGAAGCCGAAGCCCAGCGCCACCGACGTCTCCGGCTCGTAGTCGAGCGCGGCGTCGTTGAGCTGGAGCTTGTCCAGCGCCTCGCGCAGCTCGGGGTAGTCGGAACCGTCCACCGGATACAGTCCGGAGTAGACCATCGGCTTCGGTTCGCGGTAGCCGGCCAGCGCTTCCTTGGCGCCGTTCCGCTCCGACGTCACGGTGTCGCCCACCTTCGACTGCCGGACGTCCTTCACGCCGGTGATCAGGTAGCCGACCTCGCCGACGCCGAGCCCCTTGCTCGGCTTGGGCTCCGGCGAAATGATCCCGACCTCGAGCAGCTCGTGGGTGGCCCCGGTCGACATCATCTTGATCTTTTCGCGCGGCGTGATCTTGCCGTCGACGACCCGGATGTAGGTGACGACGCCGCGGTAGGTGTCGTAGACCGAGTCGAAGATCATCGCGCGGGCCGGCGCGTCGGCGTCGCCCACCGGCGCCGGGACCTGCTTCACGACCTCGTCGAGCAGCGCGCCGACGCCGATGCCGGTCTTGGCCGAGACCCGCAGCACGTCGTCCGGCTCGCAGCCGATGATGTGGGCCAGCTCACCCGCGTACTTGTCGGGGTCGGCCGATGGCAGGTCGATCTTGTTGAGCACCGGGATGATCTGGAGGTTGTTCTCCAGCGCCAGGTACAGGTTGGCCAGCGTCTGGGCCTCGATCCCCTGCGCGGCGTCGACCAGCAGGACCGCGCCCTCGCACGCCTCCAACGCCCGGGAGACCTCGTAGGTGAAGTCGACGTGGCCGGGGGTGTCGATCATGTGCAGGACGTGGTCCTGCCCGCCGACGTTCCAGGGCAGCCGGACGTTCTGCGCCTTGATGGTGATCCCGCGCTCGCGTTCGATGTCCATCCGGTCGAGGTACTGAGCGCGCATTGCCCGCTCTTCCACGACGCCGGTGAGCTGCAGCATGCGGTCGGCCAGGGTGGACTTGCCGTGGTCGATGTGCGCGATGATGCAGAAGTTCCGGATGAGCTCCGGAGGCGTGAAGGTGGTGTCGGCGAACTTGTTGAGCGCTGTCACTCGATTGAGTCCTCGGAAGTCGGGGATGGCCACGTCTATGGTCCCATGGCGCTCCGGGTGCGGGTGGGGGTCATCCCCGATGCGAGCCTGCGTGATCCGTGGTGCCCTCGAAGTATGAACACTTCGCACCAGCCGGCACCCCCTCCCCAGCCGGATCCAGGCGGTTTCGGCCGCGTCCTCGACCGTGCTTTCGGTCACCCTTCCGGAGCGCTCGGCCGCCTCGGCGGCTGGGTGATGGCCCGGGGCAACGCCGCCACCGAACACCGCGTCGTCGACCTGGCGAAGATCGAGCCGGACGAAACCGTCCTCGTCGTCGGGCCCGGCCCCGGCGTCGGCCTGGACGCCGCCGCCCGGCTGGCCGGACGCGCGATCGGCGTCGACCCCTCCTCCGAGATGCTCACGCTGTGTCACGAGCGGTGCGGCGACCGGGCCGAGCTGCGCGAGGGCTCGGCCGCGCGTACCGGCGAGCCCGGCGAGTCCGTCGACGTCGTGCTGACCGTGAACAACGTCATGCTCTGGGACGACCGCGCCGCCGGGTTCGCCGAACTGTTCCGGGTGCTGCGCCCCGGCGGGCGCCTGCTGCTGTCGGCGCACGAAAAGTGGCTGCCCGTGAGCAGGCACGTGCTGGCCGACGAAGCCGCCGCCGCGGGCTTCGCCGACCTGCAGACGTGGACCTGGGAGCCGCCCGGCTTCGCCGCGCTCGCCGCTCAGCTGCGCGCCGTCAAGCCCGCCTAGCGGGTGTCCGTCCGGATCGGGTGGCCTTCGGGCACCTCGACCAGCACGATGCGCGTGCCGTCCGGATCGGCGATCCAGGCCTCGTCGAGGCCCCACGGCTCGCGCTGGGCGTCCCGCACCGGCTCCAGTCCCTTGGCCTTCAGGTCGGCCATGGCGCCGGCCAGGTCCCGGACCTGCAGCCAGAGCACCAGATCGGGCGACGAGCCCGCCTGCCCCTCGCCGGAGACTTCCAGGGAGCCGTGCCCGAGGAAGAACACGGTGCCGCCGGGGAACTCACGCTCCACGGCCAGGCCGAGGGTGTCGCGGTAGAACGCGGTGGTCGCGGCGACGTCGCGCGGGCGGATCAGCAGCCTGCTCTTCAGGACTTCCATCCGACATCCCTACCGGACGTGCTCAGGCGGCCGCAATCGCGGCGATGCCGGACAGCACGATCACCGCACCGGCGAGCCGGCGCACGGCGTCACGCTCGCCCAGCACCAGCCACGCGGCGAGGCCGCCGAGCACGATGCTCAGCTCCCGGGCGGGCGCGACCAGGCTCACCGGCGCCATCGTGAGCGCGAACAGCACGAGGATGTAGGCGATCGGCGACAGCAGGGCGACGAGGAGCACTTCACGCCGCTGTTCGCGCCAGATGCGGGCCACCTCGCCGCGGCCGGCCAGCGCGCCGGGCACCAGCAGCACGCTCTGCAGGACCGAGCCGATGCCGAAGTAGACGACCGGCGGCACGCCGACGCCGGTCACCGAGTGCGCGTCCCAGAGCGTGTACCCGGCGATGACGGCCCCGGTCAGCAGGCCGTAGAGGACGCCGGCGCGGCGGCCCCGCGCCGTGCCCTCTTCGCGGCCCGTGCTGATTACCAGCACCCCGGCGATCACCAGGAAAGCGCCGAGCAGGCCGAGCGGGCCGGGGCGCTCGCCGAGCACCAGGACGGCGGCCAGCACCGACAACAGCGGCCCGGTGCCCCGCGCGACGGGATAGACGACGGAGAGGTCGCCGACGCGGTACCCGCGCTGCAGCACGACGCCGTAACCGACGTGCAGCACCGACGTGCCCGCCGCGGCCAGCAGCCAGCTCCACTGTGGACGTTCGTCTTCCACGACGAGCAGGACCACCGTGACCGGCAGCAGCATGACCGCGGAGGCGGTGTAGTAGAGCCAGACGAACTGGGTGCCGCCGGCGGAGATCCGCTTGGCGGCCAGGTTCCACCCGGCGTGTACGACGGCGGCGACCAGGACGAGGGACAGGGCGGTGGCGTTCATGGGACCCCTTACGGGTTTCCGTGCATGCGGAAACCCGGTCCTCCAGGCTTTTGCCCCGTCAGATGAACGGCAGGTCGTCCGGGCCCGCCGATGGTGCCGCTCGGACCAGGCCCACCGGTCCTGGTTGTGGTGCTCGTCCTGCGGGCCGGGCGGACCGGTGACGGAACCCTAGGCACTGCCGCCGTCCACCGTACTCCCGGTGATCGGCACCGCGCGCTGCCCGGCGGAGGCGGCGGCGAGCTGGGCTGTTAAAGTTACCGGTCGTTGCCGTGCGGCATTCCGTCATGGAGGAAACCCGCTCTTTCGAGCGGGGCCACCCGAGCGCGGCGGCGGATCTCACCGAGTGAAACAGGAGTTGCCCTATGGCCAACATCAAGTCGCAGATCAAGCGCATCACGACGAACGAGAAGGCGCGTCAGCGCAACCAGGCGATCCGGTCCTCGGTGAAGACCGCGATCCGCAAGGTCCGCGAAGCCGCCGAGGCCGGCGACAAGGCCAAGGCCGTCGAGCTGCAGCGCGACGCCGCCCAGAAGCTGGACAAGGCCGTCTCGAAGGGCGTCATCCACGCCAACCAGGCCGCCAACAAGAAGTCGGCGCTCGCGAAGCGCGTCAACGCGCTCTGAGCAGGCTGTTTCTGGAGAAGCCCCGGCCTCGGCCGGGGCTTTCTTCATGCCGGGGTCAGTGGTCACCCTTGGCGGCCGCCACCTGGAGGACCGCGCGCTCCAGCGCGTAGCCCGGGTCCGCCGCGACGCCCTTGACCTCGGCGTTCAGCCTCGCGACCACGCGCATCGCGGTGGCGAGGCCGTCGGGGTTCCACCCCCGGGACTGGCCCTGCGCCTTGCGGATCTTCCACGGTGGCATGCCCAGCTCGCCGGCCAGCTGGTTAGGGTTGCCCCGGCCCGCGCCGGAGACCCGCGCGATCGTGCGGACCGCGTCGGCCAGCGCGTCCGCGACCAGGACGTGCGGGACGCCGAGCTGCATCGCCCAGCGCAGCGACTCCAGCGCCGCCGCGCGGTCCCCGCTGACCGCCTTCTCCGCCACCGCGAACCCGGTCACGTCGGCGCGGCCGCGGTGGTAACGCCGGACCGCCTCGGCGTCGACAGTGCCGCCCGTGTCCGCGACCAGCTGCGTCGCCGCCGACGAGAGTTCCCGCAGGTCGGAGCCCACGGCGTCGATCAGCGCTGCCACCCCGGCCGGGTCGATCTTGCCCTTCACCCGGCGCACCTCGTGCCGCACGAACTGCTCGCGCTCGGCCGGCTTGGTCAGCTTCGGGCACTCCGTGATCTCGGCCCCGGCCTTCTTCAGCACGGCGGGGAGCGTCTTGCCCGCCTTGCTGCGGCCGCCGCCGGTGTGCACGACGACGAGCACGATCCCGTCCGCCGGGTCCTTGAGGTAGGCCGCTACGGCGTCGGCCAGCTCCTGCGAGATGTCCTGAGCCGACTCGAGGACGATCACGCGGCCTTCGCTGAACAGCGACGGGCTGACGAGTTCCGCCAGCTCGGGCGCTGTGAGATCGGACACCCGGGCCCGGGTCAGCTCGGCCGTCGCGTCCCTCGCGCGGGCGGCGGCCAGCGTCTCCCGGACGGCCCGCTCGATCAGCAGTTCTTCCTCGCCCAGCACCAGCTGCAGCGGGGCCGGGGCGGTGGCTTGCGCGGTCACCGGTGAATCCTCTCACTTGCTCCGTCGTGCCTCCGCTCCGGTGATGTCGAGAGGGCACCGTGGCACGGCTCGAGCGCGATGTCGTACGGTGTAGCCGAGGTAGCCAGCCCGGGGTTGATCCGGCGTGCGCACCGACAACTGAATACCGCTCATCCAGAGGGGCAGAGGGAACGGCCCGACGAAGCCCCGGCAACCGGCGTACAGCCCGTCATCCCGCGATCGCGGGGTAGCTGACGACCACGGTGCCAATTCCGGCCCGCTTCGGCGGGGCAGATGAGGAAGGAACCTCGCGATGACCGCAACCCTCGGCACGACCTCCACCACGAAGACCCCGGATCTCGGTCCCGCCGTCGAACTGGTGTCGAAGGAAGAGGGCCACCGGCAGCCGCTCGCCCCCGAATTCGTCTCCGCCGAGGACTTCTCGCCGCTCGAGGTCGCCTACGACTTCGGCCGCGTCCGCCGCGAAGACATCGAGGCCGGCCCCAAGAACATCTGGCGCTACAAGAAGCTCCTCCCGGTCCCGTCCAACGTCGAAGAGATCCCGAACACCGAGCCCGGCGCGACCCGGCTGATCCGGGCCGACCGGCTCGCCAAGGAACTCGGCCTCAAGCGCGTCTGGGTCAAGGACGACACCGGCAACCCGACGCACTCCTTCAAGGACCGCGTCGTCGCCGTCGCGCTGGCCGCGGCCCGCGAGTTCGGGTTCGAGGTGCTCGCCTGTCCGTCGACCGGCAACCTGGCCAACGCGACGGCCGCCGCGGCCGCCCGCGCCGGCTGGCGGTCGGTCGTGCTGATCCCGAAGACCCTCGAGCGCGCCAAGATCCTGACCACCGCGGTGTACGACGGCGACCTCATCGCCATCGACGGCAACTACGACGACGTCAACCGCCTCGCCACCGAACTGGCCGGCGAGAACCCGAAGTGGGCGTTCGTGAACGTGAACGTCCGGCCGTACTACTCGGAAGGCTCGAAGACACTGGCCTTCGAGGTCGCCGAGCAGCTCGGCTGGCGCATCCCGCCGCAGATCGTCGTGCCGATCGCCTCCGGTTCGCAGCTGACCAAGGTGGACAAGGGTTTCCGCGAGCTGGGCCAGCTCGGCCTCGTGGACGCCAGCCCGTACAAGGTGTTCGGCGCGCAGGCCACCGGCTGCTCGCCGGTGTCGACCGCGTTCCGCGCCGGCCACGACGTGGTCCAGCCGGTGAAGCCGGACACGATCGCCCGCTCGCTGGCGATCGGCAACCCGGCCGACGGCCCGTACGTGCTCGACATCGTCAACCGCACCGGCGGCGCGATCGAGGACGTCACCGACGAAGAGGTCGTCGAGGGCATCCGGCTGCTGGCCCGCACCGAAGGCATCTTCACCGAGACGGCGGGCGGGGTCACCGTCGCCACGGCGAAGAAGCTCGTCGAGACCGGCAAGCTGGACCCGGACGCCGAGACCGTGCTGCTGATCACCGGCGACGGCCTCAAGACCCTCGACGCGATCGAGAACCACGTCGGCCCCAAGGCGACCCTGCCGCCGTCGGCCGCGGCCGTGAACAAGGCGCTCGGCTACTGACGTCCGCCTGAGCCGGGGCGGGCCACGGGCTCGCCCCGGCTCACCGGCGCGGTGGACCGCGGGGCTCACCTCGGCGGGCGATCGCCGGGCCGGCGACCACCGCGGTGTCGCCGTCCAGGTCGGTGCGGGTGACGAGCGCGCCGAGCGCGGCCAGGCCGTCCATTGTGGACTTGTTCGGGTGCCCGTAGGTGTTGCCCGCGCCCACGCTGACCAACGCCACGCGCGGCGCCACCGCCGCGAGGAACGCCGGCAGCGAGTACCGGCTGCCGTGGTGTGGGACCTTCAGCACCTCCGCTTTCAGTTCGCCGACGTCGGCCAGCAGGTCCGCCTGCGCGGCCAGCTCGACGTCACCGGTCAGCAGCACCCGCCCGGCCGGGGTTTCCGCGCGCAGCACCACCGAGCTGTTGTTGATCGTGGTGCCGTCCTGCTGCCCGGCCGAGCGCGCCGGCACGTACCGCGGGCCGAGCACGTCGAGCGACAGACCGGGCCAGTCCAGCCGCTCCCCCGGGTTCAGCTCCACCAGCGGCACCGCCCGCCGGGCGGCCTCCGCGGCGACCTGCCGCCACGCCCACTGCGGCGCCCGCCCGGGCCCGACGGCGATCCCGCCGACCGCCCGGCCGTCGAACACCGACGCGAGCCCGCCGACGTGGTCGGCGTGCAGGTGGCTCAGGACCAGCAGCGGGATCCGGTCCACGGCCAGCCGGTGCAGGCACTCGTCGACCGGCCCCGGCTCGGGCCCGGTGTCCACGACGACGGCCCGCCCCGGCTCGGCGGTCGCCAGCACGACCGCGTCGCCCTGGCCGACGTCGCATTCGACCATCGCCCAGTTCCGCGGCGGCCACGCCGGCGCCAGTACCCGGACCGGCACGAACACCAGCAGCGCCCCGGCGACGAGCACGACCATGAGCAACCGCACGCGCCGGTGCCGGGCGGCCGGCACCAGCACCCCGAGGACGGCCACGGCGAGCAACCCACCCGCCCAGCCGCCGGGCCAGGCGACGACCGCGCCCGGGGCCCGCGCCCCGTGCCGCGCCACCGTGATCAGCCACCGGGCCTCCGGGTCGGCCAGGTGCACGAGGACCTTCCCGGCGCCCGGCCACCACGGGCCGGTGACCGTCGCCAGCACGCCCAGCACCGTCGCCGGGGCCACCACCGGAGCGGCGAGGACGTTGGTCAGCACCGAAACCAGGCTCACCGAGCCCGCCATGCCCGCGAGCACCGGCGCCGTCACCACGAAGGCGGCCAGCGGGATCGCCAGCCCTTCGGCGAAGCCGGGCGGGACACCACGGCGAACCAGCGCGCCGGCCCAGCGGGGCACGAGCAGGACCAGCCCGGCGGTGGCGAACACCGACAGCGCGAACCCGAAGTCCGTGGCCATCGCCGGATCGGCCACCACCAGCACGCACACCGCGAAGGCCAGCGCCGGCAACGCCGAGCCCCGCCGGCCCAAGGCCAGCGCCAGCAGCGCGACCGCCGCCATGACCCCGGCCCGCAGCACACTCGGCTCCGGGCCGACCAGGACGAGGAACCCGGCCAGACACGCCCCGGCGGCCATCGCCGACAGCCGGGGCCCGAGCCGGAGCAACCGCAGCAGGAGCAGCACCGCGCCACAGGCCACGGCGAGGTTGCCGCCGCTGACCGCGGTGAGATGGGCCAGCCCCGCGGTGACGAACTCCTGCTCGACGCGCGGGGACAGCCCGCTCGTGTCGCCCAGGACCAGACCCGGCAGCAGGCCTCCGGGTTCTTCCGGCAGGACCTGGCACAGGTCGTGGAGACCGGCGCGCAGCCCGGCCGCCGCCCGCTGCCACCACGGCGCCGGGCCGGGCTCCCCCGGCGGACCGCGCACGGACAGCACCGCGACGCTCAGGTCCGAGCCGCGCGGCGGCATCAGCCGGCCCGTCGCCGCCACGTCCTGGCCGGGCAGCAGCGTCGCCCACCGCGCGACCGGGGCCAGCAGCAGGACCCGTCCGGACGAAGCGACCGGCTGTCCGTCGACCGACGCCGCGCGCACGTCCGCCGCCAGCACGACCGACCGGGCACCGGCCTGCTGATCGGCGTACCCCGCGCTCCGCACGGGTTTCGGGCGTTCGGCGACGACGACCCGCAACGTCGCGGGAAGTCCCTGGGCCGCGGCGGCACGCAGGTCGTCACGCTGCGCGTCGCGGATCCGCCAGGCGACCGGACCGGCGGCGACGAGACCCAGCACCAGCAGGGCCGCCGCCGCACCGAGCGCACGGGGACGGCCGCGGGCCCGCCAGAGCACCACCCCGGCGAGCACCGCCGAGGCGAGGCCGGCGGCGACGGCCGTCCACCAGCCGAGGAGCAGGCCGGCGAGCGCGGCCAGCCAGCACGCCAGCGCCGCCGGGACCAGCCGCATGTCCTGCCGGGTGTCCGTCGTGGGAAGGGTGCTCATCCGACCGTCACCTGCTCCCGGAGCCGCTCGAACTTGCTTTCCCCGATGCCGTCGACATCGCGCAGCTGCTCGACCTTCGTGAAGCCGCCGTGGTCGGTGCGCCATTGCGCGATCCGCTTGGCCATCACCTCGCCGACGCCGGGCAGCGTGTCGAGCTGGTCGACGGACGCCGCGTTGAGGTCGACCTTCCCGCCGCCCGCCGGGGCACCGGGAGCCGCGGCGGGCGCGGGGATCCCGACCGCGAGCTGCTCCCCGTCGGTCACCTTGCGGGCGAGGTTCAGCGCGCCGAGGTCCGCGCCGGGATCGGGTCCGCCGGCCGCGCGCAGCACGTCCGCGACCCGGGCACCCGGAGGCACGGTGACCAGTCCCGGCGACCGGACGCGGCCGATCACGCTGATGACGAGACCGGTCTGCGGTGCCGCTCGCGCCTCGCCCGCGGGTTTGGCGCTGGGCAGCGCGGGCGGTGGCTCGGGCGCCGGACGGCCGCCGAGGAGCGCGACCGAGCCGAGGACGATCACCACGACCGCCGCGATGACACCGGCGAACGCCCACCGGCGGCGGCTGGCCACGGCCGATCCGCCCGGCAGCCAGCGCCGGACCAGCCGGCCGCCGGGCCCGACCGTGCTCGCGTCGGGCGAGAGCTGGTCGGCCAGCCAGGCGAGCCGGTCGTTGACGGGGAGGCCCGGATCCCGGGCGGGCTGCTCGAACACACGATCGACGTTAGGGCCCGCGGGGAGGCGTCCGACAGGGGTGCCGCCGCGACCTGTGGACAACCGGGGTGTTGTGGACGGATCCCACCGCCCCGGCCCGGGAACGGCCGTTTCCGTCGTACCCGGGTGGCATGCTGGCGGGTTCGGCCCGCCATCCGGCCTGGCCGGTCCGCACCGCCCGCCGCACAACCCGGCGAAGCCGCCCGGTCACCGCGCTAGCGGGGGAACGGGACCGTCCGCTGGACGACCACGCCCAGCACCCCGGGCCCGGTGTGCGCCCCGATCACCGCGCCCAGCTCGGAAACGACGCACCCCGCCGAACGCGGCACCGCTTCCTCCAGCCGGTTCGCCAGCTCGACCGCCCGTTCCGGCGAGGCGAGGTGGTGGACGGCGAGCTCGACGTCGTCGTCGTCCGCGGCCTGGGCGGCGAGCTCGACCAGCCGCGCGATCGCCCGGTTCATGGTCCGGACCTTCTCCAGCGGGACGATCCGGCCGTCGGACATGTGCAGCACCGGCTTCACCGCCAGTGCCGTGCCGAGCAACGCCGCCGCCGGGCCGATCCGGCCACCGCGGCGCAGGTGGTCCAGGGTCTCCACGACGAACAATGTCGACGAGCAGCCGGCCGCGGTCACCGCCGCGGCCTCGACCGCGGCCGCGTCGGCCCCGGCGCCCGCGGCGGCCGCGGCATGCAGCGCGGCGAACCCGAGCCCCATCGCCGTGGTGCGCGAGTCGACGACGCGGACCCGGTCCGGCCCGACCTCCTGCGCCGCCAGCACCGCCGCTTCCCAGGTCCCCGACAGCTCGCGCGACAGGTGCACCGACACGATCGCGTCCGCGCCCTCGGCCAGCGCCGCCCGGTACGCCTTCACGAACTCGGCGGGGGTCGGCCGCGACGTGGTGACGATCTTGCGCTGGCTCATCGCCTCGGCGACCGCCGCGGGACCGGTCTCGATGCCGTCGAGGGAAACCACGCCGTCGACCAGGACGTGCAGCGGCACCACCCGGACCGCGTGCCGTTCGGCGAAGCCCTCCGGCAGGTGGGCGGTGGAATCCGTGACTACGGCGACCGACACGCCGTCAGCCTACGTGGCCGGGGGCCAGCGCCGGCGCGATCAACACGGACATCGCCGCACCCACTGCCGCGTGTCCCGGCCAGCCCCAGTGCATTCCGTCCGGGTTGCCCGCGCCGCTCAGAACGTGCTCCCCGACGACGGCTCGGAGGTCCAGCAACGGAACCCTCGCTCGTTCGCCCCAGGCCGCCATCGCGGCCTCCGCGGCCGGGCGCGCGGTGTGCACGCCGCCGTACGCCGCCGCCCGGTGCACCGAGGGCAGCATGCCGAAGATCGGCAGTTCGGGGCGCAGGACGCGCAGCGCGCCCACCGCCGTGTCGAGGTACTGCACGGTGAGCTTGGCCGGCAGCACCGTCGGACGGCCGCGGAGCGCGACCGACAACCGCGGCTGCGCGGCGAGATAAGCCTTGCGCACTACGCGCCGCACCGGGTCGGGCCGCAGGTACTTCAGCCCCGTGCGCAGGTAGGTCGGCAACGGCGACGGCAGCGTGTCCATGCTGCCGACCGCCAGCACGACCGCGTCGACGTGGTGGAGATCAGCCCACACGCGCGGGTCGCCGGTCAACGACCACCAGGCGTCGCGCGCGGTCCAGCCGATCCCGGCGACCAGGTCGGCGGTGCCGCCCAACGCAGCAGCGGCCATGTTCGGCCACAGCCGCGGCTCGTCAGCCGCACAGGGCCCTTCAGGGCCGTGAAAGCTCAGCGAATCGCCGAACACCAGCAAGCGCGGCCCCATCGGCTAGCCGTGCATCCCCGCGTTGTAGGCGTGCAGCCGCCACTTCTCGTCACGCCAGCCCAGCTCGACCCAGTGACAGTTCGCGATCCCGCCCAGCGACGGCCAGATCGCCACCGGCAGGTTCAGCAGCCGCGCGGTGAGCGCGATGATCAGCCCGCCGTGCGCGGCCAGCAGCACGGTCTCGCCCACCGAGGAGTTGGCCTGCTGAAGGTCCGTGACCACTTCGCTCGCCCGGTCGGCGACATCGACGCGGTTCTCGCCACCCGGCGGCGCCCAGGTCGCGTCGGTGCGCCAGCGCGCGCGTTCACCGGGGTAGGCCTCGTCGACTTGGGCGCCGGTAAGCCCCTGCCACTCGCCGAGGTGCGTCTCGCGCAGCCGCTTGTCGATCCGCAACGGAACGCCGATCGCGTCGGTGAGCACAGTGGCCGTGTCGGTGGCGCGGCGCAGGTCGGAGGCGATCACGAGGTCCGGGGAGAACCGGGCCAGCGCGGGCACCGCGAACCGGGCCTGGTTCCAGCCGACCGGGGTCAGCGCCGAGTCGAGGTGGCCCTGCATCCGCCCGGCGGCGTTGTAGTCCGTCTCGCCGTGGCGCCAGAGCACCAGCCGCCGCGGGCTCACGGGACGTCCGGGTCCTCGTCGGCGGGCGGCTCCGCGAGACCCGCCACCTCGATGCGGGGGCAGTCCTTCCACAGCCGCTCGAGGCCGTAGAACGTGCGCTCTTCGACGTGCTGGACGTGCACGACGACGTCGACGTAGTCGAGCAGCACCCAGCGCCCTTCGCGGGCGCCCTCGCGGCGGACCGGCTTGTGGCCGCTCTCCCGCAGCTTTTCTTCGACGTTGTCGACGATCGCGCCGACCAGGCGCTCGTTGGAGGCGGAGGCGATGACGAAGGCGTCGGTGATGACGAGCTGCTCGGACACGTCCAGCACGACGACGTCGCTGGCCTTCTTGTCCGCCGCCGCGTGTGCGGCCGCTACGGCCAGCTCTCGTGCCTCGGACGTGGCTGCCACGGTGCTCCTTTTCAGATCGGGTTCGCCCGAGAAGGGTACCCGCCGGGACCAGGGCGGCTTCAGTCGCTCTTCCGGTAGAGGTCCTTCTTGGCGATGTAGCGGACGACGCCGTCGGGAACGAGGTACCAGAGCGGCTCCCCGCGTTCGACGCGGTCGCGGCAGCCGGTGGACGAAATGGCCATCGCGGTGACCTCCACGAGGCTCACCTTGCCGCTGGGCAGGTGGTGGGAGTTGAGCCGGTAGCCGGGCCGGGTGACGCCGATGAAGTGCGCCAAGTCGAACAGCTCGTCGGCCTTGTGCCAGGTGAGGATCTGCTCGAGCGCGTCGGCGCCGGTGATGAAGAAGAGCTGGTCGTCCGGGTACTCCGCCTGCAGGTCGCGCAGGGTGTCGACGGTGTAGGTCTGGCCGCCGCGGTCGATGTCCACGCGACTGACCGAGAACAACGGGTTGGACGCGGTGGCGATGACCGTCATCAGGTAGCGGTCCTCGGCCTTCGTCACCTGGCGGCTGGTCTTCTGCCACGGCTGCCCGGTGGGGACGAAGATCACTTCGTCGAGCCCGAACCGGGACTGGACCTCGCTGGCCGCGACGAGGTGGCCGTGGTGCACGGGGTCGAACGTGCCGCCCATGACCCCGATCCGCCGTGGTGACATGACTCCGGAGCCTATACAGCGGAGCCGGGAGGCGTCCGATGCTGTTCGCCACCCCATCCGACCGAGACAGACTTGTGATTCAGGTCACATTACGTGCCGTATACGACACGAACGGTCCGTTCGCGCCGCCGCCGATTCCCGGTTCGTCGGTGCCATGGGGTAGACGTGGTGGCGTGGACACCACCGGCACCACCCCAGCACTCCGCGACCGCGCCGAGACCCTCCTCCGGGCGCTGGCCGGCGACTCGGCGAAGCTGCGCGAAGACCAATGGACGGCCATCGAGGCCCTCGTCGCGCAGCGGCGTCGCGCGCTGGTCGTGCAGCGCACCGGCTGGGGCAAGTCGGCGGTGTACTTCCTCGCCACGGCACTGCTGCGGGAACAAGGCAGCGGGCCGACCGTCATCGTCTCCCCGCTGCTGGCGCTGATGCGCAACCAGATCTCGGCGGCGGCACGGGCCGGGATCCACGCGGCGACCATGAACTCCGCGAACCCCCAGGAGTGGGATCAGGTCCAGGCGGCCGTCGCGGCCGGCGAGGTCGACGTGCTGCTGGTCAGCCCCGAGCGGCTGAACAACCCGGACTTCCGCGACAACGTGCTCCCGAAGCTGACCGCCAGCACCGGGCTGCTGGTGGTCGACGAAGCGCACTGCATCTCCGACTGGGGGCACGACTTCCGGCCGGACTACCGGCGCCTGCGCACGCTGCTCGGGGACCTGCCCGACGGCGTGCCGGTGCTGGCGACCACGGCGACCGCGAACAACCGCGTGGTCACCGACGTGGCCGAGCAGCTGGGTCTCGGCACCGGCGGGGACACGCTGGTGCTGCGCGGCAGTCTCGACCGGGAAAGCCTGCGGCTGTCGGTGTGCCGGCTGCCGACGTCGCAAGCGCGGCTGGCCTGGCTCGCGGAGCACCTGGCCGAGCTGCCCGGGTCCGGGATCATCTACACGCTGACCGTCGCGGCGGCGCACGACGTCGCGTCGCTGCTGAAGGACCGCGGCTACCCGGTGGCGGCCTACACCGGCAAGACCGACCCGGCCGACCGGCAGGCGGCCGAGGACGACCTGCTCGGCAACCGGGTCAAGGCCCTGGTCGCGACGTCCGCGCTGGGCATGGGGTTCGACAAGCCGGACCTCGGGTTCGTCGTGCACCTCGGCGCGCCGTCGTCGCCGATCGCGTACTACCAGCAGGTCGGCCGCGCCGGGCGTGGCGTGGAGCGCGCCGAGGTCGTGCTGCTGCCCGGCGAGGAGGACCGCGCGATCTGGGCGTACTTCGGGTCGCTGGCCTTCCCCGACGAGCTGCGCGTGACCCAGGTGCTGAACACGCTCGCGTACGCCGACCGTCCACTTTCGACGGCCGCGCTCGAGCCGTCGGTGGAGCTTTCCCGCTCCCGCCTGGAAATGGTGCTGAAGGTGCTGGACGTCGACGGCGCGGTCCGGCGCGTGAAAGGCGGCTGGGAGAGCACGGGGGAAGACTGGCAGTACGACCGCGGGCGGTACCAGCGGGTCGCGGAGGCGCGCGACCGCGAACAGGAGGCGATGCTCGGCTACCTCGCGACCGGTGACTGCCGGATGGAATACCTGCGGCGTCAGCTCGACGACCCCGAAGCGACGCCGTGCGGGCGGTGCGACAACTGCACGGGCAAGCACTGGGACACGACGGTGGCCGACGAGGTCGTCGACGCGACCCGGGAACGCCTGCAGCGGCCCGGCGTCGAGGTCGCGCCGCGGAAGCAGTGGCCGACGGGAATGTCCTCTTTGGACGTCCCGGTCTCCGGCCGGATCTCGGCCGACGACCAGGCCGAGCCCGGCCAGGTGCTCGGGCGGCTCACCGACGTCGGCTGGGGCAACCGGCTGCGGGAGCTCGTCGGCCCGGGCGCCCAGGACGCCGACGTGCCCGACTCGGTGTTCAAGGCCTGCGTCCAGGTGCTGGCCGGGTGGCAGTGGGCGGAGCGGCCGGTGGCGGTGATCGCGGTTCCGTCGTCGACACGGCCCCGGCTCGTCTACAGCCTGGCGACGCGGCTGGCCGAGGTCGGCAGGCTGGACTTCCTCGGCGCGCTCGACGCGGACGGCCCGCCACCACGCCAGGCCAACAGCGCCCAGCGGCTGGCGGACCTGTGGCGGCGGCTGAGCATGCCGGCCGACCTCGCGGCCACGTTGCCGGCCGGGCCGGTCCTGCTGGTGGACGACGTCATCGACACGGGCTGGACGATGACGCTCGCGACGCGTCTGCTGCGGCGGGCCGGGGCGTCGGCGGTGCTGCCGTTCGCGCTGGCCAGCACGGCCTGAGCGGCGGAGGAAGGGAGGGAGCACAAGGACTCAGAACGAGGTCTCGCGTACCCGGACAGTCGGCTCGCGTGCCTGGAGGGTCGGCTCGCCGTGTGAACCATCTCGACGGATGGTCGGGATCTTTCGCACCGCGAACGAATGTGGCAAAGTCCGGTCCACCTTCGGGTGACGTGGAGGCCGCCATGACCGAGTCCACCGTGCAGGTACAGCGCCACCGGCTGCCGGTGCGCAAGTTGTTCGCGGCGAGCGCGGGCAATGCGCTGGAGTGGTTCGACTGGACGATTTACGCGACGTTCAGCATCTACTTCGCCGGCGCGTTCTTCCCCTCCGGGAACGACACGCTCGCGCTGATCAACACGTTCGCCACCTACGCGCTCGCGTTCTTCTTCCGGCCGCTCGGCGGTGTCCTGCTCGGACGCTTCGCCGACACCCGGGGTCGCAAGCCGGCCATGATCCTCACCATCCTGCTCATGGCGGGCGGCTCGGTCGCGATCGGCTTGTTGCCGACGTTCTCGCAGGTCGGCTGGCTCGCGCCGATCCTGCTGCTGCTCGCCCGCGTCGCCCAGGGCCTGTCGCTCGGCGGCGAGGTGTCGAACGCGTCGGCCTACCTGGGCGAGATCGCGCCGCCGGAACGACGCGGGCGGTACTCGGCGTTCTTCTACATCTCGACCGGTACGGCCGTGCTCATCGCGACCGTCCTCGGCTTCGTGCTGGCCCGGACGCTGGACAAGGCCGAACTTTCGTCCTGGGGCTGGCGGCTGCCGTTCCTGCTGGGCGGGGTCTTCGGCCTGGTCGGGCTGTGGCTGCGCCGCAGCCTCGCCGAAACCGAACTGTTCGAGCAGACCAAGACCAAGGCCCGGAAGATCGAACGGCCGCTGCTGACGACGCTGACGCACCACCCCAAGGCCGTCGGCAGGCTGGTCGGCTTCACGATGCTCTCGACCCTTTGCTACTACACGTTCTTCAGCGCGCTCACGTCCTTCGCGGTGAAAACCCGGCATGCCGACGCCGACGCCGTCTTCCTCGCCCTTTCGGTCGGCACGGCGTTGTTCATCGCGCTGCAGTACCCGCTCGGCGCGCTGTCGGACCGGTTCGGGCGCAAGCCGCAGTTGCTCATCTGGTCCGGCGCGACCGCGGTCGTCGTCGTCCCGCTGTCCACTTTGATCGGGCCCGGGATCGGCGGCCTGCTCGTGGTGTTCTGCGTCGGGCTCGGGTTGTACACCGCGATGACGTCGATCGCGCCGGCCATCATGAGCGAACTGTTCCCCACCGAACTGCGCGGGCTGGGGATCGGGGCCTGGTACAACCTGACCGTCGCGATCTTCGGCGGCACCGCCCCGCTGCTCATCACCGTGTTCGGCGCGGTCTCGCCGACGCTCTACTTCTGGTACGTCGCCGCCGGCGCCGCCATCGCGTTCGTCGTGATCCTCACGCTGCCGGAAACCAAGGGCAGCGAGCTGCGGTAAACCCTTCGTCACCGGCCGGTCACGCTCGCTACGCTGCGTGTTCCGGGGCGCCGCCCCGGGCCGGGGGCTTCGCCACCCGGACCCCCACAAGCAGTTGTGGGTTCCGCCACCGAGCCGAAGGAGGGACACCGTGCAGACCGCCGACCTTACCGAGGAGCTGGCGCGCCGCGTGGCCGCCGCCGCCGGCCGGACACTGGGCGTGGAGCTGACGCCGGACCAAGCGCTGATCCAGGCGTCGCCGCGCGAAGGCGTCGACTATCAGGGCAACCTCGCGATGAGCCTGGGCAAGCGGCTCGGCCGCCCGCCGCGTGAGGTCGCCGAAGCGATCGCCGGGGCACTGGAGCTCGGCGGCATCGCCGATCCCCCCGAAGTCGCCGGGCCGGGCTTCCTCAACTTCGTGCTGCGCAAGGAATGGCTCGAAGCACACACCGGCGCTCTGCTCGGCGATCCGCGTCTCGGCGTGCCGGAAACCCCGGCGCCCCGGCGGATCGCGCTCGACTACAGCGGCCCGAACGTGGCCAAGGAGATGCACGTCGGGCACCTGCGCTCGTCGGTGATCGGCGACGCGCTCGTCCGCCTGCTGCGCTTCGCCGGACACGAAGTGCTGCCGCACAACCACCTCGGCGACTGGGGCACGCCGTTCGGCATGCTCATCGAGCATCTCGCCGACGTCTCCGCCGTCTCCGCCGGGCAACGCGCGATCGCCGACCTCGACGCCTTCTACCGCGAAGCGCGCCGGAAGTTCGACAGCGACGAAGCGTTCGCGACGCGGGCGCGCAACCGCGTGGTCCTGCTGCAAAGCGGCGACGAAGAGACGCTCGCCGTCTGGCAGGAACTGGTCGACGAGTCGACCCGGCACTTCGACGAGGTCTACGCGCTGCTCGGGATTTCCCTGACACACAAGGACATCTACGGCGAAAGCTTCTACAACCCGTACCTCGCCGCGGTGGTCGACGACCTCGAGAAGGCCGGGCTGACCGAGGTCAGCGACGGCGCGGTCTGCGTGTTCCCCAGCGGGTTCCGCAATCGCGAAGGCGACCGGCTGCCGCTGATCGTCCGCAAGCGCGACGGCGGCTACGGGTACGCCGCCACCGACCTGGCCACCGTCCGGTACTGGACGGCCGAACGCGGCGCCACCGACCTGCTCTACGTCGTCGGGGCCCCGCAGGCGCAGCACTTCGCGATGCTCTTCGCCATCAGCCGCGAAGCGGGCTGGCTGACCGGAACCGCCGAGCACATCGGCTTCGGCACGGTGCTGGGCGCCGACGGCAAGACCATGCGGACCCGGGCCGGCGAGACGATCAAGCTGGTCGACCTGCTCACCGAAGCCGTGACGCAGGCCGCGGCCGTCGTCGCCGAACGCAGTGAGCTCGACGCGTCGGACCAGCGGAAGGTCGCCGAGGCGGTGGGCATCGGCGCGGTCAAGTACGCCGACCTGTCCGGCGACCGCGAGCGCGACTACGTCTTCGCCTGGGACCGGATGCTCGCCAAGGAGGGCAACACTTCGGTGTACCTCCAGTACGCGCACGCGCGGACGCGGTCGATCCTCCGGAAGGCGGGCGTGACACCCGAAGGCGCGCAGGTGATTCTCGAAGCGCCGGCGGAACGAGCGTTGGCACTGAAGCTGCTCAGGTTCGGCGAAGCACTGAAGGCCGCGACGAGCGGCTACGCGCCGCACAAGCTCTGTACGTACCTGTACGAGACGGCGGTGGTGTTCTCCAGGTTCTTCGAGGAATGCCCGGTACTGAAGGCGCCTTCGCCGGCGCTGCGCGCGTCTCGGCTCAGGTTGACCACGCTGACGTCGCGAACGCTCGCGCTCGGGCTCTCCCTGCTCGGCATCGAAGCGCCCGAACAGCTTTAGCGGAGACCGGATCAGGAGCACGCATGATGAAGCCGTGCGGCTGGCGCGCGAAGCACCCGGTTGCCTCGAGTACGCGCTGAGTGCCGACCTGCTCGACCCGGGCCGGGTCACGGTGTACGAGCGCTGGGAGTCCGACGAGGACCTTGAGCGCTTTCGCGGGTCCGGGCCGTCGGGCGAGCAGGCGGCGCAGATCCTCGACGCCGCGGTGGCGCGCTACCGGATCTCGGCCGTCGAGGCGCCGTGATCCGCGAGCAGCGCCACCAGTTCGCCGGCCAGGCCGCCACCGACCGGCTCGCGCGTCGCGAGGAGCCGGTACCAGAGCGTGCCGAACACGACGTCGATCACCGTGCCGGAACTGACGCCCGCGGGTAGTTCCCCGCGCTCGCGGGCGCGGTCGACGATCGTGCCGAGAGCGTCGCGACGGCGGAAGAGGAAGTCTTCGCGGAACCGCTTGCCGAACTCCGGGTCGATCTGCGCCTGCGCCATCAGCGCCCGGAGCGTGTCCGCGACCGGGGATTTCTCCCCCAGTTCGAAAGTGCTGCCAAGGAAGCCCGCGAGGTCGGCGCGGAACGTCCCCTCGTCGGGGATCGGCACCTGCAGGTCCGCCTTCGTCGCGAGCGCGTCGAGCAGGACGTCGGCCTTCGACGGCCACCAGCGGTAGACCGTCTGCTTGCCGACGCCGGAGCGCGCCGCGATGCCTTCGACGGTCAGCGCGCCGTAGCCGGCTTCCGCGACCAGGTCGAGCGTGGCGGCGAGGATCGCCAGCCGGCTCTGCTCGCTGCGCTTGCGGCCGGGGCGGGACTGGTCGGTCATGGGATCCGATGGTAGCGTCCATTTCGAAACGAGACGTACCGGTTCGAAATGGGGAACAAGCATGAGCATCGCTCTCGTGGCCGGCGGCACTTCGGGCATCGGCCTGGCGACCGCGCGGCGGCTGCAGCAGCGGGGATACGACGTCCACGTCACCGGGCGGAGCAAGGAACGCCTCGACGACGTCGCGGCGACCGACCCGCGGCTGACCGGGCACCAGGCCGACGGCGGCGACGCCGCGGCGATGACCGCGCTGGCCGGGTCACTCGGCACGGTCGACGTGCTGGTGGTGAGCCTGTCCGGCGCCGAAGGCCTGGGGCCGATCGCCGAGCTGGACCTGGGGATGCTGCGCCGGGCCTTCGACGCGAAGTTCTGGGCGCACCTGACCACGGTCCAGGCGGTGCTGCCGCACCTGGCCGCGGACGGGTCGATCACGCTGCTCAGCGCGATCACCGCCCGGGCGGCGATGGCCGGCACGGCCGGGATCGGCGCGCTCAACGCGGCGATCGAGGCGCTGGTCAAACCGCTGGCGGTGGAGCTGGCCCCGCGACGGGTCAACGCCGTCTCGCCGGGCGTCGTCGACACGGCGTGGTGGAGCGGCTTCCCGGCCGAGGTCAGGGAGGGATTCTTCGCCCAGACGGCGGCTTCGATCCCGTCCCGGCGCGTGGCAACGGCCGACGACGTGGCCGAGGTGGTCGCGCTCGCGGCAACGAACGCCAACCTGACCGGCACGGTACTGGAAGCCGACGGCGGAGCGCGGCTGGTCTCGGTGGGCTAGCCGCGCGACGGAGAGGCATCGCGTGTGATTGGCGGGGCATCATGCGTGATCAGAGGGGCATCGCGTGTGAGCAGAGGGGCATCACGCGCGATTGCGGGGCCGACACGGCGATGCCCGGCCAGTCACGCGCGATGCCCCGGCAATCACACGCGAAGCCCCGCTAGTCACGCGCGATGCCTCGCCAGTCACGTGGGTGACCGGTCAGGTGCGTGGTGGTTGGGCTGGCTAGCGGCGGAGCGGGACCAGGTCGTCCGCGTGGACTACCTCTCGGCGCTGCTCTGCCGGTAGCTCGGGGGTCGAACGGCCGATCAGGTCCGGGAGCTCCGTCGCGTCGAAGGCCACCACTCCGCGGGCCACCGCGCGGTCCTTCGCGTCCACCAGGTCGACCACGTCGCCCGCCTGGAACTCGCCCTCCACGCCCGTGATTCCCGCCGCCAGCAACGACCTGCGGCGGCGCACCACCGCTGTCACCGCGCCGTCGTCGAGACGGAGCTTGCCTGTCGTGTCGGCCGCGTAACCCAGCCAGAACCTGCGGGCCGACAGGCGGGTGTCCGCCGGGGCGAACGCCGTTCCCGGGGAAGCGGAAGTCAGCGCCGCCGAGGCTTCCGAAGCCGCCGCCAACAGCACCGGGATGCCCGCGCCCGCTGCCGTGCGGGCCGCCGCCAGCTTGGACACCATGCCGCCCGTGCCCAGGCCGGAGCTGGACATGCCGACCGCGATACCGTCCACATCGGACTCCGACAGGACCTCGGTCAGCTTGCGACCCGCGCCGCGGCGCGGGTCGCCGTCGTACAGTCCGTCCACATCGGACAGAAGGATGAGTGCGTCGGCGCCGATCAGGTGGGCCACCAGCGCCGCCAGCCGGTCGTTGTCGCCGAAGCGGATTTCTTCCGTGGCCACCGTGTCGTTCTCGTTGACCACCGGGACCGCGCCGAGCGCCAGCAGCCGCGAAAACGTCCGCTGCGCGTTGCGGTAGTGCGCCCGGCGGACGACGTCGTCGGAGGTGAGCAGCACCTGCCCGACCGTCAGCGAATACCGCCCGAACGACTCGGCGTACGCGTGCGCCAGCGCCAGCTGGCCGACGCTCGCCGCCGCCTGCTGGGTCGCGAGGTCCTTCGGGCGCTTGCCGAGCGAAAGCGGGGCCAGGCCGGCCCCGATCGCCCCCGACGACACCAGCACGATCTGCGTGTCCCGGGCGAGCCGCGAAGCGATCGCGTCGACCAGCGCGTCCAGGCGGGCCACGTCGAGCCCGCTGCCCGCGCTGGTCAGCGCCGACGACCCGACCTTGACCACCAGCCGCCGCGCGGCGGCGATGGCCTCCCGGGTGCCGCTCACGCGTCGAGGTCCAGGTCGTCGCCTTCCGGGTCGTCCGGACCGCCACGCCGGATCCGGCGGGCTTCCTTGCGCTCGGCCGCGCCGATCCGGTCGCTGCGCTCGAGCCGGACGTCGGTGCCACGCCCGGACAGGTGCATCGCGACGCTCGGCGTCGACGGCTCCCATTCGAACTGGACGTCGCCGATCGTGACCGGGCTGCCGGGCCTCGCGCCGAGCTTCGCCAGCTTGTCTTCGACGCCGAGGCGTTCGAGCCGGTCGGCCAGGTAGCCGACGGCCTCGTCGTTGCCGAAGTCGGTCTGGCGGATCCACCGCTCCGGCCGGGTGCCGCGCACGATGAAGGCGCCCTCTTCCTCGGGGTCCACCTCGACGGTGAACCCGGAGTCGTCGACGGCTAGGGGCCGCAGCACGATCTTCTCCGGCTCCAGCACCGGCTGCGCCTCGCGGTTCTCCTCGACGATCGCCGCGAGGGCGAAGGTCAGCTCCCGCAGGCCCTTGCGGGACGCGGTCGAAACCTCGAACACCTTGAGGCCGCGGGCTTCCAGCTCCGGCCGGACGAACTCGGCGAGCTCGGCGGCCTCCGGGACGTCGATCTTGTTGAGGACGACCACCCGCGGCCGCTCTTCGAGCTTGCCGCCGAGGCCCGGCGTGTACTTCGCGAGTTCCGCCTCCAGCGCGTCCACATCGGACAGTGGATCGCGGCCGGGGTCCAACGTGGCGCAGTCGACGACGTGCACCAGCACCGCGCAGCGCTCGATGTGGCGCAGGAAGTCCAGGCCGAGGCCCTTGCCCTCGGACGCGCCGGGGATCAGGCCGGGCACGTCGGCCATCGTGAACACCGTGTCGCCGCCGGTGATGACGCCGAGGTTCGGCACCAGCGTGGTGAACGGGTAGTCGGCGATCTTCGGCTTGGCCGCGGACAGCACCGAGATCAGCGACGACTTGCCGGCGGACGGGAAGCCCACCAGGCCGACGTCGGCGACCGACCGCAGCTCCAGCACCAGGTTGCGGGTCTCGCCCGGCTCTCCCAGCAGCGCGAACCCGGGCGCCTTGCGGGCCTTCGACGACAGCGCGGCATTGCCGAGGCCGCCGCGGCCGCCTTGGGCGGCGACGAACGTGGTGCCCGGGCCGATCAGGTCGGCGACCAGCTCACCGTCCTCGGTGAACACGACGGTGCCGGACGGCACCTTCATCACCAGCGTCTCCCCCGCCGCGCCGGCGCGGTTGCCGCCCTGGCCCATCTTGCCGCTGCCCGCCTTGGCGTGCGGGCGGAAGTGGAAGTCGAGCAGGGTGTGCACGTTCGGGTCGACGACCAGCAGCACGTCGCCGCCGTTGCCGCCGTTGCCGCCGTCCGGGCCGCCGAGGGGCTTGAACTTTTCGCGGTGCACCGAGGCGCAGCCGTTCCCACCGTCACCGGCGGTCAGATGGATCACCGCGCGGTCCACGAACCGGGACGCCATGACTTGCCTCTTTCACTCGCGAAAAGGGGGTTACACAAACAAACGAGGGGTGGCACCGGATATTCCGGTCCCACCCCTCGTTCGAGGTCTAGCGTCGAGAACCGAAGACTCAGGCCTCGACTGGCACGACGATGTTGACGGTCTTGCGGCCGCGCTTCTCGCCGAACTGAACGGCGCCGGTGGCCAGCGCGAACAGCGTGTCGTCGCCGCCACGGCCGACGTTCACGCCGGGGTGGAACTTGGTGCCGCGCTGGCGGATGAGGATCTCGCCGGCGTTGACCTGCTGGCCGCCGAAGCGCTTGACGCCGAGGCGCTGCGCGTTCGAGTCGCGACCGTTGCGGGAGCTGGACGCACCCTTCTTGTGAGCCATGGCTCAGCCCTCTTTCTGAAAAAGCAGATCCGGAAAAGTTCTTACAGGGAGATGGCGGTGACCTCGACGCGGGTCAGCTTCTGCCGGTGACCCTGACGCTTGTGGTAGCCCGTCTTGTTCTTGAACTTGTGGATCCGGATCTTCGGTCCCTTGGTCTGCTCGACGACCTTGCCGGTGACCGAGACCTTCGCCAGTGCGTCGGCGTCCGTGGTGACATCGCCACCGTCGACGTACAAAACGGCGGGGAGGATGTGCTCGGTGCCCGGCTCGCCCTCGAGCTTCTCGACCTCGACGACGTCGCCGACGGCCACCTTGTACTGCTTGCCGCCGGTCTTGACGATCGCGTACGCCGACACGGAAGTCTCCTGCATTACTCGACAATGGGTGGGGGCCCCGCGCGATCGGCCCACCTCCGGGAAGGTGGTCCTGCACTCGCACAGGCGGCCCGCGCTGCTGGCAGGCCGTACTACAGGTTACGTGGGGTGCCCCGGTGCGTTACCACCGGGGTCCCCCAAGTAGTTCACTCAGTCGTTCACTGACTCTGGTCGGAGGCGTGCACCGGCGGACCCGCGGGCCGCGACGCCGCCCGGCGCGACCGGCGCCGGGTGGAGCGCACGGCCGGTTCGGGCACGCTGACCTCGGGATGGGCGACCGGCTCGACGGGCTCCGGAGACGCCTCGACCGGCACTTCCGCCGGCTCCGGCGCCGCGGAACGCTCGACCGCGGGCTCTTCCTGCGGCACCGGCCGCTCGTCCGCCTCGGTGGTCACCGGGACGTCCGCGACCTCGGTGGCCGGCTCGGCGGCTTCCGCCGCTTCGGGCACATCAGTCACGTCAGTCACTTCGGAGACGTACCCGTTGCCGTTCAGCGCGCCGTGGTCGTGCTCCTTGGCGGCCTTCGAGGCGTTCGCCATCGCCGCCACCGCCGAAGCGATCGACTCGCGCTTCTCCGGCGGCGGGACGGCGTGCACCTCGGCCTTGGCCGCTTCGACGTGCTGCGGCGCGGCGTCCTCGCTCTTGCCGCCGCGCCCGCGCGACCGGCGGGAGCTCTTCTCCCCGCCGCCACCACCGCCGCCGTTGCCGTTCCCGCCCGGGGACTGGGCCGTGCCGCCCGCGATGCGCTGCGGCTCGGTCGAGACGACCACGCCCCGGCCCTTGCAGTGCTCGCACGGCGTCGAGAACGCCTCGAGCAGGCCCGTGCCGATCTTCTTGCGGGTCATCTGCACCAGGCCGAGCGACGTGACCTCGGCGACCTGGTGCCGCGTCCGGTCGCGGCCGAGGCACTCGGTGAGGCGGCGCAGCACCAGCTCGCGGTTGGACTCGAGCACCATGTCGATGAAGTCGATCACGATGATGCCGCCGATGTCCCGCAGCCGGAGCTGGCGGACGATCTCCTCCGCCGACTCCAGGTTGTTGCGGGTCACCGTCTCCTCGAGGTTGCCACCCGATCCGGTGAACTTGCCCGTGTTGACGTCGATCACCGTCATCGCCTCGGTGCGGTCGATGACCAGGTAACCGCCCGAGGGCAGCCAGACCTTCCGGTCGAGCGCCTTGGTGATCTGCTCGTCGATCCGGTGGTCGGCGAACGCGTCGCCGGTGCCGGTGTAGCGCCTGAGCCGCTCGGTCAGCTCCGGCGCGACGTGACTGACGTAGCCGTTGATGGTCTCCCAGGAGCGGTTGCCCTGGATCTCCAGCTTGGTGAAGTCCTCGGTGAAGAGGTCACGCACGACCTTGACCAGCAGGTCCGGCTCTTCGTAGAGCATGGTCGGCGCGCCGACCTTCTTGCCGGAACCGGCGGCGGCCTTCTCCTTGATGACGTCCCACTGGGCCTTCAGGCGGTCGACGTCGCGGCCCAGCTCCTCCTCGCCGATGCCCTCGGAGGCGGTGCGGATGATGACGCCCGCGTCCTCCGGGACGATCCGCTTGAGGATGTCCTTGAGCCGGCGACGCTCGTTCTCCGGCAGCTTGCGGGAGATGCCGGTGGCGCCACCCGCGGGCACGTAGACGAGGAAGCGGCCGGGCAGGGAGATCTGCGTGGTCAGCCGGGCACCCTTGTGCCCGACCGGGTCCTTGGTGACCTGCACCAGCACCGAGTCGCCGGTGGACAGCGCCTGCTCGATCTTGCGGGCCTTGCCCTCCAGGCCGGCGGCGTCCCAGTCGACCTCGCCGGCGTACAGCACGGCGTTCCGGCCGCGGCCGATGTCGATGAACGCGGCTTCCATGCTCGGCAGCACGTTCTGGACGCGGCCGAGGTAGACGTTGCCGACGATCGAGCCGGAGCCCGACTGCGTGACGAAGTGCTCGACCAGCACGCCGTCCTCGAGCACCGCGATCTGGGTGGAGTCGCCGTGCTCGACGACGACCATCGTGCGCTCGACCGACTCGCGGCGGGCGAGGAACTCGGCCTCGGACAGGATCGGGGCACGGCGGCGGCCGGCCTCGCGGCCGTCGCGGCGGCGCTGGCGCTTGGCTTCCAGCCGGGTCGAGCCGCGGACGCTGCGGACCTCGTCGCGCGCCGGGCGCTCGGCCGGCTCGGCCTTGGCCTGGCGGACGTGCGTGACCGTGTTCGGCGGGTCGTCGGTGGCCTCGGCGTCTTCGCCGTCCGAGCCCTTGCGGCGACGGCGGCGGCGACGGCGCTTGGTGCCGCCCTCACCGTCGTCGGCGTCGCTGTCGGAGTCCGAGAGCGGCGCGGCGGCTTCTTCGGCCTCCTCGCTGTCCGCTTCGGGCTTTTCGTCCCCGTTGCGGCCCTTGCGGCGCGGCTGCGGCTCCTCGACCTGGTCGTCTTCGTTCTCGCCGCTGTCGTCGCCGCCATCGGCACCCTTGCCGCGGCCACGGCCACGGCGGCCACGGCGACGGCGACGGCGACTGCCGGCGTCGTCACCGTCGTCGTCGATGCCGGCGTCGGTGCCCGAGGTGGTGTCCTCGGCCTCTTCGTCGGCCGCCTCGGGCTCCGGGCGGGATTCGGGACGCGGCTCCGGGCGGGGCTCCGGCTCCGCGAACGGGTCCGCCGGCTTGCGGGCCGGCTTGACGGCCGCGGGCTCCGGCGGCAGGAAGACCGGCGACGGCGCGGCGAACACCGGCAGGTGCGCGCGGGCCTTCTGCCGCGGCCGCGGCTTCTCGGCCTCCACGACCGGCGCCTCGGGCGCCTCGGGCTCCACCGGGAGCGCGGGCGCGGCCGGCTGGGCCGGCGCTTCTTCGACGTTTTCGACGCTGCCGGGCGCGAAGGCCTCGGCCACTCTGAGCGCCACTTCCCTGGTCACGCTCGACTGCGCGCTGCGGACGCTTTCGCCCAGCTCGGCCAGCTTCGCGAGGACGTCCCGGCTGTGCGACTCGAGCAGCTTGGCCAGCGCGTGCACCCGGATCCGGGCGGGCAGGTCGGCCAGCGGGCCGGTCGTGGGTGTGGCGGGATTCCCGCCGGTGTGCTCGGCGGGTGTTTCCGCGTTCGACATATGTCTCCTCCGCCCCCGGGCGCGTCTGCCGGTTCGCACCGGCAGGGACGCGGCCGCGCAGGGGCCCCTTTCTGTTCGTTCCGCCGTGGTGGTCACCAGCGGCGGGAATCCTTGCCCGACGACCGGGCGCCGCACCACCTACTGCGGTGACGCGACCCGGTCAAAGGTCTGCTCGGCGGCGTGCGTAAGGCACTCGCGACCCCCGGGCCGCCACGTCGTCCAGCCGCCCGGCCTGCAGGCGGCGGCGCGCGTCGTGCTGTACATGCACATCACCGGGCCACAACGCCGCGGGCAGCACCTCTCACGTGCGCCCCGCGGCCCGGTGGCCTCCCCGAGTATCCCACACCGGGTGACCGCTCCGGTGTACTCGGTACCTCCCGCACGCCGTCCGGGCGCGCCGCGGGGCCCCGGCACCCCACCGGCCGGGGTGAACTTCGCCGTAGCGCTTGTCCGCCGGGCACGGGGTGGCTACCGTGCGGCTCGGGGTGACCGGGATCGCGCGACGGCACCCGCGGTTCCTGCATCCGGTGGGAGGTCCGGTGTCCCTGCTGGCGCGGCCCCTGCGGGCGGCCGTGTGCACCGTCCTGGTGCTTTCGGGATGTGTCACCGCCGGTCCGGCGGTGGCCGGCGAGGCCGGCTGCGGCCACGGCCGGAGCCTGCGCTACGTCGTCACCTTCGACCGCGGCACCGCCGAGGCCACCGCCCGCGCGCGCGTCGAGCGGGCCTGCGGGGCCACCACCGTGTACTACCCGCAGATCGCGGTGGCGGTCGTCACCTCCGGCGACCCGGGCTTCGGCGAACGGATCGGGCTCGACCGGGCGTTCAGCGCCCAGGCCGAGCGGCTGGCCGCCCAGCGCGCCACGGATCCGGTGCGGCCCCGGCCCGCGCGGGCGACGCTGCCCCCCACCGACCCCGCGAAGGTGCCGGACGCGGACTTGACCGCGAAGCAGTGGGACATGCGGATGATCAACGCCGGCCGGGCGCGCGGCGTCTCGGACGGCAGCCGCGACGTCGTCGTCGGCGTGCTCGACTCCGGCATCGACCCGCGGCACCCGGACCTGACCGACGCCCTCGACCGCGACGACTCCGCCGGCTGCCTGACCGGCGCCCCCGACCGGTCGCCGTCGGCCTGGGCGCCGACGACCTCGGTGCACGGCACGCACGTCGCCGGGATCATCGCGGCCGCCGACGACGGGCACGGTGTGACGGGTGTGGCGCCCGGGGTGCGCGTGGCGTCGGTGAAGGTCATCGACGACCGCGGCTACGCCGACCCCGAAGCGGCGGTGTGCGGGCTGATGTGGGCGGCTTCGCGGCACATGCGGCTGACGAACAGCAGCTTCTTCGTCAATCCGTGGTCGCTGTCGTGCATCCGCGGCAACGACCGCGGGGTGGTGCACGAAGCCTTGGCGCGCGCGGTGGAGTACAGCACGTCGGCCGGCACGCTGAACGTCGCGGCGGCGACCAACGAGGCCGTCGGCCTGACGCCGTCGGCGCGGTCCGGCTCACCGGGGGCCGGCACCGGCTGCGAAGCCCTGCCCGCCGCGCTGCGGGACGTCGTCGCGGTGTCCGCCGTCGGCTCGGACCGCGTGAAGGCGGGCTACAGCTCGTACGGGCTGGGCGTGATCGACGTCACGGCTCCGGGCGGTGAGGCGGGCGAGTGCGTGTTCTCGACGGTGCCGGGCGGGTACGCGCCGCTGTGCGGGACGTCGATGGCCGCGCCGCACGTCACCGGGGTGCTGGCGCTGCTGACGTCGTCGTCGCCGGAGGCCGGGCCGCGGCAGCTGCGGCGGACGTTGGACGCGCAGGCGATGCCGATGCCGTGCCCGGCCGACTACGACCTCACCGGGGACGGGACCCAGGACGCCTACTGCGCCGGGTACGAGGGGTTCAACGGGTTCTACGGGCACGGGATGGCGGACGCGCTGGCGGCCGTCGCCCCGGCGGCCGGGCGGCCTGATCCGGCTCGATGAGCCCGGTGTCACGTCAGGAGCAGTTTGGCGATCCGCCGGGTCGCCGCCCACAGGCCGACCACTCCCAGGACCAGCAGGTAGGCGAGGTTGCCGAGCATCGAGACGGACAGGAGGCCGGTCGCCAGGCCGCGCATCAGCTCGATCGCGTGGTACAGCGGGAGGCAGCGGACCACCCACTGCAGCGGCTCCGGGTACACCGACAGCGGGAAGAACGTGGTGGCGAACAGGAACATCGGGGTCAGCCCCAGCTGGATGTAGTCGAACTGGGAAGTCGAGCGCAGGAACGTCACCAGGGCCATGCCGATCGCCGAGAAGGCCAGCCCCACCAGCAGGGCCGCCGGGACCATCAGGAGCGCCCACCAGGACGCCAGCAGCCCCATCGCCGCCGCGATGGCGAGGAACGCCACCGCGTAGACGCCGCCGCGCGTGACCGCCCAGGCGAGCTCGCCCAGCGCCACGTCCAGCGGACCGATCGGCGTCGCCAGCATCGCGTCGTACAGCTTCGCGTAGCGCAGCTTGAAGAACAGGTTGTACGTCGACTCGAACACGGCGCCGTTCATCGCCGACGTCGCGAGCAGCGCCGGCGCCACGAACGCGACGTAGCTCATCGGCCGCCCGTCCGGGCCGGCCACCTCGGTGACCAGCGTGCCGAACCCCAGCTGGAACGCCATCAGGTAGAGGAACGGCTCGGCCGCGCCGGATAGGAAGATCAGCCAGTTGCCGCGGTACACCATGACCGAACGCTCGAGGAGCATGCGGGCGCGGCCCGCGTACAGCCCGGGCGGGAGGATCCGCAGCAGCAGCCCGGCGCGGGCCGGCGGGGCTTGGACGCTCACCATCAGACCACCAGTCTCCGGTAGAAGGCCCGGTGCGCCAGCGCCCACCCGGCCGCGAACAACGCCGCCAGCACCGCGAAGTGGCCGAGCATCGCCCAGCCGCCGACCCCGCCGATGCTCACGCCGCGGGCCAGCTGCGTGCCGTGCCACAACGGCGAGAGCCAGGCCAGCCAGCGGATCGCGCCCGGCAGCTGCGCGATCGGGAAGAACGTGCCGGAGAACAAGGTCATCGGCATGACGACGAACCGGAAGATCAGCCCGAACCGCTGGCCTTCGTCGTACGTGCGCGCCGCCAGCGCGGCCATCGGCGTGGTGCAGGCGAGCCCGGTGACCGTGCCCGCCAGGACGACCAGCAGGACGCCGGGCCCGGTCCAGGCGCCGAAGAACAGCGCGACGAACGCGTAGATCGCGCCGGCCAGCGTCAGCCGCAACGCCGACCAGATCAGGTGGCCGCCGAAGACCTGGCCCGGCGACACCGGGGTGGCCGTGACCGCCAGGTAGTCCTTCTGCCACTTGAACCCGGACAGCACCGGGTAGCTCGACTCGCCGACCGCCTGCTGCGCGGCTCCGGCGGCCAGCAGCGCGGGCGCGATGTACTGCAGGTAGGACAGCCCGCCGGTGACCGCGCCGGGCCGCACCTGGGAGCCGAAGCCGAGGCCCATGGCGGCGAGGAAGAGCACCGGCTGCAGCCCGGTGGAGTACAAAGTGGACAGCCAGTGCCTGCGGTACCAGGTCCAGTGCCCCTCGACGCGCAGCCACGCGCCGTGCCACTTGCCGACCACCCGGCCGGCCGGCTCGACGGTGGTCATCGCGACCTCCCGATCGTCGCGCGGATGACCGGGTCCGGTGCCGCGCTCAGTCCGTTCCGCATCAGTCCACCAGCGTCCGGCCGGTCAACCGGAGGAAGACGTCCTCCAGCGAGCTTCGGCGCACCAGGCTCGACAGCGGCCGCGCCCCACGCGAATGGGCCCGTTCGAGCGTGTCTTCGCCGTCGTCGCTGTAGAGCAGGACCCGGTCCGGCAGCACCTCGACGCGCTCCGCGAGCCCTTCGACCAGCTGGGCCGCCGCCACCTGCCCGCCCGTCGCGAACCGCAGCTCGACGACTTCGCGCGTGGAGTACCGGCCGATCAGCTCGGCCGGCGAGCCCTCCGCGGCGATCCGGCCGTGGTCCATCACCACCAGCCGGTCGCACAGCTGCTCGGCCTCGTCCATGTAGTGCGTCGTGACGATGAGCGTCGTGCCTTGGGCCTTCAACCGGAACAGCCGGTCCCACAGCAGGTGCCGGGCCTGCGGGTCGAGGCCGGTCGTCGGCTCGTCGAGCAGCAGCAGCTCCGGGTCGTTGACCAGCGAGCGCGCGATGGTCAGCCGCCGTTTCATGCCGCCGGACAACGGGTCGACCTTGTCGTCCGCCCGGTCGCCGAGCTGCGCGAACTCCAGCAGCTCGGCCGCCTTCCGCCGGGCCGCCGCCCGGGACAGCCCGAAGTACCGGCCGTAGATCAGCAGGTTCTCCCGGACCGTCAGCTCGACGTCCAGGTTGTCCTGCTGCGGCACGACGCCGAGGCGCGCGCGGATCCGCGGCCCGGCGACGTCCGGGTCGAGGCCGAGCACGCGCAGGTCGCCGTCGGTGCGGGGCGACACGCACGCGATCATCCGCATGGTCGACGACTTCCCGGCGCCGTTCGGGCCGAGGAAGCCGAACGCCTCCCCGCGCCGCACCTCGACGTCGATCCCGCGCACGGCCTCGAATTCGCCGAACCGCTTCACCAGAGCCTTGGCCTGCACCAGTGCCGGTTCCCGATCCTCCGCTTGGTCCACGCTTCGCACCATAGGACGGGACACCGACAAAAACCGAACGGATTAGCCGCGCACGGGCACGACCAGCGTCCGGCTCACCCCGTTGACCGTCACCGACAGCCGCGCGGTGCCCGGGCGCAACGCCGTCAGCACGCCGGTCGACGGGTCGAACGACGCGACGTCCCACGGTGCCGGCGGGCGGCCGGCCGAGGCGATGTGCGTGCCCCAGCCACCCGCCCAGTCCGCGCTCACCGGGTACGACACCGGCACGTCCCGGGTCCCCTGCCGCACCGTCGCGCGGACGTCGGCGCGGGCACCGCGAGCCATCGACGCCGGTCCGGCAAGCGTCAGCGAGTCGACGTTCGGGCGGGTCTCGAAGCGCACCGGCCGATCGCGGTCGGCCGGGTCGACGCGCAGCAGCGTCCAGCCGACGAACCCGCCGTCGCCCGGCGCGGCCGCGGGCGCCTTGCCCGAGTTGCCGTTGACCAGGTACGGCACGCCGTCGACGCGGGACAGCGAGAACACGCCGGCGTGCGAAGCCACCGCGGCGGCCGGCTTGCCGGACGTCTGCTCGAACCCGGTCAGCCAGGTGGTCAGCAGCGCGGCCTCCTTGCGGTCGCCGAGCTGGGAGTTCCCGGTCGGGCTCGGGTCCTTCACCGGGTGGTGCATGGCGACGACGACCCCACGGATGGACCCGTCAAGAGCCGCGGAGTCCAGCGCCGATCGCAGCATCCGCACCTGGTCGAACCCGCCCGCCCGCAGCGAGCCGCGCGAGGAGTCCATCAGCACCAGCCGGATGCCGCGCACATCCACGACCTGGTGCGTAACACCGAACGCGGCCTGGAAGTTGGCGAGGCCGTTGCCGCCCTCGGCTTCGTGGTTGCCCGGCACGTAGTACCAGGGCACCTTGCCGTCGAGCTCCTCGGCGATCACCTGCTTGGCCAGCACGAAGTCGGGCGCCGTGCCGCGGTCGACGAAGTCGCCGTTGAGCAGCACCAGGTCCGGCTTCGCGGCGACGGCTTCGCGCAGCGCCCGCCGGGCCTGCGCGACCAGCGGGCCCGCCGGGTCGTCCGCGGTGAACTGCGCGTCACTGACGACCGCGACCCGCAGGCCGCCGGCCAGGACGCCGTCGGTCACCAGCGCCGGATCGCGCGGGGCGGGGTCGCCCGGCACGGCCGTCGTCGGCGCCACCTCGAAGGTCAGGTCGTCGAACACCAGCCGGCCCTCGTACTGCTGGTCCGGCACGTTCTCGACGGCGTAGAACCGCGCCAGCCGCTGGCCGTCGGGCAGCCCGGCCGGCACGGTGGCGGTGACGTACCGCCACCCCGTCCAGTCGACGCTCAGCGTGAGGTCCACAATGGACGCGACGTTCGCGGCGTCGCGCAGCTCCGCCCGCAGCCACGCGCCCTTCCCGTCGCCGTTCACCCACAGGCCGATCTTCTGCGTCCCCGCCGGCACCGGCAGCGGGGACGACGGCGTCACGTAGGCGGCGCGCGTCGCCGTGGTGCCGGTGAGCCGGTAGTCCAGCGCGAGACCCTGGCCGCCGTCCCGGCCTGGCGCCGCGGCCAGCGCGGCGCCGGCGACCGCGGGGAACACCGTCGCCGCCCAGCCCGCCGGGCCGTCCAACGGCGACGCGACCCGCGGCACGGTGCCCACCGACGCGGCGAGGTGGGTGCTCAGCCCCGTCGCGGCCGCGGTGATCGCGGTGGCGCCGGACGCGGTCAAGGCCGTCACCGCGTACCCGTCGCCCGACGGCTCGATCCGCACCACCGCGGGGTCGTAGTCGAGCTTGACGTCGTCCGGTTCCAGCCAGGTGCCGTACCCGTCGGCGTCGTAGCCGTAGACCTTGAACGTGCTCGTGGCGCCGGCGGCCGACAGCGCGACCTGCTCGGTGCTCGTGCCGAGCCGGACCGGCCGGCCGAGCACCGAAACCGTCGTCTTCCCGGACGCGCGTCCGGAGCGCGCGACGACGTCAGCGCCACCCATGCCGTGGCCCGTGACGACCCCGTGTGTCACCGTGGCCCGCCGGGGGTCCGACGTCGACCAGCGCGGGTCGGCGGCCACCGCCGCACCGGTTTCGTCGTGGCCGCCGGCGACCAGGTGCCGGGTCAGGCCGGACAGCACCCGGTGCGCGTCCGCCGTCGCGACCGCGGGCGCCGGAGCGAAGGCGGTCAGCTTGCCGCTGCCCGGCACCGTCGCGAAGCCGATCCCGTTGGGCACCAGGCGTTCCCCGCCGTCGGACGGCGCGTTCCGGACGCTCGGCGCGGCTTCGCCCTCGTTGCGCGCCAGGAGCGTCGACGACCCGCCGCCGTCGAGGTTGATCGCGTCGTCGGCGCCGAGGCTCTTCAGATGGCGCGCCAGTTCCAGCTCGGTCATCCCACGGCTGTCGGCCTGTCGTCCGTCCACAGTGGCCAGCCACAGCTTCGTGCCGTCGGCGGAGAACCCGACCGCGGTCCGCGGGTGCATGGCGACGTTGTCGACCGGCTGCACGACGCCGTCGCGGAGCAGGACTTCGTTGCCGCCCACGGCGACCGCGATCTTCCCGGCGTCCGTGCGCGGCGCGTACGTGACGCCGACCGCGTCGCCCGGCTCGAGCGCGGCCAGGGCGTCCGCGCCGGCTTCGCGGGCCAGCAGCACCGTCGTCCCCGCCGCGATCGGGCCGTCCGCGGGCGCGGCGCGGACCTGCGTGACGACGCCGTCGCGCAGCTCGACCTCGCGCACCCGGGCGGCGCCGGCCACCGACGTCGTCCGGCCGGAAGCGCCCCACAACGGCGTGTAGACGCCGATCGCGTCCGCACCGAGGACGGGGCTGTTGAAGTTGGTCGCCTTCACCGCGCCGCCGGGCAGTGTCACGGTGGCTTCGAGGAAGACCTCGGCCAGCCGCGCCTTGCCCTCGTCGGTGATCGACGCCGTGTAGTTGTGCCCCGCGGCGGGCGCGGTCTGCAGCCGGCCGCGGTCGACGCCGACGCCGATCGGCGCGCCGGTGGCGTTGATGTCGAAGAAGTCGCCGTTCACCCCGGCGACCGCGCCCGCCCGGGCGACCTGCTGCGAGAGCGGCGTGCGCGCGGAGACCGTGCCGGGGCTCAGGTACGTCGGGCGAAGCACCTTGCTGCCGAGGTCGACTTCGAGGGTGTCGCCGCGGATCCAGCCGGCCGGGTCGAACCGGTCGAACTGGGTGAGGTTCAGCCCGGGCGCGACCTCGGTGGTCGCGCTGCCGGTGACGAGCCCGTCGCCGGGTTCCGCGGCGGCGAAACCGTCCGGGCCTTCGTGGGCGGACGATGCGGCGGGCGCGGCCTCGACCGGCGGGGTGCCGAGCGGCGCGGCCAGTGGATCGGCGTGGGCGGGAACGACGAACACCGTCGCGAACAGCGCGGCGAGCGGCAGCACGATGCGGTGACGACCGGGGGCTCCGCCAGCTGGCCCCCCGAACGGAATGTGTGGCTTCTTCACCAGGTGCCCCAGTATCGAGTGAGAGTGAACCGGACCAGCACAGCGCAGCGGCACGGCCAGGGGAAGACTTCCCGGTGAACGCCGCCTGAATGGTCTAGAACAGCTGTCGCGTCAGGGGGTGAAGGGCGCGTCGAGGAACTTCTGGGCCACCGCGGTGTCCCCGGCGAGGCGCGGCGGGGTCCCGGTGCGCTTCCACAGGCGCAGCAGGAGGTCCTGCGCGGTCGCCTCGGCCGTCGCGGCGGGCTCGGTGGCCGGGCCGAGCGCGGGCGGCTCTCCCGGGTGCAGCGTCCAGACGTCACCGGTGTCGGTGGCGCGCAAGGCGATCGGCGCGGCCAGGGGCGGCGAAGCGTGCCAGCGCGTGACGCGCGGCAGCATGGCGGACAGCACCTCGTCCACGCCGTCCGCGGCCACCGCCGGGTCGAGCGTGCAGGCCGTTCCGGCGGCGAAGTGCGCGTCGGCGAGGTGGACCGCGGTTTCGTGGACCTGGCGGCGGAACCAGAAGGCCTTGGTCTTCGCGGTGCCCGCGAAGTGCCAGCACGGGTCTTCGGGCGCGGCGGCGGTGAGCGCGTCCAGCAGCAGCCGCGCGCTTTCGGCGTACCACGGCGCGAGGTCGGCGCTCGGCCCGTCTTCGAAGTTCTGCGGCTGCACCTCGCCCGTCGTGACGACGGTGGCCGCCCAGCGGTGCACGTTGCCCAGGTGCGTGCCGAGGTCGGCCAAGGTCCAGCCGGCGCAGTCCGGCACCGGGGCGGCCGGGTCGGCGGAGCGCAGCACCTCGGCGAACCCGCCGGTCAGCTCCCGCAGTACGGGAGCGTAGTCGCGGGCCGGGAACGGCATCGTGGTCATGGTTTCCTCCGGGCGGAACCGGGGCCACGCGCGAAGCGTAGCCCCGGCGACGATCACAGGTCGGGGAACCAGAGCTTCAGCTCGCGCTCGGCCGACTCCGGCGAGTCCGAGCCGTGGACCAGGTTGAACTGGGTCTCCAGCGCGAAGTCGCCCCGCAGGGTGCCCGGGGTGGCCTTCTCGACCGGGTCGGTGCCGCCGGCCAGCTGGCGGAACGCCGCGATCGCGCGCGGGCCCTCGACGGCGAGCGCGACCAGCGGGCCCGACGTGATGAACTCCAGCAGGTCGCCGAAGAACGAACGCTCCTTGTGCTCGGCGTAGTGCTCCTCGGCCAGCGCCCGGGGAACGGTCCGCAGCTCGAGGGCGGCGAGCTTGAGGCCCTTGCGCTCGATCCGCGAGATGACCTCGCCGACGAGGCCGCGCGCGACGCCATCGGGCTTGACCAGGACCAGCGTGCGTTCAGTCACGACGGTGTTTCTCCTTGTTGCGGGTGCGTGTCGGTGCGCGCGAGCCTAGCCGACCCCGTCAGCGGCCCTGCGGGTGCAGCTTCTTCGACCACAGCGACGCCCCGGTGGCGTCGCGCAGGTCCACCGTCAGGTCGCCGCTCGCGCCGTCGATGTTCAGCTCGCCGAAGTGCTGGAAGCCGTCGATCGGGGCCGTGTTCGCCGTCGGCGGGGCGTGCACGAACACCGCTTCCGGGCCGAACGTCGGGTCCAGCCGGTTGGGCCCGAACGCGCCCGCGTTCAGCGGCCCGGACACGAACTCCCAGAACGGGTCGAAGTCCTGGAACGCCGCGCGGTCCGGCGAATAGTGGTGCGCCGCCGTGTAGTGGACGTCCGCGGTCAGCCACACGACATCGCGGACCCGCCGGCGCTGGGTCTCCCGCAACACCCAGGCCAGCTCGGTTTCGCGGCCGCCGGGCGCGCCGGGCAGGTTGTTCGCCACGGCTTCGATCGCGGAGCCGTCCGGGACGACCAGCCCCAGCGGCATGTCCGCCTGGACGATCTTCCACGTCGCCGTGCTGCGGCCGAGCGCGTCGGCCAGCCAGCGGGCCTGCGCGTCGCCGAGGATGTGGCCCGGCTTCGTCGGGTCCGCGGTGTTGGCGTCGCGGTAGGTCCGCATGTCCAGCACGAAGATCTCGGCGCGCGAGCCGTACCGGAAGCTGCGGTGGACGCGGCCGTCGACGGCCTGCCGCGGGTCGATCGGGTGCCATTCGTGGAACGCCTGGTACGCGCGCGGCGCGAGCACGTCGACACGCTTCTCGGTGTAGGCCGGGTTGTCGAGGATCTTGCCCGGGTACCAGTTGTTCAGGACCTCGTGATCATCCCACTGGACATAGGACGGCACCTGCGCGGCGAAGCGCCGGAAGTTCTCGTCGAGCCGGTTGTACGCGTGCTGGCCGCGGAACTCGTCGAGCGTCTCGGCGACCTTCGACTTCTCCGCGGTGACGACGTTGCGCCAGGTCCGGCCGCCGGGCAGGGTGACCGTCTCCGTCAGCGGCCCGTCGGAGTACACCGTGTCGCCGCTGTGCAGGAACAGGTCCGGGCAGCGGGCGGCCATCGCGGAAAAGATCGTCATCCCGCCGAGGCCGGGGTTGATCCCCCAGTTCTGGCCGGCGACGTCCCCGGACCACAGGATCCGGGTGTCGCGGCGGCCCACCGGCGCGGTGGCGAACCGGCCGGTCAGCGGCTCGCTCGTGGCGCGCCCGTCGAGCGCCTCCGCCGTCACGCGGTAGTGGTATCCGGTGCCGGGCCGCAAACCGGCGACGCGCACCCGGCCCGTGCCACCGCTGTCCGGGCCCGCCAGCGGGCCGGGCACGCGGCGAGCGTGCCGGAACGACGCGTCGGGCGCGATTTCGACGACCAGCCGCGACGGCCGGTCGGCGCGCGACCACACGATCGCCGAATCCGGCGTGACGTCCCCGGACTGGACGCCGTGGGTGAGCACGGGCCGGTCGCGGCGGACGAGCGGAACCGCGGCGAACGCCCTGGACGGCAGCACGAGGCCGGCGGCGACCGCGGAAGCACCGGTGAGACCGGCCTTGAAGAGCGTGCGGCGGGAAGGGTGGGTCGGTTCGGTCATGCGCGGTTTCTATCCCGTCCCGGCCAACGCCGGTTTGCGCGCGGATGAACGGATACCAGGGATTTCCCCCATGCCCGGGGCTGATCGCCATCGGTAGCCTGACGATCACGACAAGGGGGTACGAATGGCATTCTTCAGGAAGGTTCTGGCCGTGCTCACGGCCGCGCTCTCGGTGACCGCCCTCGGCGCCGGGGTCGCCTCGGCCGGCGAAGACGGCGCGAAAGCCCTCCTCCGCTACACCGAACACGGCATCCCGCACATCGTCGCCCCGGACTTCGCCGGTCTCGGCTACGGATACGGCTTCGCGGCGGCGACCGACAACGTCTGCGAGCTGGCGAACATCTACCTGACGGTGAGCGCGCAGCGGTCGCGGTACTTCGGCCCGGAAGGCGGCGGCTACCCGTCGCTGTCCGAGGCCGGGAGCAACCTGCACAGCGACCTGTTCTTCCAGCAGATCAACGACTCCGGCGTGGTCGACCGGCTCGCCGCGCGACCCGCGCCGCAGGGCCCGCGGCCCGAGGTCCGGCAGCTCGTGTCCGGCTACGTCAAGGGTTTCAACGCCTACCTCGCGCGCACCGGCCGGGCCGGGATCTCCGACCCCGCCTGCCGCGGCGCCGGCTGGGTCCGGCCGATCACCGAGCAGGACTTCTACCGGCACTACTACGCCATCGCGATCACCGGCGGCCAGGGCGTCGTCACCGAAGGCCTGTTCACCGCGCCGCCGACAGGCTCGGCTCCGGCACCTGGCACGGCCGGGCAGCTCGCCGACGGCGTCCGGCAGGCGCTCGGCGGCAGCGGGCTCGGCAGCAACGGCATCGCGATCGGCGCGGACGGCACCGCGGCGGGCCGGGGCAGCGTGCTGCTCGGCAACCCGCACTACCCGTGGCACGACGGCCGCCGGTTCTGGCAGAGCCAGCTGACCATCCCCGGCCGGTTCGACGTCGCCGGCGCGAGCCTGCTCGGCATGCCGTTCATCATGATCGGGCACACGGCCGACGCGGCGTGGACGCACACCGTGTCCACACCCGTCACGTTCGGCCTGTTCGAGGTGCCCTTGAAGGCGGGCGACCCGACGACCTACCTCGTCGACGGCCGGCCCGAGAAGATGACCGCCCGCGACGTCACGGTCCAGGTCCGCCAGATCGACGGTTCGCTGCGGCCGGCCCACCAGACGTTCTGGTCGACGCGGTACGGGCCGGTGGTCGGCGACTTCCAGGGCATTCCGCTGCCGTGGACGGCGAAATCGGCGTACGCGGTACGTGACGCGAACGCCACCAACCTGCGCGGGCTGAACACCTGGCTCGAGCTCGACCGGGCGCGCAGCACGGCCGACGTCGTCCGCGCGCTGAGCACCACCCAGGGCGTGCCGTGGGTCAACACCATCGCCACCGACCGGGCGGGCAACGCGCTCTACGCCGACATCCAGGTCGTCCCGCACGTCACCGACGAGCTGGCGAAGACGTGCGGCACTCCTCTGGGGCAGCAGACGTTCCCGGAGGTCGGACTGGCCATTTTGGACGGTGCGAAGTCCTCGTGCCAGTGGGGTTCCGACCCCGGGGCGCTCGAACCGGGCATCTTCGCGCCGTCGCGGCTGCCGCAGCAGCAACGCCGTGACTACGAGCTGAACGCGAACGACAGCGCCTGGCTGGCGAACGCTCGCGCCCCGATCACCGGCTACCCGTCGATCGTCGGGGACATCGGCACCGAGCGCTCGCCCCGCACGCGGGAAGCGCTGCTCGCGGCCGAAAAGGGCGGGTTCACGACGGAGTCGATGAAGAAGCTGCTCTTCGCCGACCACAGCCTGCTCGCGGACCTGACGGCCGCGGATCTGGCGAAGCTCTGCGCGTCGTTCCCCGGCGGCCAGGCGCCGTCGTCGACCGGCCCGGTGCCGGTCGGGCCGGCGTGCGCGGCGCTGGCGAACTGGGACCACACGTACACGCTCGACACGCGCGGCTCGCTGCTGTTCCAGCGGTTCGCCGGCCGGCTCGGCGGGGTGCGGCGCTTTTCGGTGCCGTTCGACCCGAAGGCGCCGCTGACCACGCCGAACACCCTCAACACGGCCGACGCCGGAGTCCAGAAGGCGTTCGGGGACGCGCTGGTGGAGCTGCGCGCAGCGGGACTCGCGCCCGACGCTCCGCTGCGGGACGGCCAGACCGTCACACGCGACGGCGAGCGCATCCCGATCCACGGCGCGCAGGGTTTCCTCGGCGTGCTCAACGTGATGACGCCGGTGTGGGACCCGGCGCGCGGAAACACCGAGATCCGGCACGGGTCCAGCTACGTCCAGGTGGTCGGGTTCAGCGGGCACGCGTGCCCGGACTCCTCGACGGTGCTGACGTATTCGCAGTCGGCGAACCCGAATTCGCCGTACTTCAGCGACCAGACGAAGCTGTACAGCCGGGGTGAATGGGTGAAGGAACGCTTCTGCGAGCCGGACATCCTGCGCTCCCCCGCGCTGCGGGTCGTCGTGCTGCGGTGAGTCAGGGCTGGGGCTGCTGCTGGCTCGCCAGGGTGCCGGCCGCCATGCGGCGGGCGACGTCCCGGCGCAGCCACAGCAGCCACAGCCAGACCGCCAGGAACAGCACGCCCAGCACCGTGATCGCCGGCAGCCAGAACACCAGCGCGATCAGCACGACCTGCAGCCCGAGGATCAGCGGCACCGCCCACGGCCGCTTCACGAAGCCGCACGTCACGATCAGCAGGACGGCCACGCCGATCACGGTCCAGCCGGTGACCGTGCTGATCCCGCCGCCGAGCTTGTTCACCACCGGCAGCGCCAGGGCGACCGTGATCGCCTCCATGATCAGCGTCCCCGACATCACGCCGCGGAAGCCCTTCATCGGGTCCTTCGGCTTGGGGGCCTGCTCGCTCACGCCGGCTCCTTTCCGAACAACGTGCGCGCCTCGCCGGCGGTGACCACCGACCCGGTGACGAGCACACCACCGCCGGCGAGCGGCTCGTCGGGGTCGTCACTGCTCTCGACCAGCGCGATCGCCGTCTCGAGCGCCGTCTCCAGGTCCGTCTCGGCGACGACGCGGTCTTCGCCGAACACCGAGATCGCCAGCTCGTTGAGCTCTTCCAGCGGCATCGAGCGGGGCGAGGAGTTGCGCGTCACGACGATGTCCGAGACCACCGGCTCCAGTGCGTCGAGGATGCCGTGGGCGTCCTTCTCGGCCATCACGCCGACCACCGCGACCAGGCGGCGGAAGGCGAACTCCTCGGCCACGGTCGTGGCGAGCGCGCGGGCGCCGTGCGGGTTGTGCGCCGCGTCGAGCAGCACGGTGGGCGCCGCGCGGACGCGCTCGAGCCGTCCCGGGGTCTCGACCTCGGCGAACGCCTCGCGCACGGCCTCGATGACCAGCTGCCTGTCCTTGCCCGCGCCGAAGAACGCCTCGACCGCGGCCAGCGCGAGCGCGGCGTTCGCGGCCTGGTGCGCGCCGTGCAGCGGCAGGAAGATCTCGTCGTACACCCCGCCGAGGCCCTGCAGCTTCAGCATCTGCCCGCCGACGGCGATCTCACGCTCGAGGACGCCGAACTCGCTGCCCGCGCGGGCGACCGCGGCGTCGACCTCGACGGCGCGTTCCAGCAGCACCTTCTGCACTTCGGGGTCCTGCTCGGCGATGACCGCGACCGAGCCGGCCTTGATGATGCCCGCCTTTTCGCGCGCCGCGCCGAGGATGTCGGGGCCGAGGTACTCGACGTGGTCGATCCCGATCGGCGTGATGACCGCGACGTCGGCGTCCGCGACGTTCGTGGCGTCCCAGGCGCCGCCCAGGCCCGCTTCGAGCACGGCCGCCTCCACCGGCGCGTCGGCGAACGCCGCGAACGCCATCCCGGTGAGGATCTCGAACTTGCTCATCGCGACGCCGTCCGCGGCGGCACCGTCCACCATGGACACGTACGGCGCGATGTCGTGCCACAGCTCGGCGTAGCGCGCGGCGGAGATCGGGCGGCCGTCGAGCGCGATCCGCTCGGTGACCAGCTGCAGGTGCGGGCTGGTGTAGCGGCCGACGCGCAGGCCCATCCGGGTCAGCAGCGCGTCGATCATCCGGGCCGTCGAGCCCTTGCCGTTCGTGCCGGCCACGTGCAGCACCGGGTAGCCGCGGTTCGGCTCGCCGAGCAGCTGCGTCAGCGCCGAAATGCGGGTCAGCGACGGCTCGATCTTCGTCTCCGGCCAGCGCTGGTTCAGCTCGGCCTCGACGGCCATCAGCTCGCGCCGCGCCTCGGGCCCGTCCGGGCTGCCGTACGCCTCGGGTTCGCCCTGGTCGTCGAGCTCGTGCAGCTCCGCGTCCTCGGGCACGCTCAGGTCGGGCACCGGACCGGTGGCGAGGTTGTCGCCCAGCTGGCCGACGCCGCCGATCCCGCCGCGCGAGCCGCCGCCCACGTCGAACGCGGTGTCCCGCGCGTCCAGCTCCGGGTCGTGGTCGTCCGAGTCCTCGTACCCCTGGGCACCCAGCTCGTCGACACCCGCGAAACTGTCCAGATCCGACAGGTCCGGCCTGCGACCTGTCTCATCTTGCGGCACTGATTCTCCTCCGGCCTGGGGATTCGGCTTGCGTTCCGAGTCTACGTGCGTGCGGAGGTGGCACTCTCGACGCATGCCGTTCAACCACAACGACCACTACCACCCGCTGCTGCTGGACCTGCTGCCGCCGGGGCCGGGGATCGCGCTGGACGTCGGCTGCGGCACCGGCCGGTTCGCACGGCGGCTGGCCGCGACCGGCATGGCGGTGGAGGCGGTCGACGTCTCGGCGGCGATGGTCGAGGCGGCGGCGGGCCTGGGTTCGCCGGGTCCGGGCAAGATCGTCTACCGGCAGGCCGACGTCACCACCGACACCCTGCCCGAGGCGCACTACGACTACGTCTCGTGCCTCGCCTCCCTGCACCACATGCCGTTCGAGACGGTCGCCAAGCTGCGCCGCGCGCTGGTGCCGGGCGGGGTGCTCGTGGTGCTCGGCCTGGCGAGACCGAGCTCACCCGCGGACTGGGCGCGAACCCTCGCCGCGGTCCCGGTCAACGCGCTAGCGCGGCTGGTCGTCTACGCCGGCGAACGGCTGAACGGCGGGCCGGAGGACGGCCTGAAGGCCCCGGTCGTCGACGACTACCCGACGCTGGCCGAGGTGCGGCGCGCGTCGGCCCGGCTGCTGCCCGGGAGCACGGTCCGGCCGTTGCTGTTCTGGCGCACCTTGATCACTTACCGTGAGCAAGGCTGACTTCGCCGGGATTGACACCACTGGCGGGTGAAGTCCGCCCCCGAGCCGCCCGGCGCTCGCTAGATGTGGAAGGAGCGTTTCCGGCACAGAACGGGGTCTCAATGCGCATCACCCGGCTGCTCGTCGCTGTCTTCTCGGCAGCCATGCTCGTCACCACCACCACCGCGGCGGCCGCGTCGGCGGCGGACCGGTTCCACCACTACGTCGCCCTCGGCGACTCGTACACCTCCGGGCCGTTCATCCCGGCCCAGCGGTTCGACCCGCTCGGCTGCGGGCGGTCGACGGCGAACTACCCGTCGGTCGTGTCGGCCGGGCTCCACGTCGGCGAGTTCACCGACGTCAGCTGCGCCGGCGCCGACACGACCAACCTGACCCGGCCCCAGCGGGTGCCCTTCAACGGGACCAACGCGCCCCAGCTGCGCGCCCTGCGCCTGGACACCGACCTGGTCACCCTCGGCATCGGCGGCAACGACTTCGCCGTCTTCGGCCGGCTGATCTCGACGTGCCCGAGGCTGCGGGCGGGCGACCCGGCCGGAAATCCCTGCGAAAGGCACTTCACGAGCAACGGCGTCGACACGGTGAAGACGGCCATCACCACCATCGAGCCGCGGATCGAGGCCGCGCTGGCCGCGATCCACCAGCGTTCGCCCCGCGCGCGGGTGCTCGTCGTCGGCTACCCGCGGATCGCGCCGGAGAGCGGCTACTGCCCGAAAGTCCTGCCGTTCGCCAACGGCGACTACGCCTGGTTGAACCGCGTCGAGCGAGACCTGAACCAGGCCCTGGAAGACGCGGCTTCCCACAGTGCCGCCGGATTCGTGGACACCTTCGGCCCGTCCCGCGGGCACGACGCCTGCGCACGCGGCGGCTCGGCGTGGATCAACGGCAAGAACCAGAACGTGTTCGCCGCGGCCGCCTACCACCCGGTCAAGGCGGGGATGGCGGGCGTGGCCGCGGTCGTCCTCAAGTCCCTGCGCTGACCCGGCCCGGTGCGCTTTCGGAGACTTCCGGTCAGCCGCGGGCCTGTTCACTCACGAAATCCAGCACCAGCCGGGCGAACTCGTCCGGCAGCTCTCCCGGGGCGCCGTGGCCCGCGTCGATCCAGGCGGCTCGCGCGTCCGGGATCGCGGCGACCAGCTCCCGCTGCTGCGCCGGCGTGATCAACCGGTCGTGCGCGCTGCCGAGCACCAGCACCGGCGCGGTGATCGAGCCCAGCACCGGCCGCAGGTCGACACCGCGGTCGGTCTCGATCTGCCGTGCCGCGCCGGGCTCGATCACCTCGGTGAGCGTCTTGACCAGCTGTTCGTTGGCCTCGGCGGTGGCCCGGTCCCAGTAGCGCGGGCCGAAGGCCATCAGCGGGAGCATGCGGGCGAAGGTGGCTTCGCTTTGTTCCAGCAGGTCCAGCCAGTACCGGAACTCGGCGTCCTGCCGGACGTCGGTCACCGGCCAGGCCGCGTGCAGCACGGCCGAGCGAACCCGGTCCGGGTGGGTGCCGGCCAGGTGCGCCGCCACGACGCCGCCGAGCGAGTGCCCGGCGACGTGGGCTTCGGCGGCTCCGGCGTGGTCCAGCACGGCCAGTGCTTCGGCGGCCAGATCGGCGACGTCGACCGGGCCGCCGTGGTCGGTCGTGCGGCCCGAGCCGGAGAAGTCCGGGGCCAGCACGGTGAACCGCTCGCGGGCGAGCGCGGTCAAGGGCCCCCACTGCTCGCGGGAGGCGGCGGTGCCGTGCAGCAGGAGCAGCGCGGGGCCGGCGCCGGTCCGGTCGTAGTGGACGACGGCTTCGCCGCCGCCGAGGGTCACGGGGACCGTGGGCATGAATTCGTCTCCTTCAGGCGGCGATGGTCCGCAGCGCGGCGGTGAACGCGCGGGGGTCTTCCTGGTGCGGGATGTGCCCGCAGCCGGCGATGACGTGCACGCGGGCACCGGGCGTGACCGCCGCGCACGCGCGCGGGACTTCCAGGGGGATCTGGGCGTCCAGCTCGCCGTGCAGGTAGTCGATCGGCACGGTCAGCTTCCCGAGCCGCGGGCGCGGGTCGTACGTCGTCGCCTCGGTGAACAGTTCGTCGATGTAGACGCCCGAGTCGAGCAGCTGGCGGACGGTCCAGTCGACCAGCCCGGGCGCGGCGCGCGGGCCGAACCAGCCCGGCACCCAGCCGGAGATGGTGCCGACGCGGTCGTCGACGAGGCGTTCCCGCAGGCTGTGCACCGTTTCGCGCATGCCGGTGCCCGGCCAGTAGCCGGGGCTGTCCACGGCGACCACTCGCTCGACCAGATCGGGGCGGGCCAGGGCCAGCTCGGTGGCAAAGACCCCGCCGATCGAGGACCCGACGACGGTGGGGTGGATCTCCAGCGCTTCGATCACGGCGGCGACGTCGGCGGCGACGCCGTCGATGGTGTTGCCGTCGGCCGGGTGGTCCGAGCGGCCGCAACCGCGCCAGTCGAGGGTGACGACGCGGTGGTCGCGGACGAGGTCGGGCAGGCACGACCGCCAGACGCGGCCGCTGCTCCCCCAGCCGTGCAGGAACAGCAGCGCCGGGCCGGCGCCGGCGTCTTCGTAGTGGAGGCGGATACCGCGGACGTCCAGGTAGGGCATGCGTTTTCCTTTCGCTTTCCGCCCTTGAGCCAACCTTTCGGACGGCCGTGCGCCAATGAGCGGCCCGCTCCTACACTCATCACGAAAGCTGATGAATGGGGTCGCTGTGGAGCTGAGACAGCTGCGGTACTTCCTCGCGGTCGCGGAGGAGCTGCACTTCGGGCGCGCGGCCGAGCGGCTGCACATCGTCCAGCCGGCGGTGAGCCAGCAGGTGCGGCGGCTGGAGCGGGAGCTGGGCGTCTCGCTGTTCGGCCGGACCACGCGCAGTGTGTCGCTCACCGAAGCCGGGCAGCGGTTCCTGCCGCACGCGCGGGCGGTGCTCGCGGCGGCGGACCGCGCGGCGGATTCGGTGACGGAGTTCCGCGCCCCCGCGGCCTCGGTGCGGCTGGGCACGAGCGAAGGCCTCGGCGACCGGCTGGACCGCCTCCTGCGCTCGTTCACGCGGCTGCTGCCGGAGGCACAGCTGGAGCTGGTGCACGCGCCGACGGCCCAGCGCCTGCAGCGCGTGCGGGACGGCTCCCTCGACGCGACCATCGTCCGCGGCAGGTGGCCTTCTTCAGGCCTCGACTTAACTCCCTTGTGGACGGACGAGGTGCTGGTGGCGCTGCCCGCCGCCCACCCGCTGGCTTCCGCCGAGGTTGTTTCGTTCGCGGATCTGGCCACCCTCCCGGCCCGGCTGAGTTCGCCGGAGCGGAACCGGCCGTTGTACGAGCTGGTGCTCGCGTCGTGCCGGGAGGCGGGGTTCGAGCCTCTGCTGGGCAAGGAGTTCACCACCGCACAGGACACGCTGGGCACGCTCGGTTTCGGCCGTCCACACTGGACGGTGTTCTACCGGGCGCACGCCAACCTGCTGCCGGCACCGGGCGTGGTGTTCCGGCCCTTGAAGAATCCTTCACCGCGGATGCGGGCGTACCTGGCGACGCCCGCGGACCGGCGGGTGACCCCGGAACTGGTGGCCCTGATCGAAGCCGCGCGGGCGACCGAAGCCGGCTGAGCCCTGGGTGCCCGACGGCAACACTGCCCGGCAATCATCCGAGGCGACGCCGTCGCGCGACGACTCGTCCGGCGCGCTCTCGCTGTCCGATCATGTAACCGAATCGACTCTTCGCACGACCTAGAGCTGACGCGGGCTTCGGGAGGTGCGTGTGCAAGGCGACCCACAGGTTCATCAGTTCGAGCGAGCAGCTGCCACCGGGCGCATCAGCACAACCCCAGGTCGACCCGATGCCACCACAGCCGACGCCGGCCCGAGCGAGTCCCGATACATGCTGTCAGTCACCGCCTCGCCCGACCATTGGCAGGGACCACACCCCACTCGAGCGAATCAGCTCCGCACCACGGTGACAGCGAGTTCATTTCCTTCCGTTTCCTGCGTACCGCCCCGACCTGAGTACGTTTCTCGCATCCCGAACCCATTGATACAGTCGACCCGCCCAGAACGCGATCACCAGGGGCAGCAGGACAACCAGCGTGCTACTCATCGAAACCTCCCAAAGCGCGCTTCGCGCGTTACCCGCCAGCGGATCTCCACGATGCACCTTCGCCGTTCCAAGTCGCACGGCCAGTTCTGAGGAGTTTTCGTTTGCCACTCGGCGGACGCCCGAACTGCGAAAACGCCCGGCAACCCTGGATTTAGCCCCAATGCTGGGTACCGGCAGCGCACGGCCGCCGGTAGTGTCGTCAGACACCCCATGCAGGAAGGGTGATGCGTGTGCGCCCCACACCAGAGGCCCGGGCAAGGAACTCGCCGGCGCGTCGCCGAGCACCCTGAGCCGGTCACGCATGAGGGATGATCAGCACTGTACAAGATCCGCGCGCGAACAGCTACGGCGCCAGATGAGCCGGGCGGGCTCCCCCATCGAGCAGGTGGCACGCGAGTTCGCCACCCGCTGGGGTTATCGTCCGCGGCAAGCTTGGCGACACGCGCACGGCTGGACCCAAGACGAAGCAGCCGGTCACTACAACCGCGTCCTCGGCAGTCCCCGAGCACCCATGTCCGGCAAACGGATATGCGACTACGAAGCGTGGCCCAACGGCGGAGTCAAACCCACCCACAAGACTCTTTCGATTCTGGCGCAACTCTACGACACTGAGCCGTGCACGCTTCTCGACTTCACCGACTTCCAGGCGATGACGCCGGAAGAAAGAATATCACTCAGATATCTACACAGCGCACGGGACAACAACGCCGGGCTTGCGATCTCGCAGACCGAGAATGATATCGCCGACCCCGGCGGGATACTCGAGCTGATCTCCGGGGAATACCTTCGATGCGTCCAATGTCATCTTGAAACGGTCACCAGCGGGACGTTCCGCCAGCGAGAGATCGAAGATCTGCTCGTATCACTCGCCGCTCTGATCAAGAAGCTGGGTTGCACCCACCTCGGCTGGCTCGACGTGATGATCCCGGTCCAACCGGAGGAAACCAAATCTTCCCGCCGGTTGATCGACGGGGTGACCTACGATGGCGGGCTCCAGGTTCTGTTCAGCAGCACACGACGAACCGGCCCGCCGACGATCATACCGATCAAGGTGAACAACACCCCTTGGCGCGGCAGTGCGAATGCGTTCATCTCCTGCGGCCTGGACTACATATCGTCATTTCAGGGTCTCTACGAAGGTCCCGAATACAATCTCCCACCGAGAGTGCTGAAAGAAGTCGAACAGCGGTACGACTACTGGCGAGAAGAATGCTCGTTCGCCTCACTGCTGGCGATCGCCGTCCTCACCCCAGAGGAAGATCCCGCACGCGCGGTAGGCGTACTCAACCTGAACTTCGAACAGGAATGCCCGTTCGGCGACCGGAAGGAGCTCGCCCCAAAGCAATCCATCGCACTCCTCAACCTTCTGGATCCCACTCTTCAGATCCTTGCTTCAGCCATAAGAAGACACAACGACAGAAAGTGTGTTCTACGATGAAGAAGAGCGGACTGGTCGTCATCGATATGCAGAAGTTCTTCTTTGAAGAGAACCCGCAGGTGGACGAGCAGGCTTTGGCGAAACACTGCAGCGAGATCGTCGACATCGGCAGGCAGGCCGACCTGCCGGTCATTCATGTGGTGACGCGCTACCGTGAAGATCGCGTCGACTGGCCTCGAGCGTGGCAGCACGACAGCCAAAGCTGGTGTTCGAACCTGGTTCAGGACGGCGACCTGGCTCAGGTGGTCGACAACCTCGTCGTCAAACCCCACGACCTCGTGGTCGAGAAGCGGCGGTTCAGTGGCTTCTACAACACCAACCTCGACGACGTCCTCCGCGGCACCGGCTGTGAACACCTGTACATCGTCGGCTACTCGGCCGACGTGTGCCTCCGCTTCACGTCCGTCGACGCCTACAACCGAGGCTACGGCGTCACTTTGATCTACGAGGGCATCGAATCGTTCCGGGAGACCAAGGACGACTCGGTGGCGTACCTCGGCTGGCTCATCGACGCTTCCTGCATCAGCTTGGCGGAGTTCAAGGAAACACTGGCCGGTGCCGCGGCGCGCTGACGGCCGCGAAACGAAAGCCCGGCACTTTCACGGGAAAGTGCCGGGCCGTCGTCTACTTCTCAGGAAGCCGGGAGCGCCGCCAGGCGCGCGGTGATGCGGTCGATGTCCGCGACCGCCGTTTCCTTGCGGGCCTTGATCTTGGCCACGACCTGCTCCGGGGCCTTCGCGATGAATGCCTCGTTGCCGAGCTTCGCCTCCGTCTGGGTCAGCTCCTTCCGGGCCGCCGCCAGGTCCTTCTCCAGCCTCTTGCGCTCGGCCGCCACGTCGACCGTTCCCGAGAGGTCCAGTTCCACCGTCACCACGGCGTCCGCCAGAGCCACCTCCAGCGACGCGCTCGCCGCGAAGCCCTCTTCGGGCTCGGTCAGCCGGACGAGCGAACGGATCGCCGGCTCGTGGCCACCCGCGTAACCCGCTAGGCGGGCCGCCACCTTCTGGCCCGGCTTCAGGCCCTGGTCCGCGCGGAAGCGGCGGATCTCCGTCACCAGCTTCTGGACGTCCGCGATGCGGGCGTCGGCCGAAGAATCCGCGTAGCCCTCGAAAGGCACCGGCCAGGCGGCGACCACCAGCGACTCGCCGCCGGTGAGCGCCGTCCAGAGCTTCTCCGTGATGAACGGGATGAACGGGTGCAGCAACCGCAGCACCGTGTCCAGCACGTGGCCCAGCACCGCCCGCGTCGACGAAACCCGCGAGGAATCCCCTTGGTACAGCTGGACCTTCGCCAGCTCCAGGTACCAGTCGCACAGCTCGTTCCAGGTGAACTGGTAGAGCGCGCCCGCCACCTTCGCGAACTGGAAGTCCTCGAACAGGACGTCCACTTCGGACACGAGCGCGCCGAGGCGGCCGAGGATCCAGCGGTCCGCCTCCGTCAGCTCCGACGAAGAAGGCAGCGGCGAAGCCACCGAAGCCCCGTTCATCATCGCGAACTTCGTGGCGTTCCACAGCTTCGTGCAGAAGTTGCGGGAACCGGCCGCCCACTCGTCGGCCAGCGCCATGTCCGCACCCGGGTTCGCGCCGCGGGCCAGGGTGAACCGGGTGGCGTCGGCGCCGTAGGCGTCCATCCACTCGAGCGGGTCGATCACGTTGCCGCGCGACTTGGACATCTTCTTGCCCTGCGCGTCGCGGATGAGACCGTGCAGGTAGACGTGGTCGAACGGCGGCTTGCCGTCCATCTGGTGCACGCCGAACATCATCATCCGGACGACCCAGAAGAACAGGATGTCGTAACCGGTCGACAGAACACTGGTCGGATAGAACTTCGCCAGATCGTCGGACGAAGAAGGCCAGCCCAGCGTCGACATCGGCCACAGGCCGGAGGAGAACCAGGTGTCCAGCACGTCCGGGTCCTGCGTCCAGCCGTCACCCGACGGCGGCCGCTCGTCCGGGCCGACGCAGACGACCTCGCCGTCGGGGCCGTAGAAGACCGGGATCCGGTGCCCCCACCACAGCTGGCGCGAAATCGTCCAGTCGTGCATGTTGTCGACCCAGTCGAAGTACCGCTTGCCCAGCTCCGGCGGGTGGATCTTCGTCCGGCCGTCGCGGACCGCGTCGCCGGCCAGCTTGGCCAGCTCCGCGACCTTGACCCACCACTGCAGCGACAGCCGCGGCTCGACGACCGTGTCGCACCGCGAGCAGTGCCCGACGGCGTGCACGTACGGCCGCTTCTCGGCGACGATCCGGCCCAGTTCACGCAGCGCCGCGACCACCGCGGGCCGCGCCTCGAACCGGTCCAGGCCCTCGAACGGCCCCTTCACCGTGATTTCGGCGCGCTCGTTCATGATCGTCAGCATCGGCAGGTCGTGCCGCCTGCCGATCTCGAAGTCGTTGGGGTCGTGCGCCGGGGTGACCTTGACCGCACCGGTGCCGAACGCCGGGTCGACGTGCTCGTCGGCCACGATCGGGATGCGGCGGCCGGTGAGCGGCAGCTCGACCTCGGTGCCGACCAGGTGCGCGTACCGCTCGTCGTCCGGGTGGACGGCGACCGCGGTGTCGCCCAGCATCGTCTCGGCGCGGGTGGTGGCCACCACGATCGCGTTGTCGCCGTCGCCGTAGCGGATCGAGACGAGCTCGCCGTCGTCGTCGTTGTGGTCGACCTCGATGTCCGACAGCGCCGTCTGGCAGCGCGGGCACCAGTTGATGATCCGCTCGGCGCGGTAGATCAGGCCCGCGTCGTAGAAGTTCTTGAACACCGTCTGGACGGCCTTGGACAGGTTCTCGTCCATGGTGAACCGCTCGCGGGACCAGTCGACGCCGTCACCGAGGCGCTTCATCTGGCCGAGGATCTTGCCGCCGTACTCGGCCTTCCACTCCCAGACGCGCTCGACGAACTTCTCGCGGCCCAGGTCGTGGCGCGAAAGGCCCTCGCCGGCCAGCTGCCGCTCGACGACGTTCTGGGTCGCGATGCCCGCGTGGTCCATGCCCGGCAGCCACAGCACCTCGTAGCCCTGCATGCGACGGCGGCGGCTCATCGCGTCCATCAGGGTGTGGTTGAGGGCGTGCCCCATGTGCAGCGAACCGGTGACGTTCGGTGGCGGCAGTACGATCGAGAACGGCGGCTTCCCCGACGAGGCGTCGGCCGTGAAGTACCCGGCCGCTACCCAGCGGTCGTACATCGGTGCTTCCTCGGCGGCCGGGTCCCAGGCACCCGGAAGGTCGGTGGTCTGCTGCGGAGCGTTCTCGGTCACAATGGACAAGTCTACGAACCCGTCACGGCGGGTCACCCAGGGGGAAGGCACTCGGGATGGCAGAGCCTCAGCAGCCGCAGGATCCGGACGACCGGCGCCTCGAGACGCACCCGGACCTGATGAACCCGGACTGGCAGAAGCACGCCCAGCGGGACGCCTGGCTGGGCGCGAAGAAGGACCTGAAGAAGCGCCGCAAGCGTGAGCGCCGCACGGGCGGCTACCAGCAGCCGGGGCGAAGCCGCTGGCCGGGCGTGCTGGCCCTGCTGCTCGTGGCCGGCCTGGTCGCGGCGGCCGTCATCGTGCACCAGATCCAGGGCGTCGGCGTCAACGAGGACGTGCTGTTCCTGTTCGGCTAGCCGTGTAACGCTCGTCCGCCGCTGTCGATGACCAGTCGTCGACCTTGGGGGAAGCACGTGGACGAGGACAACCTGCTCGATTCGCACCCGGACCTCGCGGACCCGGAGTGGCGCAAGCACGCCCAGAAGGACGCCTGGCTCGGGTCGAAGAAGGACCGCAAGCAGTTCCGCAAGCAGCAGCGGCGCGCGGCCCGGAAGCCCCGGCGGCGCTGGTGGGTGTTCGCCGTGCTCCTGGCGATCCTCGGCGTGACGACGACGGCGATCGTCCTGGTCGGGCGCCGGTCGCCGGTCCAGGACGCCGCGCCGCCGAACCCGACCTCGGTGCCGGACGTCGCCCACGTCGACCTGGCCCGGCCGTTCGCGCACACTCCCGCCGACACCTGGCCGAAGGGCATCGACGGCATCACCTCGCCCGCCGCGGCCGCGGTCGGCGCCTTCAAGGCCGAGGCGGTCGCGGACGCCTACGCGCAGGTCAAGCAGGCCATCGTGGCCGCAGGGCTCGACCCCGCCGTGCTCTACCGGCACGATCCGCAGGCCTTCCTCCGGCTGTTCGCCGCGGACGAGCGCGAACAGCTGGCCCCGGTGCTCGCGCGGAAGCCGTCGAAGGACGACGGCGGCTTCGCCTCGTACCTGACCGAGATCGCCGACGGCTACCACCTGCTCGACGCGGGACCCCGCACGTTCGGCACGCTCACCGCGCGCGCCGGCGAGAAGCCCGGCGAGCTGGCCGTCGACGCGAAGTACGTCGTCGCCTACGCCTTCGACCAGGTCCATCCCGAGACGCTGACCAGCCCGAGCGAGATCGTCAGCTTCGTGCGCGTGGACCGGGTCTTCGTGGTCCGCGGCGGTTCCGGCTTCGCGAAGACCAGCCACGGGCTCTGGCTCGACAGCGGCAGCAGCGCGGTCTCGGCGGTCGGCTGCGCCGCCGCCAAGGAGGGCTATCTGGCGCCCGGGTACGCGAACCCGCCGTCCGGCCCGGCCACCGGCGGAGACCGGGACGCGCCGGGCTACTACGACCCGAAGTACCCGGTGCCGACCCTCGACGGCTGCCCGGACTGAGACCCACCCCCTGGTTCGCGTCGGTGGTCGTCGAGGCGCACGATGAACGCATGACCCGTGAAGCGCCGTCGCAGGACGTGGACGAGACCCGCCTCGAGGTGGGCAAGCCGAAGGGCTGGGCGGCCGGGATTCCCGGCGTGGCCGTGTCGCTGGCGCGCAGCGTCGAGCAGATGGGGACCGGCCGGACGATCAAGGCGCTGCGGCTGCTGAACCAGCGCGAGGGCTTCGACTGCCCCGGCTGCGCGTGGCCGGAGCCCCGGGAGATCGACGGCGAGCATCGCAAGCTGGCCGAGTTCTGCGAGAACGGCGCCAAGGCCGTCGCCGAGGAAGCCACGAAACGGCGTGTGGGCCGGGAGTTCTTCGCCGCGCATCCGATCGGCGACCTCAAGAAGAAGACCGACTACTGGCTGGGCCAGCAGGGCCGGATCACCGAGCCGTTCGTGCTGCGCGAAGGCGCGACGCACTACGAGCCGATCTCCTGGGACGACGCGTTCGAGCTGGTCGCGGGCGAGCTGCAGGCGCTGACCGACCCGAACGAGGCGATCTTCTACACCTCGGGCCGCACCAGCAACGAAGCCGCGTTCCTCTACCAGCTGCTGGTGCGCTCGTTCGGCACCAACAACCTGCCGGACTGCTCCAACATGTGCCACGAGTCCTCCGGGGCGGCGCTGTCGGCGACCACCGGCGTCGGCAAGGGCTCGGTGAGCCTCGCGGACATCCACAAGGCCGACCTGATCGTCGTCGTCGGGCAGAACCCGGGCACCAACCATCCCCGGATGCTTTCCGCGCTGGAAGAGGCCAAGGGCAACGGCGCGAAGATCATCGCGGTGAACCCGCTGCCCGAGGCCGGCCTGATGCGGTTCAAGAACCCGCAGAACGTCCGCGGCCTCGTCGGCAAGGGCACGCCGCTGGCCGACGAGTTCGCCCAGGTCCGCCTCGGCGGCGACCTCGCGCTGTTCCAGGCCGTCGGGCACCTGCTGCTGACGTGGGACGCCGACGCGCCCGGCGCGATCATCGACCGCGCGTTCGTCGAGCAGGCCACCGAGGGTTTCGACGACTACGCGAAGCACCTGCGGGAGATCGACTGGCCGGAGGTCGAGCGCGCGACCGGCCTGCCGCGCGAGCAGATCGAGCGCGTGGCGCGGATGATCGCGGCCTCGCGGCGCACGATCTACTGCTGGGCGATGGGCCTGACCCAGCACAAGCACGCCGTCCCGACGATCTCGGAGATCGCGAACCTGGCGCTGATGCGCGGGATGATCGGCAAGCCGGGCGCCGGCCTGTGCCCGGTCCGCGGCCACTCGAACGTCCAGGGCGACCGGACGATGGGCATCTGGGAGAAGATGCCGCAGTCGTTCCTGGACGCGCTCTCCGCCGAGTTCGGCATCGACGTCCCGCGCGAGCACGGCCTCGACACCGTCGACTCGATCCGCGCGATGCGCGACGGCCGCGGCAAGGTGTTCTTCGCCGTGGGCGGCAACTTCGCCTCGGCGACGCCGGACTCGGAGCTGACGGAGAAGGCACTCGGCTCGTGTTCGCTCACCGTGCACGTCTCGACGAAGCTGAACCGGTCGCACGTCGTGCACGGCCGCACCGCGCTGATCCTGCCGACGCTCGGCCGCACCGAGCGGGACACCCAGGCCTCGGGTGAGCAGTTCGTCACAGTCGAGGACTCGATGTCGCAGGTGCACACCTCCCGCGGCCGGCTGGCGCCGGCGAGCGAGCACCTGCTCTCCGAGGTAGCGATCGTCTGCCGGCTCGCGGAGCGGCTCTTCGGCGCCGGGCACGCCGTGCCGTGGCGGACGTTCGAGACCGACTACGACCTGGTCCGCGACCGGATCTCCCGCGTCGTGCCGGGCTGCGCCGACTACAACCGCCGGGTCCGCGAGCCGGACGGATTCGTGCTGCCGCACGCCCCGCGCGACTCCCGCGAGTTCACCGGCACCGCCAACGGCAAGGGCAACTTCACGGTCTCGGAGCTGGAGTACCCGCACGTGCCCGACGGCAGGCTGCTGCTGCAGACGATGCGCAGCCACGACCAGTACAACACCACGATCTACGGGCTGTCGGACCGCTACCGCGGGATCGAGAACGCCCGCCGCGTGGTGCTGGTCAACCCGGACGACCTGGCGGCGCTGGGTCTGGCCGACGGCGCCGTCGTGGACCTGGTCTCGGAGTGGCGCGACGACCCGGACCGTCGCGCGCCGGCGTTCCGGGTCGTCGCCTACCCGACGGCGCGCGGCTGCGCGGCGGCGTACTTCCCGGAGGCCAACGCGCTGGTGCCGCTGGACTCCGTGGCGGACAAGTCCAACACGCCGGTGTCGAAGGCCATCGTGGTGCGGCTCGAACCACTTAGCCCTTGAAGTCCCGCTGCAGGGTGCCCGCCATGTCGGTGACCGCGGCTTGGACGTTGTCGAGGGTCGCGGGCGGGATCAGCGCAGCCTCGGTGCCGCCGTCGGCGACGGCCAGGCCGAGCACGACGTTCCCGGTGCGCACGGCGGCCCACGCCTCGGAGAACCCGGCCTCGTCGCCGACACCGGTGGCGAGCCGGACGCCCGAGTGGTCGCCGAGCGCGTCGGTGAAGAGCTGGCTGGCCTTGAGGGCGGCCTGGTCGCCGTCGGACCCGGTGAACCGCACGACGGCGATCGTGACGACCCGGTAGTCCTGCAGGTTGGGCTTCCCACCGCCGAGGTCGCGGGCGAACAGGCGCTTGCAGCTGGTGAGGTCGTTGTCGTCGCTGGCGCGGTCCTGCGGCACGACCTTGGCCTCGGCGGTCTTGACGGCGTCGGCCGGGATTTCGACGGTCCCCGGCGCGAGCTGGTCCCGGGCGTTCGGGCCGGGCAGCCGGCAGGCGTCGATCGCGTTGGGGTAGTGGGCCGTAGCGGACCCCGACTGGCACCCGGCGCAGAGGACGGCCGAAGCGAGTATCGGAAGGATCCACCACCCGCGGGCGATGCTGCTGCGCATAAATTCCGGACTTTCCGTTTTTCCTGAAATTGACTTTCCGGGTCGCCACCGGTCCGGTGAACCCTTCCGGCCGGCGCGCGGTCCTGCCGCTCGCCGGTCACCGCACCCTGCCTCACCAGTGCGGCAGCGTCAAGACCACTGACCCGGGTGGTCCACCGTGGTCCGGCCGGGCGGAAATCAAGGAAATCCCGACCCACATTTCGCGGGAGCCGGGTGGAAATGACCATGATCGATCGCGGCCGCCCGCGCGATCAATTCACGCAGACGACCCCGTTCGAGGTGATCGGCTCGTCGGCGTTCCCCGCGGGAGCCCCACCACCGCCCGCGACGCCGGGGCCGGAGTACACCGTCCCGAGCACGACCTCGATGTGCCCCGCCGGCACCGCCGCCGACTCCTGCGTCGTCAGCCCGCCCAGCAGCTTCGCGACCTCGGCGCCGCGCTCCTTGAGGTCGGCGCCGAACCGGACCAGTGACGTCCGCCGTGCACCGGTGTCGCCGGGGGTACCGGGGGTGAACCCCTTGCCGCGCAGGAATTCGCCGACGCTCGCCGCGAGCCCCTCACGCGGGCCGGCGTTGACGACGTCGACGATGACCGGAGCGGCGGCCGGCGCCGCGGTCCCGATCAGGCTCGCCGCGAACGACTTCACCGCGGCCGGGTCGACCTGGACCGCCGTCGCCCGCCGGTCGTCCGGGTTGTACCGGTAGTCCGGGTTGACGACCGGGATCGTCGCGAACTGGATGCCACCGCCGCTGACCCCGCGCATCTGCGCGACGAAGTCGAGCAGATTCCACGAATCGTCCAGCACCACCGAGCGCTTCACCGCGTCGATGAGGTCCGAGAGCTTCCCGGGGTCGGCCAGCGTGCCCGCCGACAGCACCTGCCGCGCCAGCCCGGCGAGGAACACCTGCTGCCGCCGGACGCGGGCGAAGTCGGTCCCGGGGAGACCGTCGCGCTGCCGGACGAAGGCGAGCGCGTCCGCACCCGAGACGCGCTGGGGACCGGCCTGGAAGTCCGCGCCCGAGTTCTCGTCCTTCGTGGCTTTCTTCAGGCAGACGTCGACGCCGCCGATGGCCTTGCTGATCTCGTAGAAGCTGAGCAGGTTGACTTCGGCGTAGTGGTCGATCTTGACGCCGGTGAGGTCTTCGACCGCCTGCCGCGCCGCGCGCCGCCCAGCGGTGAGGGCGGCCTTGTCGATCTTCGCTTTGTCGGTCTCCCCCGCGGTGCGCAGCCGGCGCGCCTCGCCGGCCTTCGCCCGCCCGAACGCGCCGTTGATCTTCCCCTTGCCGCCGGACATCGAGACGTAGCTGTCCCGGGGGATGGAAAACGCTTTCACCTCTTTGGTGCCGTTCGGGATCCGCAGCACGATCAGGGTGTCGGTGAGGTCGTCGCCGTTGGCGCCGGCCCGCAGCTCACGCAGCATTTCCGGCGGCAGCGGCCTGCCCTGCTGATCGCTCCGGGAGTCCCGTCCGACGAGCAGGACGTCGAGCGAGCCGTCGGCGGGGTGCTCCCCCGGCTTCGCCTCGCCACCGGCGTCGATGACGTTGTCGCGCGAAACTTCGTCGAGGGCACGGAGGTTTGCGTAGCCGTAGGCGGTGCCGCCGAAGACGACCAAGGCCAGTCCGGCGACGACGATCTTCCCCAGAGGATGCACGCCCTACCGACGCGTCCCAGCCCTGACCTGCTGCACGCGTGAGTCAGGTCACACGTAGGCCCTACGCCGACAGCGTCGTGGCGGAGTACGCGGGCCTGGCCCCCGCGGCCGGTGCCGGCAAGGGCGGCAACCGTCAGTCGTTCCTGGACATG